>CAZNMJ010000227.1:2484-5446 GCA_964573815.1 uncultured Anaerolineales bacterium
TGATTCAACAAGTGTGGGGTGGCGTTGCCAGGAGGGCCAAACCGTGGTATCGTTCTGCAGTGCTTGCCCTCCGCAATCGTAGACAGTGTGAGGAATCCCCTTGGAAGCGGAGCAAGTCCACTGTAAAGGAGGCGCTTCAGTGCCAAATCGCCGTAAGATGCTCTCAGCAATGGTGGTGCTGCTGGCTGCAGGGGCATTGGCCTGCACCATAGATTTGGGAACCGGGGAGGCAAGGAAGCCGATGGTGGAGATTCTCTCCCCACCCAGTGGCAGTCAAGTGGAACTGGGAGAGGAAGTGGAGGTCCAATATCGCGCCGTCGATGAGGTTGCCGTACTGCGCGTGGAGCTGGAGGCTGACGGGCGGATAGTGGCAGTGGACCGGAGCTATCAGCCCGAGGGCCAGCCGTCAATGACAGGAACGCTACGCTGGACGCCAACAGCGCCTGGTTCCCACACTCTCCTGGTCTACGCGTACAACCGGGATCATGTGATGAGCGACGCGGTGGGCGTCAGCATAATCGTTGCGCCACCGCCTCCTACGTTCACCGTACCGCCGCCAACGCCAACTGAGACACTGGCACCGCCAACGGAGACTGAGACACAAGTACCCCCGACGGCTGTGCCGGCAACACCAACTCACACGTCGGTACCGCCTACGCCTGCGCCGCCAACGCCAACTCGTACGCCCGAGCCGCCCACGCCGGTGCCCGCAACACCAACGCGTACGCCGATAAGCTGCCCGGCAATAAGTATCAACGTTCCCTCTCAGGCTTATCCCAGCCGCGTCTTCACCCTGGAGTGGGATTCGAACCCACACGCAGTCCCCTCGGGGTGGCAGTGGGGCATCAGGTTCAAAGGGGCTGAGGCTACTTGGACCCACCTTCCTGTGCCGCTGGATTCCCCTCCGCGCGAGGAGGGTGGTCATTGGAAAGCGGACTACTTGCAGGGCCGTGGTGTGGAAGAAACCCTCTATTGGCAGGTGTGCCTTGTCAATGTGTCCGATCCCGCCAGGACATTCCAATGTTGCGGCCCGGTCCCGCCTTGGCCCATAATCCACGCTCGGTAGTATTAGCACGTTGGTTGGCCTTCCGTGGCCCAGCGGCCAGGAAGGCTGCCTCCGTTGAGTATTGTTGCCGGGGGGGAGACAATGCTCTCGCGACAAGTACCTTGCATGTCCTTGGTGCGCCATGATTGACACCGAAGGAAGACCGTCTGCGTTGCCGTCAAGGAGCCCGCAAGTCAGGTGGGCTTTTTGCGTCCTGCTGCTTATGGGCTTCGGCGTGCGCCTGTACGGACTGACATTCCACAGCCTCTGGCTGGACGAGGCCGTCAGCGTCTATCTCGCTAGCTTTCCTCTCGCCGAGATCTTCGAACAGGGGATGTCCCTCCAGGAGCCCAATCCTCCTCTCTATCACCTTGTCCTGCACGTGTGGATGAGGGTTTTCGGCACCGGGGAAGCGGCAGTACGCCTCTTCTCCGCTCTGCTTGGAACGCTTTATGTCCCAGGTATCTACCTGCTGGGCAAGCGTCTGTTCTCCGCCCGTGTGGCGCTGATCGCGACTTTCCTGGCCGCTCTGAACCCGTTCCTGATCTGGTACTCTCAGGAAGCGAGAATGTACGCCCTGGTGGCGACTCTGGCCGTGTGGTCCCTGTACTGCTTCGTGCGCGCGCTGCAGACTCCCCGTTGGTACTGGTGGGCCAGCTACATCGTCGTGACGGTAGCCAGCCTGTACACCCATCTGTACGCTGCCTTCCTCTTGCCTGCCCAGCTTCTCTTCCTCGTTCTCTTTCCTTCTCGACACCGGGACGTTCTGTGGAGAGGTGTCTTGGCCTGGGGATTGAGCCTACTTTGTTTCGCACCCTGGCTGCTTCGAGCCTGGGAACTGAGTGGTGCTGCACCTTCCTGGCGGCCCTGGCTGAGCCTGCTGGCCATGGTGACGGCGTGTCTGGAAGCTTTCACCATATGGCTGGCACCATTGTCGGAGGGCGGTCTTGCTCTTGTGCTGGCTGTGTCGAGTGTCTTCGTCTTGGGAGGACTCTTTCTCCTCTATGTGCCCCGTGCAGGGACCGGCGCCCGCCGATGGCATGGGCCGGACATGCGGACCAGTGCCTTCTTGACGTTGTCTTTGTTTGTACCCCTTCTCCTGGCCTATCTCCTTTCGTTTCGACAACAGATCTTCACGGTGTACTACTTGATCGTTATCGTGGCGCCCTTCATCCTGGCTCTTGCTGCGGGTGTAGACAAGGCGGCTTCTTTCTCCAAGGCGGCAGGGGTCATCTCGTTGCTTCTGACCGTGGGGTTCTTCTCTCATGGCCTGCGCTTCAACTGGAACCTGGAGTATCGCAAGGAGGAGTGGCGGGCGGCCGCACGCTACGTGGAGCGGCATGAGCGCTCGGGAGATGCGGCGGTGTGTCATGTGGAATACACGCGTATACCGTTTGGCTACTACTACGAGGGGGAGGTGCCCGTCTTCGCGCCCTTTGGGGGGCCGCTAGCCAGCGGAGCTGATGTCGGCGCAACCCTAGAGGGCTTGAGAGGGTTCGACACCGTGTGGCTGGTGCAGTCCCACACCGAGTGGGCAGACCCGAATCGAACAGTGGAGGGCTGGCTCGCGGCCAACTTTCCCGTAGTGACGGAGCAATATCCGCCTGGCGTAGAGGTCAAAGCATACGCGGGCCAGTACCGGCTGACGCAGATACCAAGCACTGCGATTCCTGCGGAGGCTGTCTACAACGGGACAGTGCGCCTCGTCGCGTACGAGTTGGACGGCGAGGCATTTTCGGCCACCGACGATACCTATCACCCTCCCAGCGGCTGGATCCACGTCACCCTTTATTGGCAACCTCTGGTGAGTCTGTCCGAGGATTATGTGGCTCTGGTGCATCTCGTAGATGAGGCACATCAGGTCTGGGGTGGGGCGTTGCAGCGGCCTACGAATACTATGACCTTCTATCCACCGAC
>CAZNMJ010000228.1:0-5440 GCA_964573815.1 uncultured Anaerolineales bacterium
ATGGTCACTGCGTGGAGGTCAGCGCTGCATCACGACGTCTGGCAAAGCTTATCTCGGAGCAGGGTCACCAGGTGGACGTGGAGCAGACCGCGGTCCTGGGTTTGCTGCATGACTTGGGGCGCAGCCGTGGCCACAACCTCCGCCACGGCATCGAGGGCTATCTGCTGGCCCGAGCAGAAGGCCACGAGCAGGAAGGACGCATCTGCCTGGTGCACATCCTGAAGGGGCGGACTCTTGAGCAGGGAGTAGAGCTAGGGATGTTGACGGAGCACGAGCTGCGAGAGCTGAAGACGGGGAACCAGCGGTGGGATCGACTCACCCTGGAGGAGAAGATCGTCTGCGTAGCCGACGCGCTGACCAGTGATACAAGACTGGCGACTGTCGAGGAGAAGTACGGCGACATCCGTCGCAGATATGGCGCTCTGCCGCACCACTATGAGGACGAGGCCTGGATCCAAGAGCTATCCGCAGAACTGGCTGAACTCATGGGCAGAACACCCTATGAAGCCCTGAACGATGCGAATGACGACCTACTATGACACGTATCCAAGCTGGCTGGTGGCCCTGACCATCTCGGAAGTCATAGCAGCTCTAGTGCTGAGTGTGATGATCATCGCGCCCTTCGGCCGGTGGGCGGTTGCAGGCTATGGCGTTGTTGGACTGGCCGCCTTGGCCTCATCTCTGGCCTTCGGCTGCACCAGATGTCACTACTATGGCCGGCTCTGTGGCACCGGCCTGGGCAAGGTAGCCGCCCTCATCTTCGGCAAGCGAGAAGAAGAGGAGTTTGGCAACTCCCGGTCGCAAATGCTGGCTTGGACCCTGGTCGGCATCACACTGCTCTTACCGCTTGCGGCAGGACTTGTCGCGCTCTCAGGACGCTCTAGCATACGTGGAGTGATAGCGCTGGCGACCTACGTGGGTCTATTGATCGCCGTAATGGTCACCCATTCGAGGCTTGTCTGCAACCGTTGCCATGAGGCAAGGGAGAAACGTTGCACCCTGGGACGGCTGGGGAAGTCCCTCTGATCAGCGGGGTGGGGGCCTGACGACCGCAGTACCGAAAGGAACAGGGAAATGGCCACATACATCATGTTGAGCACCTTGACGGATGAGGGGGCAAAGACCATCAGGGAGAATCCCGATCGCATCAAGGAAGTGAATCAAGAGATCGAGGCCTTGGGGGTGAAGGTGGTCTCTCAGTACGCCACTCTGGGTCCGTATGACTTCGTCAACATAGTTGAGGCCCCCGACAACCCGACCATCGCCCGGGTCTCAGCAGAGCTATCCTCCAGGGGAAGCATCAGGCTTCAAACCCTGCCCGCTATCCCCATAGACGATTTCATCGCCAAATTCAGGTAGAAGCCACAGGCATCCCCAGGAGAGCCCTGTCTTGCCCCCACCCCGCGCGCTTCTGGACCGCTAGCGGCCCCAATCTCCGCTGGTCCAACTCACTGCTTCTACGCAGCTCCAGCCACATGTGCCACAGGGGTCCTGGTCGCCACGCCGTGGATGGCGGCAAGGGCCAGGACATAGGCTGCCCCGCCGATGAAGAGCACTGCGGAGAAACCGTAGGATACCGCTATCATCACCGCCAGGATGGAGCTCAGAACCGACGCACAACCGTTCACCCCCCAGGCCCAAGGCACCAGGCCAGGTGCAATCCTTCCCGTCAGCCGGATGCCCGCGGGGAAAGGAAAGCCCATCAGAAAGCCCAGAGGCGCCAACATGGCGACAGAAGCGAGGAGTCGAAACAGTAGCCCGCCAGCGAGCAACCATCCGAATAGATGGGGTAGGAGGATGGGGTAGCAGGCGATAGCGGCCACCAAGCCCCCCATGACGGGGACTAACGGCAACCTGGGGGAGAGCAGGCTGCCGAGACCCGAAAACGTCAGCAGCCCGAATAGGACGATGGCAAACGCGTAGACGGGATGGCCTAGAAACTGGATGAAGCGCTGCAATAGTGGTATCTCTACGAAGAGATATCCTATCCCCAGCAGCAGGAAATAGAGGAACAGACGCTTTCCCTCCCTGATCTCGCCCTTGCCCCTCAGAAAGCCAAGGGGTAGCAGGATCAGGATCGATGACGCGAACAGTGCCAGGAGGAAGAGCGCCAGCAACACAAAGTAGCCGCTACCGCCGAAGGGCTGCCAGGTCCTGCCCAAGCCCCGGAGAATATCAGGAGTCTGCTGCCAGCGGAAGAAGTGGAAGAAGAACGGGCGGTCGTCCGAGGGCGGAGTCACGTCGAAGGGATATGTGGCGTAGAAAGTCCGTCTATCCTGGCTCTCAAGGATGTCGCGATAGACCGTGTAGTAGTACGGTTCTTCTAGGATGCTGTACCGGTTTGTCTCGTCGGGATTGATGCCGGGATAGTAGGTGAGGTCAAAACGCCTCTCCTGGGCGAACTCCTTGATGATCTCTATCTCCTCAGAAGTGAACTCTTCACTCTTCACCAGGAATAGGGCTGTGTACAGACTCCGCAGGGCTACAACATGGCGAGGGGGGTTGTCCACCCCCATCCCCTCGAGGGCGGAGAGTGCCAGTGTCAGCACGCGCACGCTCTCACTGGGAGGGGTCTGGAGCCAGCGGTGCACCACCAGCAGCCCCCCGGGCTTGAGGTGGCTCAAGTAGTCCAGGAATGCCTCGCTAGTGTAGAGGTAGTTCTCCGACAGGCTGTAGGCTCCTGAGCCGATGGGCCTGAAGCTGTCGGCCAGAGATATCTGGATCACGTCGAATCGTTCACCAGCGCGGCGCAGATAGCTGCGTCCTTCTTCGGCTACAACCGTCACCTTGTCCAGGGAATATAGACTGCCGGCGAAGTCCCCGTACCTGTCTCGGGCGACTTCGATGACCAGCGGGTTGCTCTCCACAGCGACGACTTCAGACGCACCGTGAAACACAGCGACCATGACGTCCTGAACCGCACCCGGCTCAAGGACCAGGACGCGCGGCTCTGTGATCAGTTCATACGGAAGGGAGACGAGAAGGAAATCGAGGAAGCTCAAGTCAGTGCCCGGAGAAGCTGCGGTCAAGGGGCTGACATTCTCCCCATCGGTGTAGACCCCCTTCTGGGAGGGGAGGGCTTCAGTATATGTGTAGCTCAACCCAGGGGCAGATCTAATCGTGTCGCTTTCCACGACGTCGACTCGCGAGAACGCGTTCCAGTCCCGATGAGCGATCCGCGCGTCCGGAAAGCGAAGTACGCTGCTAAGGGCCTTGTACGGCGACATTCTGATCTCGAAGACTGGCGCAGTGCGGAAGTGACAGACTACGAGCGACAGAGCAAGCGTCAGGGCCAGGCCGAAACGCACCCAAGAGCGGCGAAAGGCCAGGCCCAATGCAGCCACAGCACCAAGAAGAGAGGCGACGAGTATCGTACCTTCGCCACCGACGATGGATAGCAGCACCAGCGCCGCAACGCAGCCAACACCGGAGCCCATCAGGTTGGCGAAGTATGTCCTGCCAGCCCGCTCGGGTTTCTCCGCCAGGAGAAAGCCTACCGCGAGCCCTGTGAAGAAGAAGGGCACAGCCAAGGAAAGGTAGTACACAGCCAAGTACATGATCTGCCGCCGCTCATACGCTATTCGGTAGGAATCGAAGGGCACGTGGTTGCTCGCGAGGAAGCTGCCGACTACGCTCACTGAGAAGAGCAGGCATATGGTGGCCAGTAGCCTGGACAGGTCACGTTTGAGAACTTGAGGGAACAAGGCTAGAATAGTGCCACTGGCCCCGAAACCCAGCAACGCCAGGCTGACAGTCATGAAGGCGAAGTGATACCACTGAGCGACGGAGAAGACGCGGGTCAAGGTTATCTCGAAGATCAGGGTGGCCGCCGAAAGCAAGAAGACCGCGAGATAGAGGGCGCTCATGTTGAGGAATATAGGTGAAGGGAAGGCGATTTACAAATAGTGATCACCGACGCCTCGCCGCCGCAACCTGGCTATGGTTGTAGTCGCCATCGAGGTGACGCAGATCGTGCGGTCAGAGGGGCCGTGATCATGGGCGCTCTCAGCACGCCATTGCTGGACGGGCCGGCCATGGGGCCAATCGGTAGCCATCTTTCACTTGGCTTGACGTGGTATAGCACCAGGTCTATCCTCTCTCGCCCGTGGCTCGTGCCGGACTTGCACTATGCCCACGTCGTAGCTATAATATGCGGCAAATCTGAAGGAGAGGGGATGCATGAATAGAAGATCTCTAGCGTTGTTGATTGGCGCGATGGTGGCAGCAATGATCTTTGGCTGCTCCATCACTATGACCGTGGGAGCGCTGGCCTTTGGCTGGTCTGTTGGCGACTTCTTGCCGCTACGGCCTGCCGCGACAGCCACACCCACCAAGACCTTCCTTCCCACGTTCACGGCGACTCCGACCATCGTGCCTAGCCCTACGGCTACGCTGGCGCCGACATCCACGCCCCAGCCGCCGACCCCTACGCAGCCACCAACGCCGACCGCAGCACCACCTACCAACACACCCACACCACGTCCCCCCGCACCGCCGCCTACGCCGAAGCCGCCACCACCCACGAACACGCCTCAGCCGGTGTATGAGTTCTACCACAAGAGTGGCCCCATCAAGGACCCGTGCTTTCCTGGATGGTGTCTCCCAGAAATCAGTGGCATCGTCATCGACGCTGAGGGAAACCCCCTTGACAACTTCAACCGGGTGTGGATCAAACTCGATTCCAGCGTCTTCGGTGTCCTGCACTGCGCCACTGGAGACGAGGCCCAAGCATTGCAGCCGGGACAGTTCAAGTTCAGCTCACCAGATGGCCTGCTCTTCCGCCAGTACACGCTGACCGTGGTCAGGAATCCTGGCGGGCAAGCACTTTCGGCGCCTCTCCAAGAGAAGATGAACGCGTATGCCAAGGGAGGGCAGCAAACAAGCATCGTGTTCCAGCGGACTCACTAGGTTTGGAGAGTCTCCCTGTCTGTCCGTCGGGGTGGCCAATGAGCCGCTTCCGGGGACACACCTGATTCCAAGCGCGGGAGGTTTCAAGACTCCCGCTTTGCGCTGTGAGACACGAAAGAGCGTCGCTCAGTCGGTGAAAGGAGATCAACAGGTTCGAGTATGACCAGGCAAAATCTGATAGGAACGGCAGCTGTTTTCGCGGTGGCAGTGTTGACTATGGTCAGCCTCTTAGGCTGCTCCTTAGCGTCGTTTATTGGCCCGCCCACGCCCACGCCGACCCCGACGAGGACCCCCAAACCCACATTCACACCTACTGCAACATACACTTCCACGCCGGTGGAAAGTCCGACACCTACGGCCACACACACCCCTACCAGTACGCCGACTCCAGCCGTGACAAACACACCAACCTTCACTCCCGTGCCGCCGACACCTACACGGCGACCTGCCACGCCCACCCCACGGCGCACCCCAACCCCGAGGCCTCCAGCACCACCTCCTGCACCTACCTACGACTACAAGTTCATACCGG
>CAZNMJ010000229.1:0-5432 GCA_964573815.1 uncultured Anaerolineales bacterium
TACTCTTGATCTTCATACCTCTGATAATGGCGATTCCGGTGTACTTGCTAAGACGCTACTGGACCGTGGCCGTCTTCACCTCGCTGGGCACGACCTTGAGTCTGATAGCGATCTGCAGCCAGGCTCCACTGGGTGAGCCGGCTTACATCATGGGTCGCGAATTGGTGTTGGGCGATTTCAGCCGCGCCCTTTTCATATTCCTTCTTAGTGTCGCTAGCCTGATGATCCTGTACACCTGGCGGGTGCCTCAAGGCTGGGCATTCTCTCCTTCTCTACTAGCGATTCTGGGTCTCCTGAGCGCAGCAATCATGATCCGCACCTTCCTCATTGCGGTCCTCTTGTTAGAGATGGCTGGTCTCATCTTCGTCTTCATGGTCCATGGAAGGCGGCCCGCCCCCTTGGGGGCCGCCATAGGCTACGTTGTCCCTCTGGTGATAGCTACCCCTTGCCTGCTGATGGTATCCTGGCTGACGGAGAGCTATGCTCTGAACCCCGATAACCTTCTTCTGATCCGCTTCACCGTCATCGCCCTCTCTCTGGGGTTCGGCATTCTGCTGGCGGCCGCGCCCTTCCACTCCTGGTTGCCCTCGGTGGCTGGCGGAGCGCCCTCAATGGCGAGTGCGACACTCATCTGTATCCTCAGCCCAACGGTTCTGGCCCTGCTGCTGGGCGTACTCAACATCGACCCGTGGCTGATCACCGACTCCCCTATACTGTCCATCATCTACCTGTGCGGCCTATTCACAGCGCTGGTAGGCGGAGTACTGGCCTTCGCTCAACGGGAGCCGGGCTGGTTGCTGGCCTACGCCGCAATCGCGGACATGGGCTTCGTGCTGGTGGGATTGGGCACGGGCTCGCTGACCGGTGTGACCGGGGCTCTGGCGCACCTCGTCAACCGCTCCCTGCTGATTCTGCTGGTAGCCATGAGTCTGGGGACACTGAGTGTCTACCTGAAGGAAGGAACTGTCTCCACGCTACGCGAGGCATTGAGACACACTCCGGGGAGCATAATCGGTTACACCGTCGGCGGCCTGGCCCTGGGCGGTTTTCCCCCTTTCAACGGGTTCGCCACGCGCTGGCTCATCTATCGCTCCTTCCCTGGGAATGACCTTATCTACCAAGGGGCTCTTCTGCTGGCCGGGGCCGGTGTGGTACTGGGGTATGTGAGATCTCTGACCCTCATGCTACGGCCCTCGGCGGAGGTCCCGGCGGAGCGCGAACCCCTTCTACTCACGGTCATGACCCTGTCGCTGGCTGCGCTATGTGTGCTGCTGGGACTGGTTCCCGGATTGATAGTGGAGCCCCTGCTGGACATCGTGCAAGGGATGGCCTTCATTGGGGGAGGCTAGCGGGTCTTGCCAGCCGATGTGTGCGTTGCTATAATGAACTCAGAGCAACGAGGTGTGAAGCGGCGATGGCCGACAGTCTCCAGCAGATACTGGTCGATCTGGCTGACCGAGGCCTGAAGGTCATGTTTGTGGCCTATCCTGATGCCTGCCGTGCCTGCCGGAAGCTGCAAGGTCGCGTATTTGATCCTCTTGAAGCGCCGCCCATCCCTGTGGACGAGTGCCTGACGCCGCCCTGCCGGTGCCGGTACGAAGCGTATGATCCCCGGGTCGTGGTTGCCAAACTGCTGGCCGCGGGCGTAGATGCGGTCAAGGAGCAGAGGCTGGAAGATGCAAAAGAGATGCTCTACCAGGTGATCGACCTGGATGAGCGTAACGACAAAGCCTGGTTGTGGCTCAGCGGCGTGGTAGAGGGGACGGACGAACGTATCATTTGTCTGGAGAACGTGCTGACCATCAACCCCGACCACGAGCTGGCAAAACAGGGGTTGCGTCACTTGCTGGCTCACAAGAGAACGGTGTCAGCAGGTGAGGAGGCTGCCAGGAAGATCAAAGAGGCCAGAGAGGCGATCGATCACCTTCGGACCGCCGAAGTGAAGATGATGAGTCTCAAGGAGACGACACCGGTGGCGCCAACGCCACCCAGAGCAGAGGCGGACAGGCACACTCAAGTGGGGACATCACCGGTGTCCGAACCGGCGGCCGCTCCGGGACCACCCCTTGACTTGGCGATGGTGTTGCTGCTTGTGCTGCTAGCGGTATCAGTCGTCGTCCTCGTTGCGGCGGCGTCGACATTTGCCGGCACATGGCTGAGGTGACAAATGAAATCTAGGTCCAGGCTTGCTGTAATCATTGCAGCCATAGTGGGAGGTTCCCTTCTGGCATTCTGCGCCGGCATGGTATTCACACTGGCGGTGATCATGCTCGCCCGAGGAGAGACAGGACTAGCGCCGCCCAGCACCTTTGAACCCACGATCGAGGCATCGCCGTCCCAGCCGAAAAGACCCAGTCCCACGAAGACCCCCGTGGAGCCAACGCCCACAGCCACCTACGCCATCATCATTCTCACTCCCACACCAACCACGGCAAGTCCCACCCCGGAGCCTGCGCCGACCAGCACACTCGTGCAAAGCCCCGCTCCTCCGGCCGGCTTGCCCTTCTACTACGTGGAAGGGAGCAGGGTCGAACAAGATAATTGCTTCTCGATGTACCTCAAGGGCCTGGTGGTTGACGCGAACGATGTCCCTCGCGACGGGGTCACGATCCGATGGGAGCGTTGGCAGGTTTCTGAGTTCTACGTGAGTGGGTCAGATCCAACCGCTCCCCGTGGCCAATGGACTTTTGACTACATGCCAGGGAATCGCTACATGCCGACTGATTTCGTTCTCCAAGTAGTAGAGAGCGAGGGAACCCCCAAACCCCTATCCGACCCCTTGGTGATACACTACGCAGGTTGCAGCATTAACGGCCAGATCACCCACATCGTGTTCAAGCGGCGATAGCTGGCACGGCAGCCAAGAAAGGCGTCGTCATTGACCGGTGAGAGGGACAGACCTCGACACCTGGAGTACATCCCGCCCCGCGCCCATCGGGACAGAGCGGACTTGAGTTCCGACTTCTGGCTGGAGGACGAGCATCCAGAGGAGATCATCGCCCACGACGAGGCGACCAATGGAGATGGGCTACGCCCGTTCCACCCTGTTCGGTGTCACCTTCGGAGCGGCGTGGACTCCCTGTGTGGGGCCTCTGTTGGGCGCCGTCGTGACCTTGGCATTGACTGAACCCTCGAGAGCCATTGGTTTCATGCTAGTCTATGCGGCGGGTCTAGCGACGCCTTTCCTCGTCACCGCGGCCCTGCTGACCCGGGCCGTCGAGGGGCTGAAGCGGTTCAACCGGCACGTTCGGGCGGTGGAGATCGCCAGTGGAGTGCTGTTGGTTGGGGTGGGGATTCTGCTCATCACAGGCACGTTCTCCGTGCTGAATCGCTACTTCATGGGCATCACTCCCGATTGGCTGATAGAGCACTTGTAGAGTAGGAGATCGTTGTGTCTCCACACCCCATCGGTGAGACGAGAAGACATCCTCTGGCGCGTCCTCCCAAGCGACTGTTACCGCAATCCTAGAGGGAGGCTGACTGCTCCATCCCTACCGCGCCCTCCGCCAGAACGTTGAGAATCGCCCTCTGTTTTTGTCTCGTCCCCTCCACGACCATCAGCACACGTTTGCACAGGGGGAGCTACAACAGTCGGTACGAAAATAACAACGCTTCCTGTCTCGCGCGTGGTACTATGGCCACACAGGCGGCCGCGACGCCTCGTTACCGCACCGCCTTGAAGGTCACATTAGTGAAGCCGTCGTGGTAGCCGGTCGCGGCAGAACAGCCGGGGAAGTCAAGGCGGATAGTGGGGGAGAGAGTAGACGGACTACCGGGGCTGCGAATCACCGTCAACAAGAAAGGTACCGCCATGTAGTAATGCTCCGGAGCCAGGGGAGCGAACCCGAACTTCCCGTCGGGTTCTGTGAGCTTGTCCTGATGGTTGCCCCACCATTCCAGGCGCACCCACACACCCTCCAAGCCCCTTCCGCCAGCGTCCACGACCCTGCCCTCGATGGAAGGGGACCAACAGCTTCCGCGCGTCAAAGGCTGTGCGCTTCCTCCGACGTAAACGAAGGAATACGGCGATGGGGTTCCCGTGGGCGTAGGCGGCCGAGGCGGGCGTGTGGGAGTCGGGGTAGGCGCCCGGCGGGCGGGGGTGGGTGTAGCGGTAAGTATGGGCACCAGAGTTGCATATCTGGCGCTGGCGTCCGACGTATCATCCACCGGCAATTCACTGGCCGCGTGGTAGTACTCCGCACCTCCTTGAATGTCGCCAGCCTGAACGCGCGCCTCGCCGCAGCGAACGTATGCCTGGTAGAGGAGTTCCACAGCCCGTCCCGCAGCGTAGCCAGGCTTGTATTCATACACGGTTCGAAGCTCTTCCACCGAGCCTTCCCAGTCCTCGTTCTGGTATAGCGCAAACCCTTGCGCATATGCCTCGGCCATCGCTCGTTCTGTGGGTACAGATTCATCTTGGGGGCTGATCTCCATCGCCCGATCGAAGAGCTCCATTACCTCCTCGTAGACCTCGGCGGGGTCGGACGCTTGGCCAAGCAACTCTTCCGCGTGGTGGACAAGAGAGCTCACCAGGAGCGCCTCCACCTCCTCGCGGCGGTACTCGGGTTCCTGCGTTCTCAGCTGCTCGAGCAGCTCTATAGCGCCGCTCCAGTCCTCGTTCGCAACGCGTAGGTCAGCCTCTGCGAAGAGAGACCCGGATTCCTGGTGCTCCTCAACCAGCTCCGTCCAGTATTTGACGTCCCTGAAGTTGGGGTCCACGGCGAGTATGGATTGCCACGCCAGAAGCGCCTCCTCCCATCTCTCCTCCTGGGTCAACTCCATGGCTGTATCGTACGCGGCCTCCAGCTCTTGGAGTTCCCCCACTCTCTTCAAGCCCTCGGCTGCCACAGCGTCATCAGGCGCCTCGCTCAGTATCTCCGTGTACAGATCAGCTGCCCGATCATATTCACCCGCGGCCAAATATCCTCGCGCCAATGTGTGAAGCTCACGCAGATGAGCGGCATGTTCTTGCACCTCGCGAGCCGGGACAAGCCAGCGGGCGTAGATGGCGTACGAGGCTCCAACCAGCACTACCGCCAAGGCCACAGCACCTAGGATCAGCAGGACGCCCCTTCCAGGTCGCGGCATGCGAATCCGTCCCGGGGCAGCTTCCTCTCGGGAGAAGGATGCCTTCAGGCGTAATCTGGAGAGGATCTGATCGAGTTCCGGGTCGCCCGGATACTCGTCCGCCAGCTGAGAGAAGAGAGAGCTAGCCTCTTCCCACTCTCCCGCATCGAAATGACTTACAGCTTCTTCGTACAGTGGGCTCGAAGCCCATTCTGGCTCTCTATCTAGTCGATCGGCCATGTCTCTGCTTTCCACGGACGCATACCCCGGCGCTCTGTGGCAGACTAGGGTGTGCTACTCTCATTGCGGTACACTGCGGCCACTGTGACCCCATTTAAGGCGTGGGGGCCCTGACAAGGGGTGTC
>CAZNMJ010000230.1:0-5421 GCA_964573815.1 uncultured Anaerolineales bacterium
ACAGAAGAGGCCTCACCCTGCTATGCAAGGCGACCCTCGTCGAAGAAGAGATGATGTTGTGGTGCCGCCTCGCTCCCTCCCACCACATTATAGCATAACTGAGACACCCTGTCAATGGGAAATCAGCACCATTTGCGGGCGCGCCCTACCACGTTGCTGATTGTGCACCTATCGCCCTGTCGCTCTCTCAATGCGCCCTTCGATCCTTCGACTGCGCTCAGGACAGGTACGCCGCGTGGCGGCTACTCAGGGCAGGCAACTATTCAGGATGCGCGCTGCCGGATCTCGTCGGAGCTGTATCGAGTGCCGGGCCTGGTGGAGACCTACGATGCGACGAAGCAGCCGATGGTTTGCAGGCAGAAGGTGACGTTGGGGGGTCGATAGGCCCCAGCAACCCGAAGACTCGCGAAGAGCGCTTGAATGGCCGAGTTCTCTTGTTCACATATTCCTACGGTCCATAGCATACGTATGTTTTATGGCGCTCGCAGAATACACAGCTGCTGTGACTGCAGCATGAAACAAGACAAGAGTCAAAGAGTACAACGGAACCCCCAACAGAATACCCAAAAGGATTTCGATGTTGTATAGGTTTCGTCTACCCGCCACTCTTCTGAAGGCTCTTTCGAAATCCCCAGCGTCATCTAGACTCTTCCCCATGGTCCTTCTGAATTGATCATAGATGTGCCTGTAGAACGCTATGAAAAGGATGATGAATATACACAGGATCAATGGAGCGGCACTCTGCGTAGTACTGAAGATGAACCAGGACAAAGCTATGAACCATGAGAATTCAAACAACAGATCGAAGGAATGCTCCAGCGCCCCCAGATTGCTACTCTTCAGTTTCACTCTTGCCAATTTTCCATCTAGACCATCGGCGATTCCTACAACAAGAGTCAAGATTGAGGCAGGTAATAGATGACCAAGAAAGAACAAGGCAGTTGCTGTGTACGCTAGTATGTTTACTATGACCGTTACTTGATTCGGGGTAATGCTGAACTCCGAAATGAAGGGTACCAGTCTATTCTCTATTGGCTTGTGAACATAGTAAGCAAGAGCATCGGACGGATTCTTGCTGGCATTCTCGATTATCATTTCTTTAGCTCTTGCCAGATCTTCCTCCGTATCAATATCTATCCACCAAGGCTTGATCTCTTTTCGCATCTCTGATGCGTAACTTTCAATTCGAGTAATATCGAATACTTCAGCTTCTCCGTTCTTAGCAGCCTTGTCAATGACATCGGCCAGTTCAGTCTTGCCTTCTTTCATCGCTTCCTCGGCAAACGCAAGTAGCCTTGGCGAACACAAGAAGATGCCAGTATCTAAACAATTTGATTCTTCTATGTCTTTGCCTATGCTAACGATCTTTCCCCTTGCCTCCAAGACTTTCGTATCGCCCGGGGACGGTGCTCTTCTATCAACTGCCAAAACAACAGAGCTGCCTAATTCATGATCAACAAGTCCTTTCAGAATGCGATCATCGAACATATGGTCTGACATCAGCAGGATGAAGTTGTCATTCAACAATCGCGTAGCCCTTAGGACCGAGACTCCATTGCCCTGCTCCCATTCTGCGTTTTGGACGTAGTCTATTCTTACTCCGAACCTCCTTCCGTCTCCTAGAGTTGCTGCTATTCTGTCTCCAAGATAACCAACGGTGATCACAAATTCCTCAATGCCCGCCCGTTTTGCGCTCAGTACTACTCTTTCAATCAAGGGTAAGCCCAAGAGTTGAATCAGTGGTTTGGGTTCATCCTTAGTGAGATCGTTTAACCTTCTTCCTCGGCCAGCAGCCACTATTAAGGCTTTCATTCTCACCTCTCGTTCCTTGTATAAGGTCTGCTGAAGGCGATTCAGAAATCTCGTGCAACTTGCTCATGTCCGAAGTGTCTAGACGGCGGCGTGCTTGGTCATGACTGGCCAGATCGCAGGCAAAAGCGCAACCTAGCGCAGGTGATCACTGCCCTGGCTGTAGGAGAAATCTGAGCGATCTTTCTCCGTTGCCAGACGGGGGCCACCGGCACACGAGGAAAGAAGCAGTCCTGATTGATAACAGATGGGATTGTCCGGTCTGGAATCGGATTCCAGGGCGTTGAGCGTCTCGTGGCTCACGCATCCTGCCGATAGGCATGGAGGGTTGCGAGCTCTTGGGGCTGAGATGGAAGACCTCTCCCGCCTGGGGGCACACGTTCCGCGAGTCTCGCAGCATCGTTTTTCTGACGCCGCAACAGTTCCCAAGACAAGCTGCTCCAGCCTGGCAAGATCGCCTGCTTGAAGCCCATTCTCTGAGAAAACGTGGCGCACGTTCCATAGGCCCGACCGGCGTATTCGGCTCCGGTACGCCCAATTCCCCAGCCATGTATTTGAGGGATGGCAGTGCTCACAGTGGGACAACAGGGCAATGAGCTTCTCCTCCAGTTCAAGGCGGTCAGCTGAATCGTTAACCTTCAGAACGCGATAGGTTCCACGTTCGATTTCTCTGTTGACCCGATGCTCATACTGCCGGAATCTCGCATGGTCGAAGACAGGACTTCTCCGCGCCTTGTACCACTCTTGGATCTCGGATTCTGGCTCTCCATCTCTATTCATCAACGCTCCACCGACATGGCGCCGAAAGACCGAGCGGTCACGATCTGCGTTGTAGTGTAGCGTGATTCGCTCACGCAAACGATGCGACTCCCGGTGTGTCCCTATCCGCGTTATCCGTTGTGTTCTTCCCTGACGTACTTCCCCTCCTTCATACCAGAAGTAGATGCCGTCCGTGGGGATGGCATCCGCAGGCGGCGCGCTGTAGGTAACCACGAGATCCAACTGCCGGTGTACAGCTTCGCATAGTCGTTCGCGCGTGAACTGCATCATCATTCCTGGTCCTCGTCCGAGGTGGCTGCATGCGCGACCGGCGCTCGACTACGCATCGGGCTCGCATGCAAGACTGGATCCCTCTCGACCCGCACCTAGCGCTGTGCACGGTGCGGTGCTTTGCTGCGCTGGAGACTAAGGAGGGGCGCCGTCCCGTGCAGTAGGCTGAGGCGATGGGCCCGGAGAAGGAGTGTCTTGGGCAAGAGCGTGGCCCACGATCTCGCGTGACGGCTGCTCGAGGCGACTTGGACGGATGTCCTCGAGGGGGATGTAGAACTGCTGTTGCTGCGTTTCCCCACCGTCTATGGAGGTCGCGACCAAAACATCTCCGAGCTGCGCGTCCACTCGCCACAGGCGGTCGCGGTTTCTGATCACCGAGCCTGGGGCATATGTCACGTCAGCCATCCGTGCCTCCGGCTTCTCCTCCCTATCAGAGGGGCTTCAAAGAGAGCCCTTCTCGAGCTGCCGTGAAGACTGCCATCTCGACATCTCTGGCTCGCCATTCCATGTTCGTCTTAGCGGTCAGGATCTCTGCACTCTCTCTACACCACTCAACCCAGTTGAGATAGTTGTCGAAGTCATTGTATCGCAGGGACGAGTAGCCGAACTCGAACCCAGTGAGCTCCTTTCCTCCGCCTGCACTGTGCTCTTCGGAGTTCTCGCTGATCCATCTGGCCGTGTTGGTGTCCACCATCGGGAATCGATCGGGACCCACGAAAGCAGGAAACGTCAGGGCAAGGGCCAAGACAGGGGTCTTGATGCCCAGCAGCGCTCGCAGCACTGACAGATTGACCTTGGTGGGCTTGTCGACGAACAGGTCGACCGCACGGCGCAGTTCAGAGGCTGTGACCCCTTGTCCCCGAAGGTGGTCGGCGAGGTCACTGACTCTTGCCTCGAACCGTTTCTTCTCACCACACAGCTTCCAGAAGGCAACCTCGACATAGGGCTCGATGGAGTGCTCCGAGTTCGCGCGGAAGTAGTCCTCGAACTCAATGGTCGAAGCTCTGTCGCCGGCTATGTCTCGTGTGAAGAAGCCAGGGCATTCACCAGCGCGCTTGTAGGCAGAGAGATCTACTGGGTAATAATACCTGCTGAGCGCCGTGGTCCAGGTCCGAGGCACCCACTAATCCTTTCGATCATTGGGAATTCGATCGGCTACCACCGGGAGAAAGAAAAGGCCCTACCCTGCATGCAAGGCGAGCCTCGACGAAGTGGAGATGATGGCAGGGGGCTCCCCCTGCGAGTGGCAAACTCATTATAGCACAACCCCAGCTCGACTGTCAACAGGAAATGAGCACCATTTCGCTGCCACTCAACAAGTTGCTGATTGTGGTATCCGCCGTGTGGCTCCTTCGATACGTGCTTCGATCCTTCGACTGCGCTCAGCACGGCGCTCAGGATGCGCGGCGGCGGGCGGAGCGGGCATGACGTCGTATGTGTCCCTGACAATCTCTTTCCACACCCCCCGAAGCTGCTCTTGCCCAGTTCGCTGCACCTGTGCTAGAATGAGTGTAGACCTTACGGTTACGAGGAAGGAGATTTGCCATGGTGGGAAGAATCATCGGCTACGTTGTCGCGGCGATTTTGATCTTGATCGGGGTCCTGTACCTGTGGTCCATCCCAGCGGCGGGCGCCAGTCAGGTCGTGTACCGCCTGATAGTGGGCCTCATCTCGCTGGCTATCGGGGTGGTCATCATCTGGGTGGTGAGAACCCGGGGACCAGCCCCCATCCAGCAAATCACGCAGCAGGTGGATCTGGACCTGGACATGCCGGCCGAGGTCACGGCAGAGAAGCTCAAGTGTGACAGCTGTGGGGCAGAATTGAGCAAGGATGACGTGTCTCTGGTCGAAGGGGCGGTGATGATCAGTTGCCCCTACTGCGGCACTACTTATCAGATAACGGAGGAACCGAAGTGGTAAGAGTCAACCGGTCACGTTCTCTTTGGCTGGCGGTTGGTTTGCTGCTGGCTATTCTGGTTCTACTCCTGCCTGGCGGCGTGGCCTACGGGCAGGACTACAGCTTCACAGTGGACAGCATGCACGTCCAGGTGTATATACAGGAGGACAGTTCCGTAGATATCGTCTACGACATCACCTACACCAATGACCCGGGCGCTCACGTCATCGACATCGCGGATGTGGGGCTACCCAACGACTACTACGACCTTTCCAGTGCCAGAGCGACGATAAACGGCCAGCCGGTGAGGGGTATCTACGAGTCGGAGTGGTTGGATACCGGGGTGGAGGTGCACCTGGGCGCCAATCAGATTTTGCCCGGCGAGACTGGCACCCTGCATCTGGAGATAAGCAACCCCCACATGGTATATCAGGACACCCAGGACGAGAACTACGCCAGCGTGCGTTTCTATCCCCATTACTACGAGGGCACCGGTCACGGGACCACCGATCTGCAACTGAGTTTCTACTTTCCACCTGGTGTCCAGCCCGATGAGACCAGATATCACGACCAAGAGTTCACAGAGGCTTACATCGACGGCGACCGCCCAGTCATGATCTGGGCCATCCCCAACGCCCGTGCGGACCAGCAATACCAGTTCGGCG
>CAZNMJ010000231.1:0-4487 GCA_964573815.1 uncultured Anaerolineales bacterium
CCGGCGAGTGACAAAGCCGTAGAGATCGATAAGGGGGTCAAGAGGCGGTAGGGGAGGATCGTCTCCATGCCAAGCAATGGGCAGCCCGGGATTGGCGTCCAAGAGCTCCCGCCAGGGCCACTCCCAGGTCTGATACTCCACCGGAATCGCATATCTGAATTTACTGCTCCCTCCTAGCTTAACACAGGTCGGGAAATTCCCGAAGATCACGGGGATAATCCCAGTCTCGCTGTAGCGGCTCATCAGGTCGGGACGCAGAACGGCGTTGTGTTCAATGCGATGCCGCAAGGTGTTGGGTTGTCCGTCCAGAGCGGCGGCGATGGCTACCTGGGCCTGCTCAACCGCCCGATCTCCAAGCGCATGGATAGCTGCCTGATAGCCTCGTGCCTGGACATCGGCCACGACCTGGTTCAGCTCTTCCTGGGCGAAGTACAGGTCACCGTGCCCCACGCCATTAGGGTATTCAAAACTTACCGCCGGGGCGTTGCAGGATCCACCGTCGGCAAAGATCTTCACGCCCCCGATGCGCAGCATTTCACCAGGCTCGCGCGTAGGTGCATAGTCTCTGTACCAGTCTCCCACGACGTCGCCGCAATTGGTGTTGTAAGTCATATACACGCTGGTGCGGACGCGCAGTTTGCCCTCCCCCTGTAGTGTCTGTAACCGTTCCAGCAGATCGGGGGTACCACTCATATCCGCCAGGGTGGTGATGCCGTACATCAAGGCCAGGTCTTGAACGCCCTCCAAGTCCGTGCCATAGTGATCGGGGCTGGCAAGAATGTGCGTGTGGGCGTCCACAAAGCCGGGCATGAGCGCCCGGCCCTGGAGGTCAATCAATTGTGTATCCGTCCCCTGGAGAGCCAGGATGTCCTCGTCGCTGCCAACGGTCAGGATGTTCTCTCCCTGGATAGCAAGGGCTCGCGCCTGCGGCTGCTCTGCCTCCATCGTAAGTATCGAGCCATTGTGAAAAATCATGTCGGGTGGGAGAGCGGATGGCGAAGGCTCGGGTGCCGCGGTGGGTGTTTCGGGTAGCCAAGTGGGCGGCACGGATGGCGAAAGCTCCGGCACCCTGGTAGGTGTTTCCGGGAGAGAAGCCGGCTCCTCCCGGGTGACGGGGGCCGTGGCTACATCCGAGGCTTGCGGCGGCAGCGCAGTGCAAGCGGCGGGAAGGAATGCCAGTACCAGCGCGAAGGCAATCCGGATTCCCAGCAGGCGATCAAGGTCCCTCTTCATGAGCTCCCCCTTTTCGATGCGGAAGTGGCCCCTGCCGTTACCCCAGCCTCGCCAACTCCTCCTCCACTATGCCCTCGTCCAGCTTCTTGAACAGGGCATCGGGCTTTCTCAACTCCTGGCCCACGGGAAGGGAGCTGGGCGCCCACTTGACATCGGCCGTGGGAGGATCGTATACCAGCGCCGGATGTACCTTACCATCTTCTTCAAAGGTCTCTATTCTGGATTCGCCCATGAGACTGCCTTCGTATCCCAGGTACTCGTGCAGCTTCTGGGATGAGAGCGGCAGGAACGGACAGAAGAGGATCTTGAGGGAGTTGATCACTCCCAGCATCACATACACAGTGGTGGCTGCGGCCTGGCGATCTTCCTTTATCACCTTCCAGGGCTCCTTATCGTCCAGGTACCGGTTGGCTTCGTGGGCCAGAGCCATAACCTCGGCCAGAGCAGCCTTGAACCGGGCTTTCCCTATCAGGTTGCCCACGGGTTCGAAGGCCTGCTCCACCTTCTGAATCATCGCCATGTCATCTGCAGCAAGCTCTCCGGGTTTGGGTACCCTCTCCTCGAAGTTGCGATAGGTGAAGGTGAGGACGCGGTGGGCCAGGTTGCCCCAGGTAGCCAGCAGTTCGTCGTTGTTGCGGCGCCAGAAATCATACCAGGAGAAGTCGGTATCGCGGTTCTCTGGCGCATTTGCCGTCAGGTAGTACCGCAATGGGTCTGGGTCGTACCGGCTCAGATAGTCGGGAAGCCACACGGCGAAGTTGCGGCTCACCGAAAGCTTGCGCCCTTCCAGGTTCAGGTACTCGTTCGCGGGGACGTCGTAGGGCAGGTTCAACTCGCCGTACCCCATGAGCATGGCCGGCCAGATGATGGAGTGGAAGAAGATGTTATCCTTGCCGATGAAGTAGTATCCGCGGACAGGTTCCTGCCACCATTCCCGCCACCCATCCGGCTGGCCCTGGTTCTTGGCCCATTCGATGCTCGCTGACAGGTAGCCGATCACCGCTTCGAACCACACGTAGATGCGCTTGTCCTCATAGCCTTCGACGGGAACTTCGACGCCCCACTCGATGTCGCGGGTGATGGGTCGGGGTTTGAGTCCTTCCTTCAGCATGTTGGTGGTGAAGTTGAGCACATTGGGACGCCAGTAATCCTTGTCCTCCGTCCACTCCAGCAGGCGGTCGCCGAAGGCGGGGAGGTCGAGGAAGAAGTGCTCTGTCTCCCTCACCACTGGCTTGGATCCATCGAACTTGCACCGCGGTTCGATCAACTCCGTGGCGTCCAGTGGGCGGCCACAGTTGTCGCATTGATCGCCGCGAGCGTTGTTGAAGCCGCAGATGGGGCAGGTTCCCTCCACGTACCGGTCGGGCAGGAACCGCTGCTCTTGCTGGCAGTACAGTTGCTTCATCACGTCCTTGTAGACGTAGCCCTTATCCAGAAGCTTGAGGAACATGTCCTGGGACACCTGGTGATGGTTGCTGGTGTCGGTGTGGGTGAAGAGGTCGAAGCTGAGGCCCAACTGCACGAACCCTTCGAGGAAGCGATGGTGGTAGCGGAGGAAGAGCTCCTCGGGTGATACGCCTTCCTGCTCAGCTCGAACTGTTACGGGAGTGCCATGGGAGTCCGAGCCCGAGACCATGATCACGTCATTGCCCCGCAAACGGTGGTAGCGGGCGAAGATGTCCGGCGGGAGATATGCACCCGCCACGTGTCCCATGTGCCGGTCGCCGCTGGCGTAGGGCCAGGCTACGAAGACCCCGATCTTTTCCCCCATGGTCGTGTCTTTTTCCTCCTGTTAAGTTGCAGAGATTCTATCATAGGCGATAGGAAAAGGGAAGCCTTGCCTTCTGGGGAGCACTACTCTTGCGGCCGAGCGTACACCGTGCTACCATAGGATGATACGCATCGCCCATCTGTTCAGAAGGCGGAGGTCACACGATCTGAGAAGGAGGTTCTGCTATGGCAGAGATGTATACGGCGGGTAAGCTTGCCAAGAAGCTGGGTGTCTCTCAAGGCAAGGTGAAGAAGATCATCGAGGCCGAGGGCATCGAGCCAGACGAGGTCAAGCGCAACTGCAAGTACTACAGCGAGGAGACCGCGGACAAGATCAAGGCGCTGCTCGAACAGGACTAGCTATTTGCCTCTGTGAGCCGTGCTGGGTTCATGGGGCATGGGAAAGGCCAGTGTGGCCTGCGGCGGCCAATCATTCCTCAGCGCTCTGACCAGACAGGTCAGAGCGCCTGCCGCTTTGTGCCCCGCGGCATGCGATCACCGCGAGAGGTAGCCATACCTGTATGACACGTCGAGGCGGTCGTGGACGGTGGCGGCCAGCATTCCTAGCCTTCTGACGAAGTGGAGTATCGGTGTGGCTCTGTGAATACACACGAAAGCCCCGCACGGCATGAGTGCACCGCCGGGGCATTCGGCCACACAGGTACGTGGTCTACCGATAGACCTCGCGTCTGTGTTTGACGAGCATCACGCGAACCCTCTGTTCATCATCTTTCGTAGACAATCCGATGCGCTCCCACGCGAATGCGCCAATCATTGGCAGAACCAGACAGCTTTCTGCAACCGGGTGGCCTCGGGTCGTTGGCCAGGGCCTTGATATGCGAAATGACCCGCTGAAAGTCGTCAGCGGACAACCGATTGAGATCGCGCTCCGCCCTCCGCTCCAGGTAGACCTCATACACCCGTTTCATACTCCTCGAGGAACTCTTCCAGCTTCCTGAAGCGTAGAGGCGCTTGTCTCATTTCCTCAAGTGTTTGGAGATCTTCCAGGTCTTCCAGACGCTCCAGCATCTGGCGATACTCGTCTATGTCGATGATGACCGCTGTTGGCTTGCCATTCTTGATTACAATCTGTGGACGGGTCCTTTTGGCCTTTCCTTCCATCTCATCCCTCCCGCGTGACCAGGTACCAGCGCTGCTCGAGCATGCATATTGTACCAGCGCGCGCCAGCCAGTTCAATGTGGCGCGGTGTGGGACTCGCCTGGCCCTTGGAAATGCGTGGGAGTTGCGGCGCACTGCGCGTGTGCATTCGTTGCATGAGGGGCGAAATGGTGGCAGCACCTAGCAGGGTCTCGCGACGTGGCGCTCAGGACCAATCGGTCGCGTTCTGACGAAGCAGGGTCGTCTACGGCAGAGATGTACACCGCGGCTAAGCTTGCCCAGAAGCTGGCTGTCTCTCAAGGCAAGGTCAAGAAGATCATCGAGGCCGAGGGCATCGAGCCAGACGAGGTCAAGCGCAACTGCA
>CAZNMJ010000231.1:4587-5298 GCA_964573815.1 uncultured Anaerolineales bacterium
AGTACCATAGCGAGGCGACTGCGGAGAAGATCAAGGGACTTCTCGAAGAGGAGTAGCTACCTGCTTCTATGAGTGGTGCTGCGGTCTGCGGGTGAGACATAGCTTCAGCCTTCAGCACAGCCAAGGGCCTTTCCACAACGCTCTGGCCGGCCTGGTCGGAGCGCTTGCGGCTTCTATGCACCTGAGGCCTTGTGACGCGCAGGACGCAGTCACGGCGACAGGTAGCCATACCTGAACGACACGTCCAGGTGGTCGTGCGGGGTGCCAGCCAGCATCCCCAGCCGGCTGACGGCGTCGCAGGCGCCCCAGTCCACCACCAGCCAGTGCGGCCCGCCGACAGCGGGATCGTAGATCCAGCTTCCGGAACCATACCCAAAGCCGGCCTTCCCACTGGGCTCGGTGTACTGCACGGCTATGTCCCCAGGCCAGTGGAACTCCACCCTTACGCCTCCCGCAGGCAGCCCGTTGGCCTGATAGACCCACACCTCCAGGCTCGAGGGCCCAGTCCTCTCCCTCAGTTCCACGCAATGGTATTTCCATCCGCCAACCTGGTCGACGTGCACTCCGTACTTGTTCACCGCCCACTGGTAGGTCCGCTCGGCGCCATACATATCATAGACCTTCAAGCCGACGGGCCCAGGGGGTGGGGCGGGGGTAGGTGTCGGAGAGGGCGTGGGCGTGGGGGTAGCCGACTTCATCACTAAGGGGAGG
>CAZNMJ010000232.1:0-5290 GCA_964573815.1 uncultured Anaerolineales bacterium
TTTTCAAGCTCCCAGCAGGTCCGTGACCTGCTGGTCCTAGCCTCGTACCGCCGGGTCACGGACCCGGCTAGAGCGAAATGTGACATTGTCGAACTAGCTATTCCCCGGTAGCGGCGGATGCTCTCCACCAATCCCTTCGCCAGCTCGGGATTTCGATACTCGTCAACGTGCTTCGCTAAGACCTTCCCTCGCTTCGGCTAGCTCCCTCTGGTAAGTAGCTTCCATCTCCTCGAAAAGGCTGATCGTTTCCAGGGCTTCTCCTTCATCTATCACGCTGATGGCGAAGCCGGTGTGGATCAGCACGTAGTCGCCCACGCGGGCCTCAGGAGTCAGTTGCAGACCGATCGAGCGTCGCACTCCCCCGATTTCCACTTCGGCCATCTGTCCGTCTACGGACTTGATCAGAGCTGGAACGGCCAGACACATGCTCAGTTATCTCCTCTCCATTGCAAAATTGGCGATGACTGCCTGCCCCAGAGAGATGCCTCCATCGTTACAGGGCACTTCTCAAGGCACAAAAACCCTGCCTCGCGCAGGCCCGTCAACGTTTTGCTTAACAGCAACCGATTCTGGAAGCAACCGCCGCCCAGGGCCACCGTCCTCAGGCCCGTATCCTTCGAAATGCATTGACACATCTCCACGATCATGCGCACCACCGTGTGATGAAATCGCAGCCCGATCTCTGCATTCGAGAGTTGTACAGTTCTTAAAGCATACCACTTTCCAAAAGCATAGACAACAAGACACGGAGCACCAGCCTATGCCGGTGCTCCGTGCAAAGGAGGTGAGTTGGTGCCGAACGGCTCAACGTGTGAGCCGGGGGCGTACAATCTGATACATACGTATGTCATCTAGCATAGGCTGCTGATTCCAGTTCCTGCAAAACCATGTCCACGGCTGTGCTGATGGCGACCTGCACCACTGGGGTACACTTCTCGCCGAAGGTGGTCACGTCTTGCACCTCGACGGCCACGATTGTGATGTCCCTGGGCAATCGGAGCCCTATCTTCCTGCCTAGTTCCAACGCCGTGGCAAAGTCAACGTCGTGGGCACAAGACACATGCAAGCAAGGCTCGAAATCATCCGCTCTCAGGCGATAGACGTCGCCCGTTGTGCCATCTCTGGTTTGGATGGCGTCCACGATGATGGCCCGGTCATACCCCACTAGAATATCGAGCAGGTTGAGCCCCCCAAGGCTGCCCTCATAGAGAGTGACCTGCGGATCATCCACCCTCGGTTGCAGCGCACGGATCACCTCGATGCCCACACCATCGTCCGTCAATATGGGATTTCCGAGTCCGAGAACGAGTGTTCTCATTTCCTCATCATGTTCGCTCGGATGCTTTAGATGTATTGACTAAGCCGCTGGATTTCGTTGCCTTCACAATCGCGAAGGATGATTTCCAGCGGCATCTGTCCTGGCAGGGTATGGGTAGCACAACCGAAGCAGGGGTCGTAGGCGCGGAAGGCCATTTCCACCATATTCAACAACCCCTCGGTGACCTTTTGCCCTGCCTTGATCACCCCTTGCGCTGCCTTCTTGATGGACATGCAGATGGCAGCGTGGTTGTTGCCGGTGGCCACGATCAGGTTCACCTTCTGGACAATGCCCTTCTCATCCGTCTTGTAGTGATGGAACAGGGTGCCTCGGGGCGCCTCGACCACGCCCACCCCCTCGTTCGGAGTGGCTGTGGGGATAGTGCGCACGTTGGGGTCGGTGATCTCTTCGTCCTGACACAATTCCAACAGACGCTCGCTGGCATATACCAGCTCCACCAACCGGGCCCAGTGCTGAGCCAGTGTAGCGTGGACCGGCTTGCCGTTGAGGGTCTCGTACATCCGATCATACGCTTCCTGGGCCAGTGGGGTGGCCATGCCATCGGCGGCGTTCAGCCGCGCCAGAGGGGCCACCCTATACACACCGCTGTCCGCCCCCTCCACGAACCCTTTCCAGCCGATCTTCTTCAAGAAGGGGAACTTCAGATAGGACCAAGGCTCCACCCGCTCCGCCACGTGCTCCAGATAGTCAGCCGGCTTGAACTTGATAAACTCCTTGCCCTCAGGGTCCACCACCCGGATGTCGCCATCGTAAAAGTTGACTTTATTGTTCTCGTCCACCAGACCCATGTAGTAGCTCTTCATGGTATAGGCGTCGCTCAGGATGAGGTCAACGTACTCCTTGTTGGCCAGTACGATGTCATCGAATATCTTGAGCGAGAACCCAGCAAAGTCAACGCACGACCTGGCCTTCTCCTCGAAATCCTGCCGTTGCTCCTCGGTGATGGGCTTGCTCATCCCGCCCGGCAGCCCGCTGACGGAGTGGGTCGCCTTGCCCCCGATGACCTCCTGGATGCTCTGGGCGTAGGCACGGTGCTTGATCACCTCACCGCCGACCTCAAGGCCGACCTTGCCAATCACTCCCAGGATGTTGCGCTGAGCAGGATCGCTGGTGGGCCCTATCACGAAGTCAGGGGCGGCCAGGGCGTAGAAGTGGGCGATGTGGGAGTGAATCATATGGGCGCAGTAGTACAACTCTCGCAGTTTCTTGGCTGCCTGAGGGGGTTCGACCTGGTACACAGAGTCTAAGGCCTTACACGAGGCCATATGATGCGCGCCTGGTCAAACCCCGCATATCCTCGTCACGATGCGCGGCAATTCCTCCACAGGGCGCCCTTCGCAGAACTTCTCGAAGCCACGCAGCTCGGGCACCTGAAAGTAGGCGTTCTCGACGTCGCCTTGCTCGTTCAGGAAAATCTCTATCTTGCCGTGCCCTTCCAACCTGGTTATGGGATCAATGGAGATTTTCTTCATAAAGTTTTCCTCCTTGCTGCTCACGGCATTGTAACGCTAGATGGGTCAAGTGAATGTTGTTTCCGCTATTGAGAACTACAGCCTGAACGCCGTAGCTCGTTGCTGGAGGCCAGTCCGATGATCTGCTAGCCCTTGTCAGCTTCCAGACTACATGCGCTTTCTTTTGAGCATGGAGTCAGCCAGGCCGAAACGATAGAACGTGCCCGCCGGATCCAACGCCTCTTCCACCAAGCGGGCTACCTCCTGCTCGCCCTGGACATCATAGATAGACGCAATGGCGCTGACCAGCTTGCTTCCCTGGTCAATAACTCCAGCCGGGGGACCGAAGCAACCCCGGCAGGGCATGTTCGCGTTGACGCACCGCTGCCCACACCCACCCTGCGTGGCCGGCCCCATGCACAGAATGCCTTGCTCCAGCAGGCAGCGCTCCGGATCGGGGATGATCTCATAGGGTCGATAGAACCTAGTGATCATCTTATTCTCCTTCACACGGTCGCACTCGTCGCACAACGTCTTTTCCGAAGCTATAGTGGAGCCCACCGGTGGCAGTTGCCCGCTGGCGATAGCCTCTACCGCCTTGAGGATGAGCTCCACAGGCGGAGGACAGCCGGGGATGAAATACTCCACAGGGACCACCTGGGCCAGGGTAGACACCGTATCATAAAAGGCTGGCAGCTCCAACTCCCCCTCAGGAACCTCAGTTTTCGTCTGGGGGAAGACCCCATCGGGATTGCCGGTCGAAGGGGTTTCGACGTACACCCGCTCGAATATCTCCTCACGGTTGTGGAAATTGGCCAGAGCGGGGATACCGCCAAAGCAGGCGCACGAGCCGAAGGCGATCAACGTCTTTGATTTGTCTCGCAACAGCTTGGCCATCTTCTCGTGCTCCGAGCTTCTGATCGCCCCGTTGAACAGACAGACATCTATTGCGCCGTCGGGCATGGCCTCCACATCGTGGTATTTGATGTCCAACGCTATGGGCCAGAACACGATGTCCGCCGTCTCGGCCACGTCCAAAATCTTCTCGTTGATGTCAAGCACGGCCACGTCGCACCCGCCGCAGCTTGCCGCCCAATATAGTGCGAGTTTCAACTTGTCAGCCATGTCGTCTCCTTCTAGCGTATCACATATCGCTTGTATGTCCGCACTTCACGCACCACCCTATGCAGACAGCGGTCCCAGTCTCCGAACCGACTCAGTCATGTCGTTGACCACTTCGACGAGACGGTCTGGCTCTGAGGCGGCCACCCACTCCAAGCGCAAGCGCCCCGCCTCAATGCCCAACTGAACCAGCATCTTCTTCAGTAGAGCGAAACGCCGTTCAGCCTTATAGTTCCCCTCGGCATAGTGGCACTCGCCCGGATGACAGCCACAGATGAGGACCCCATCGGCGCCTTCCTTGAAGGCTTTAAGGACAAAGGTAGAATCCACCCGCCCGCTGCAGGGGACCCGGATGATTCTGACATTGGGAGCATAGGTCATCCGCGAGGTACCGGCCAGGTCGGCGGCAGGGTAGGAACACCAGTTGCAAAGGAAGCCGACGATCTTCGGCTCGAAACGTTCGACTGAACTCACGTCAAGGCTCATACCAACACCCCCTCTATTTGGGCCATGATTTGTTGAGTAGTGAAGTGCCTGCTGAGGATGGCTTCAGCGGGGCAGGCAGCGGTACAGGTGCCACACCCCTTGCAGAGAACATCCAGGATATGCGAGACCTTCTTCTCTGAGTCGTACTCGATGGCCGAGTAGGGACAGAGGAAGTTACAAATGCGGCATCCGGAACAGATGTCCTCGTTGACGACCGCCGTGGCCGCCTCGGCTTCGACCCGTCCCTTGCTGATCATGGCCAGGACCCGTGCCGCTGCGGCCGAGGCCTGGGCCACCGTATCGGGGATGTCCTTGGGCCCCTGGCAACAGCCAGCGATGAAGACACCGTCGGTCATGGTGGCTACCGGATCGAGCTTGGGGTGTTTCTCCAGGAAGAAACCGTCTCTGCTCCTGCTGATGGAGAAGAGCCTGGACACCTCATCCGCGTCGGTGCGAGGCTCAAAGCCCGTGGCCAGGACCACCATCTCAACAGGGATGCGCCGCTGCCGTCCGATGGCTATATCTTCGGCCTGGACGATGAGCTTGCCTTCCTCCTCGGCTGTCTCTGCCACATCCGTCACCTCGGCAGCCAGGCCCCGCACAAAGTTGACCCCCTCTTCGAGCATCCGATTGTAGAACTCTTCGTACCCTTTGCCGAAACACCGGAGGTCGTTGTAGAACTCGTAGACACTGGCTCCGGTCTTTTCCTCGATGAGGTGGGCCAGCTTGAGCGAGTACATGCAGCAGACCCGTGAACAGTATTCGTGATATTTTTCATCACGGCTGCCCACACAGTGCAGGATGGCCACGCTCTTTGGCTCCTTACCATCGGCGAGAAAGATTCCCCCCCCGGTCGGTCCCGAGGCGTTGCTCATGCACTCTATCTCGGTGG
>CAZNMJ010000233.1:0-5277 GCA_964573815.1 uncultured Anaerolineales bacterium
CCGTTCATCAGGCTGAGCTTGACCCAGTTGGTACCGTGAGCCGCCACCGCGTCTGTCATGCCGACATAGGCTTCGCGGATCTCGCAGGCGACGGGAGCGCGGAAAAGCGGGAAGACCTGGTCATTATCCGTAGGGTCGGTATCTATGGCCACGTTGATATGTGGCCTGTTCTGATAACCGTACCAGTTCACACTTGCCATGTTCACCTCCCGATCGGTTGGGAGCCGGAAAGGTCCCCGGCTCCTGGCCGATCATTCCTAGCTCGGAGTTGATGCGTCGCCGAGTAGATAGACGCCCATCTCATCACGCCGAATGCCGACAGCGTAAGCCATGCTGAAGTTCAACTCCCAGCCCCGGCGAGATGCATCCCGCTCCACCTCAATCGTCATAGGCTTGCGCAGGTCAAAGGCGATCGCCTCCCGCGTGAAGGTGGCACCATAGCAGTCATCCTCGTCATCAATGGAGATAGTTGCATTCTGGAACCACTGGGCTCCCATCATGCCACTAACCCAGTTCTGGCGGAGTGCTTCATTCGCCAGTTCACCCATGAAAGCATAGGTCGCTGCTGGTGTCTCGAGTTCATCGGCGAGGTTGTACCACACATAGGGGTGAATCACGACACTGATCCCCCCCGCGCCCTTGCTGGTATTTCGCAGGATCGCAAGCGCGGCCCGCACCTTGTCCAATGTCAAGTTAGCTGTAGCCGTGCCGATACCATTGGTAAAGCTGCTGAACAGTGTCAGAAGATCTAGTTCCATCTTATTCCGCAGCGAACGGGCCAACCATTCCCGACAGTCGCTCATCGCCCCGTCCGGGTCAGTGCTGAGTCGGCGGTCAGTCAAGATCGCCTGGACCATGAACTCCTTGGGGGTTAGAGTGACAGAACTCTTGGTAAATTCCCGCGGGTTGGCATAGTCCTGATCTTCGTCGACTTCCTGAGCTGTCGGCGAGGCAGGATACTTTGGAATTTCACGCGTTGCCCACCCCCTCGCGGCATATTGCGTCACGAGGGGTAGCATGATCGTGGTTTCCTGAACCGTGGTAATGGCATCTGCAATGATGGCATTGAAGAGGCCCCCAAGGCTTGAAACCTGGGATATTCCCTGAGCCATATCTCATTCCTCCATATTAAGCTCCTCCCAGCGGTCTATCCTCGAACCCCGGCGGGAGGATCAGTTGCCCACCCAGCCTTTCAAGAACTTTCACGTTCGGGCGGATGCCCAATCGGGCAAGTTGCTCTTCCTTGGTTTCCGCGCCCGCTCGTGTCTGCCCTGATCTGGATGGCTGCGTCGTTCCAGTTCCGGGGACTTGCTTTCCCAGCAGATCGGGCCGCTTCTCGGCCAGCTTCGTGACGAAATCCGAGACCTTCTCCGGGTCCGCCGTGACCTCGGCCAGGTCGAGCTTATCGTAGGCATCTTCAGGGTAACGGAACCCCGCGCCCCTCGCCGCCTCGACAATCTTGTCCCGAAGATCACGGCTCGCCCTCTCCTCCTCCCACTGCGCCTGCGCGATCTGGAAGGTGCCGATGGCCTCTTCCTTCTCCGCCACGGTCGCCTTGGTGTCGTCGAGGGTCTGCCTCAATTCGCCAAGCTGCGTCTTGAGCTCGTCGTAGTCGGCGTACTTCGCCTGCTCGCGCTCAAGGCGTTGCTGGATGAAGCGATTCACCTCTGCCTGTGTGAACTTGGGCTCCTGCCCCTCAGTTCCCCCGCCTGGTTGCGGGTCTGTCCCTGGATTTCCATTTGGTTCTGCCATCACAAACTCCTTCCGCGTTTAACCGTCGCGTCACGTAATGCCGGCTGAACACCAGCCGTCAGTCTCGCAGGCCAGCTACCAGCCGCCTGATCCGTTCCTTTGTGATATCCCAGGATGAAGCGGGCTCCCAGTGCGTTCGCTTCATCTTGCCCCCGCTTGACTTGCGGTAAGTCGTCGTCACGCGCTTCATCAAGAGATCGCGTGATAATGTCGTCTCAGTTCTCCCCAAGCCCCGATGAATCAACACCGTCGCCTCCTTGCGGCTGGACACCAGCCGTCAGTCTGAAAAGCGTTTCACCAAATTCGTCATGTCGTCCAAGGTGACGACTTCATTCCCGAAGCGTATGACAAACCATTCGCTCTCGCGGTCGTACTCGAAGATGTGATGAACGAACTGCCAGACCGCCTCATATCTGAAGGTTGTGATCCACATTTGTTCCTCGCGCTTATATTCACTCTTGCGCACCAAGTCGAAATGCTTTTCGAGAAACCGATACAGCCTCTCCATCGTCGCCTCCTTGTCGTCGTCTACCCCCGGCCCGCAATGCGCCTTATGCTTGCGCCTGGTGTCATCCCGGCCTCGCGCATCAGCCGCACCAGCGTGCGAGCCCCTGACCGACGCTTCGCCGCTGACACCCCCTGAACACCGTCCCGCGCCCCCGCCAGCGCACCTGCCGCCGCCCGTATCGCGGCCTTGACGTAGGGGCCGCCAGGCGTGTACCTGAGCGGGCACTTGCACTTATCCTTGATCTTCGTGGCCCCTGGCGCGTTCAGGTCAAACAAGCATAGTCGGCAGTACGCCTCCGGTGTATTGTTTCGACGTGCCCTACCCGCGTCCCAACTTGCGTTGCTAAATGGCATCCCACTTCCCTGCCTTCCATCCACCGTAGATAGGCTGAAGCCCATCGTCGGGAACATAGACCACTATGCGGGTAACGTACTGATTCGGCCCTACTCGGTGTACAATTTCAGATTCTTGGCGTCGCAGAACTAACCCTCCCTTCCAAGAAGTTGATGATCGTTCTAGCTGACTGAAGGGTGCCCAAGAAAAAAGAATTGATCCATCCGTATAGCTCTCAATCATCATACCTCCCCCAAGTCTTTCAATGGCCTAGCCGTTCTCATCTCCCCCCAGACCGCATCTTCCGTCACCACCGACAAGTCCCTTAGCCCTACCCTGCCCTCCGACCACGCCGCCCACATCCCCTTGCCCAGAATGGCCTGCTGCTCCGCGTCGCTCAGCCCGCCGAACCACTCCTCCGAATCCTTCAGCTCCAAAGGCAGCGGAGGTATGCCGTTGACCTCTTTCACGCTGGGGACAGGGCAGCAGCGGCCATTCCAGTGATCGTCCAAACTCTCGGTGAGCGGATGCCAGGTTCCCTGCATGGCGATGCAACTGGGGCAGGTCCGGTGATCCAACTCCGCCAGCCATACCCACCCGTCCACCACGTCGGCGTTCTCGCGGTATGACTGAAGCGATGCCCCCCGGTAGGCTTGGAGGTGGACGGTCCTCGTCCATCGCGTGCACCAGTCGAGCGACTGCCCCGTCGCCTGCGCCACCGCCCGGGCCACCTTCACCGGGTTGTAGCCCAGCGCCAGCCCGTCCAGGATCTTCGCCTCCAGGTGCTCGGCCATGAGGTTGGGAAACTCCCTGATCCTGGCCACCAGCGGGCTGTCCTCCTCGAAATAGCCCAGGGCCTCGATCACCGCCCCGACGTGGAGCTGGTGCCACGCCCCCAGCACGTCCGGCTGAGAGCCCAGCGGGTAGCAGGCCAGCCACTCCTCGCGGGACGCTTCCAGCCCCAGGTCGGCCGCCCACGTCGCCCCCCGCTCCAGGTCGTCCCCCCACGCCTGGACGAATCGGGCCGACTCCATCTTCATCTGCCGATCCAGCGATCGCCAGGCATCGAGCCGGACCACCTCGGAGACGGAAAGCTCCTCGCCCACAGCCAGCTTCATTTCCAGCCGGCCCACCTCGCGGCGTATGGTGCGATGGTAACGTACAAATTGCTCTAGCAACCTCCGCATGGCCAGGCGATCGTGCGCCAGGAGCTGGCGGCGGTATGCTATGGCTGCAAGACGGGCTGAAGGGTAGGGCATTGCTCAGGGCCTATGGTGGCAGTACCAAGTTCTCCCGATTCCCCACATCCACATAGAGGGGAAGGTCAGAAGTCGAGATCACAATTTGCCGTTCAGCCCAACAAGGGCAGCATGAAACCCACAGGGCCAATCCTCTGCCGCAAACAGGGCAAACCCAACCGACGAAAGCCTTAGTTCCCATTTTCATACTCCTTCATGCTCTGTATGCTACGGCTGCGGCTCGGGCATCAGGGAAGGCATCCATTATCCTCGCGTGCCATCAGCTTATCGAAGCTTGGCTTGACGAGAATCTGGCGGCCAATCTCCTGTATGATTGGACCCAATACGAAGCCGGCACCAAACAGACAATAGGCTGCCAGTAATTTCTGGCAGTCCAGCAATCGGAACCCTACAGCCCAAATCACACCAGTGGCTAGGCCCGCCACCACGGCCACCAACAGCCGGACAAGTAATAGCCTATTTACCGTCATCATCGCCTCCTTATCTTTCTCTCCCTGAATGCCAAGGCTGCGGCTCGGGCGCTGGGGAAGGGCATCGCCACCTGACCCGCAATCTCGTTAGCTGGTAGCCCGGCCAAAACAGATACCACCACAAGCGGAACCGCCAGCTCTTCATCTGCTCCGCTTCCCAGTCCTCAAACCGGACGTTCACTCTTCTCCCTCTTCCCCTTCCCGATCCCGATGCACCGTCCACCGCCCACACCCTGAGGGCCTTGATGAGTCAAAGATAACTTGATAGCCCTCCTTTTCCAGGCAATGTCTCAGTGCCCAGATGCCAATGCAGACTCCCCAGAAAAATACCAACCCGCCAAAGAAAGTACACAGGCACATAGTTCACTCGCCTCCTTATCCTTCTTCCTCTTCCCCTTCTTCCTTCCGCTCCCTTCCCCCTTCCCCACCGACACCGCGCTGAAACGCCATCGCCATCTTCTCGCCCAGCGTCATCGCCTCCGCCTGCTCTGCCTTCAGCCGCTCCTCCTCGACCTCCCAGTCGTAGCCGCGCACAGTCGAGGCCGTCTGCTTGCTCACCAGCTCCATGTCGCGGTCCATCTTGATGGTCTCCGCCTCCGCCTTGTCGTCGGTCGGCAGCGGGTCTTGCCAGTGGAGGGTCACGATCTGGTCCTCGCCGAAGCCGCCGAGCTGCAGCAGCCGGCGCATCAACTCCACGAGGGCATCCCCGTAGAGGCGTTGCTTGGTGGTCGTCTTCGCCAGGAGCGGCCCGTACAGGATGCGAAGCGCAAAGCCACTGAGCGCCCCGACGTTCACCTTCGCCGGGTCGAGGCGGGGAGTGCGGGAAACGTGATGGTAGAATTCAATCAGATCGCCCAGGAACTCGCGGCTGGCCCGGAGGTCGGACTGCATTTCGAGGTTGTGCAGTTCACCATCTTTGGGCAGTGTGATGATATTGTCGGCGGTCATTTCAATC
>CAZNMJ010000234.1:0-3371 GCA_964573815.1 uncultured Anaerolineales bacterium
GAGTTGAGTCTTTCCTGCTCGGGCGGGGCCGGTGTAGAGTGCTACATTCGTATTCATAGCTATGGAGCAATCCTGACGTCTCAACTGGAGGCGCTGCAACTAATCATGGATCAAGGGCACTACTTCAGCGCAGGCGGACCGCCAAGCCGGCTGTCCTACGGGGATCCCTTCGCCATGCCCAGAATCGTCTCTACTGCACCGCCGCACTGGCCTTCTGCTCTCTCATCGTACACGGGATAGGAGTTCCGCAGGCGCGTGATGTTCAGGTATGCTCGAAGACAGAAATCCTCCGGTCCTTTCTCGAAAACCGAATACCTGGCTCCATCCGTCACCACGTATCGGGTGCAGTCTAAGCGCAATGCGTAGTCTGCTGCCTGGTCCGAAGGGGCGAATACCGACCTACCGAAAGACTTCACCTCAATCGCACAGACTGGCTTCACATGCTCCGCGGGTGCCTCCCCGAACAACACAATGTCTATGTGGTTCCACTCAATGGCCACCGTCTCCTGAGACCATCCCAACCCCAATAGGAATGGAATGACCAGGTATGCGATCGTTTGATGCTCGGACGGTCGTCCCGACAACGACTCACCCCTGGACTTGTACCATTCGACAAGGCCACGGGTTGACCCAAGAGTAGTAACGAGCTTATCCACCTGCTCGGCTGGGAAGCCCCGCTCCAGCAACTGCCGTACGAGTTCTTCGTCCGTCAGCTTCGGAGTGGCCGGTGGCAACCGCTTCAGCGGGCGGTCACGCGCCCCCTCGGGGAACTCGAAGCCACTCAGCCACCTCACGACCTTGGGCATGGAGACCCTGCCGAACCTGCGTCGGAAAGTCCTCCCGGGGAAGGACTTCCGCGCCTCGGTCCAGCGAACGCGCCAGGTGTGCTGCAGGCGCCAGCCATCGATGTCCCCGAATTCCTCAACGTGTGCAGGCTTCTGCTCCGCGACCACACCCACCGCGCGAACCTCTCGGCTCCCCAGCCGGAGTAGGGCGACATCGCCCATCCGTGGCTCGTTGTGGAACCGTCGAATCACGTTCCTTTGATAACTCGTGAGGTGTGCGTATGTCTTCTCGTCGAAAGGCCCCAGATCGCCCGGACCTATCATCATGACATCGTATCGAAGACACATATCGTTGAACTTGCGTCTATTGTCACCGGCCGCGACTTGCCAGACGGTTTTGCCTTCCAAGTCCATTATGAACTCCCTCTCTCGCCTGAGCTGACATGCGGGTCACCGCTTGTCTCAGCAAGTCCGCCAGTTTGCCACAGTCTCTCTACGACAACGTCTACGAGCCAGTGCCAATCGTCCTCTGTGGCCATCTCGATTGGGGAATCGGTACGTTCGGAGGTGTTCAACCCTTGTCAGCCTTCCTTTTGGATTCACTCAGCCTGTCTCTAAACGTTACATATCGGACGAGCTCTTCCATGCTGAAGACTACATGGAAATCCCCCATGAACTGCGGTAGCAACTGTGAGAGGGGGGAGGTTTCTGACATGCCCTCGATTCCAAGATCCAGCTTCCCATTGGCAGTGAACAGATCGAAGAAGCTATCATCTTCAAGAGCTTCAACTGGGTAATACTGCAGAAGGAATCTGTTCTCCATGTCATGATATAGGAAGGGAACCGGCAGAAGACCATCGAAACCGCAATTTGAGCATTGAAACAGATTCAGTTCTCCTCTCAATAGGTCTTCTTTTGCTTCGGGATCGAGCGTTACATTCAAGGAACTCCAGATTGTGGTCTCGGCTTTCGCCCCACATGTTGGACACGGCAGTTCCTTTCCCTCTGCCTTCGTCATATCACTCCTCCGTCCTTCTGAGCTTGAGCGGTGCTGCCGAATGGGTTACAGACTTTGCCGATCCGCTCAACTGAGTAGAGAGGTCTGCGGCTACCCGTCTCCGATTCTCCTCTTGTCATCGTATCTCCAACTTCTCGACCGCCTGCGCCAAGTCAATGCCGCTTGGCCTCGTGTACATCCTGGTCGTATTGAGGTTCTTGTGTCCTAGCAGGGTTGCCACTTTGTCGAGAGACACACCAGCATCGACCAGGTTCTTGCCAAAGGTATGACGCAGGGTATGTGGGGTGACGTTGTCCAGCTTGGCCAAGTACGCATACTTGGTAGCTACGTACTGAATCCCCCATGGCTTCAGTGGGCCCCCTTGCTTTCCCACGAACAAGTAGTCATGCCGAACGCTATGTCGCACCTCCAGGTAGGCGGCCAAAGCCTTCCGCACATCAGCATTCAAGGGAACTACTCTGTGCTTGACGCCTTTGCCATCTCGCACCGTGAGTTCACCTTTTCGTGCGGAGGTTTCGATGTCCGAAAGTCGCAAGTTAGAGGCCTCGCTCACCCTGAGGCCAGTGTGAAGAAGGAGCATGATCAGCGCCACGTCGCGAGGATTGCCCTCTCTCTGCACGGCACGCAGGAGAGCGTACTGCTCCTTCTTGGTCAACCATTTGGGAGCCAGTTCAACCTCTTGCACGATGCCGATCCCCTGTGCGGGGTTGGCCTCGATGAGGTCCTTCTTTCTCGCCCACTCGCAGAAAGCTGAGATTGACGCGAGTTTGCGGTTGACCGTGGCGGGCTTGAACTGCTTCACCTGAAGCAGATAGGCCTTGTACTCTTTCACATCGATAGGCGTGATCGCCTGGGGCGTCATGTGCTCACCATTGCTGTTCTGGAACCATTCGCTGAACAGGCGCAGGTCTCTGAGGTAGGCTTCGATGGTGTGTTCGCTTTTGTCCGAAGCCCTCAGGTGCTGTCCGAATCTGGCCAGGGGCTGTGTTGACATTCGATGACTCCCAGCGGGGTGGAATAGTGTTGAGTGGGGCGCTGTGACGTTATGCCGGGAAAATTCTGGCAGCTATCTTTTTGATCATAGCATGTTATGTGGGCAAAGTCCAGTCGCTTTGCTCGCATAACTATAGTTGTGCCATATGGCAGGTACCTGTAAAATGTGAGGATGAGAAGATGACAAGAAGCCACTACGCGCTGTGAAGCGGCTGCTTGCGCACAACTGACACAGTCAGTGCCGACGACTCCCAATCCGTTCCGGGGTGGGGTGGGTGGGGGTGCGAATCCTGACGGCGGTGTCGCACGAGACATGAGGGTTGATCTTGCGAGGGGCCCATGTTTGCCGTTCTGCGTGGCCTACGGAGCCACTTCCGTCTTTTCCGAGAACTGCGAGGACCTGTGAATACTCCTAGCCCACTACTTCAAGGGGCAATCGTCAGAACTGCTCTTCGCAGTTTCGATCGAACTGAGATGCAGGCGTATCTGGCTGAGTGCAAACACTACGCTGCTGGCGTCCGCTGTTTTGGACTTCTTGCTTCGAGTATCAAGTAGGGCCTGTATCCCTGTCTGCC
>CAZNMJ010000234.1:3471-5234 GCA_964573815.1 uncultured Anaerolineales bacterium
AGATCTATCCTGGCTGACCGAACAGCTACGCTTACCTCTAGGCAGACAGCCAGAACTCGGACCGGGGTCGGTTCACCGCGGAATCCTCCACTGGCGACCAAGAAGCACTATGGACGTGGTTGTCCCTGTAACCCCAGGAACCCGACGCAAGTCTTTGTAGAGTATTCGAGACAGATGCTCAATGTCTCGCACATGGACAGTCACGACAGCCTCGAAGTCTCCTGTCACGAGATCGGCGCTAGCCACCTCCGGTATCTGCCCCACGCCGTGGAGGAATTCATCCGGGTCGACGGCCTGCCCTGACGTGGAAACGTGAACTAGGGCTTTGATCAGGAAGCCGATCTTGGCCGTATCAATGAGTGCGGTGTACCCTTGGATAACTCCCGAATCTTCGAGGCGTCTTAGCCTGTCCCGGATGGTAGCCGTTGGCCGCTTCAGCTGTCTGGCTAACTGCGTCACGGGCGTACGGGCATTCTCCTGCAGCAGGCCGATTAGGGCGAAGTCCAGGTCGTCAAGCATGCATCCCCCTTTCAAACCTACAACTCCACAAGTTCAAGCACGACATCGTCGGCCACCTTAAGGTGTCCTCGTCACACGCGTGGGGATGGGGCAGCGGAACGCGAGGTTAGGTACCGGAGTGCAATCTGGGCCAAGAGAGCCACGCCGATTGGCAGACCATCTTCATCGATGTCGAAATGGGGATTGTGCGCGAGGCGCTTCTCGCCCTTCTTCCTGGTGCCTAGGTAGAACATGGCCCCTTGAGCCTCCCTGGCTAGGATGCCGAAATCTTCCGATCCCATGTGCGCCTCCATGGGGAGAGCATATTCCTCTCCCAACACATCGATCGCTACCTCGCGAACGAGCTGGCTCACCGTTTCGTCGTTTATGGTCACCGGCTCACCCCGCCGTATGGTGAGGCAGTAATCTCCACCCAGGGCTCTGGCTACTTCAAAAGCTCTCTCCAGCTCAGTGTGGAGTTCATGTCGCATCTCCTCCTGCAAACTCCTGATGGTCCCCTCAAGCCTCACCTCCGAGGGGATAACGTTGGCCGTCGTCCCCCCATGGATGGCGCCGATAGAGATCACCGCATGTTTCATAGGGTCAATGTGCCGCGAGACGATACCGTGGACGGCCCCGATCACCTGCCCGGAAATGAAGATGGGGTCTCGCCCCAAATGTGGAGAGGCGCCATGGCAACCCTCTCCTTTGATGGTAGCATTGAAGGTGTCCAGGGCAGCAGACATGGCCCCCGCGCCTATCCTTATGAAGCCGGTATCGGTTGTCTCTGAATCTACGTGCAAAGCGATGATGGCCTCCACGCCATCCATAGCTCCTTCTTCGACCATGCGGCCAGCCCCGGTATTGCCCTCGGCATCCTGCCTCTCCTCCGAGGGTTGAAAGAGGAAACGGACCTGCCCGGGCAGTTCCCTGTCCGCCAAGAGCATGGCCACCCCCAGGGCGATAGCCACGTGGGCATCGTGGCCGCAGGCGTGCATCACCCCAGGTACCTGAGATCTGTAAGGCACCTCGTTCAGCTCCTGGATAGGTAGGGCGTCCATGTCGGCACGAATGGCCAGCGCGGGGCCCTCGGACCCCAAGTATCCGACCACGCCGGTCTTACCCACCCCCGTCCGAACCCTGATGGCCAACGACTCCAAAGTCTGAGCAACCAAAGCCGCCGTTTTCACCTCCTCGAAGCCCAGTTCAGGATGGCGGTGGATAGCCCGGCGCAGTCTCACAATCTCAGGCTTCAGCTTCTCAGC
>CAZNMJ010000235.1:0-5225 GCA_964573815.1 uncultured Anaerolineales bacterium
TCCGCCCCTGCTTCCTCCAGCGCCTCCCACTCCCCAATCCGGAAGACCCCAACAGCGTGGTAGCCCAGGGACACGGTTGCCTCTACTCCCGAGGGCGCGTCCTCGAACACGAAGATTCTGTCTATCTCGACGCCGGGGAGCGCTGCCAATCCGTCCGTCGCGTATTTGAGTATCTCCTCCTTGCCGCCCACATCGACCCCGCACGCATCGAAGTCGAACACGGAGTATAGCGTCTCCCCTTCGGCAAGGGCGCCGAAGTCATCTCCTACTTCCCTCAGCACGCGGGATCTCGGAACGTTCCTCAACATAGGAGCGGCGTTCTTGGAAGCGGAAGCCGCTGCCTGGAGGATGCCCGCGCGCCTAGCCTTGAGCAACAAGGCAACGGCGTCAGGGAACAGCTTGAACTCTCCTCGCTCGATGAGGTCTTTTATCAGAGCGTCTTTCTCCGCGGCGTACTCGTGCATGAGCTCCCTCTTCTCCCCGTCGGTGGTCGCGCCAAGACGCTCGTAGACGCCCAGCAACTCCAATATGTTGTTTGCTCCTTCGAAGCGCGGCCTGGAAGCCACATGGGTGAAGTAGAAGTCGGAGCTCAGTCCATCTGCGTTCCACGGCTCCTTCATCACCGTCAGTCGCCAGGCCTCCTCGTGTGGGCTATCCAGCACGACGCCGTCAATGTCCCATATGAAAGCCACGTTGCTTGCCATGGTGCTCACCCCTTCGCCCTGACGGTCCGACCGGGCTCCAAGACCATTCTCTGACCATAGATCTCCAGGTCCACCGCTCGTTTACCCTCAAGCAAGGAAGCCTCTGTCTCGCTCTCTGATATGGCGAATTCGATGAGACTTCCCCTGAACCATGTGCGGAATCTAATGCTTCTCCAAGATTCGTGCAGAGTGGGATTGATGCTCAGTGTATCATTCTTCACCCTTAGCCCAACAAAGCCATGGATCATGATCTGCCAAGCCCCGCCCGATGCTGCCGCGTGTACTCCAAGTTTCGTGTTGCCGTGTATGTCCTCCAGATCGCCGCTTGAAGCATGGTGCAGATACTTGTATGCCTTCTCCACGTCGCCGAGTTCAACGGCGAGTATTCCGTAGGGGGTGACGCTGAGAGAGGATTTGTGCGTGGTCCTTGGCTCATAGTAGTCGAAGTTCACCCGCTTGGCCTCCAAGGAAAACTCATCCGACAAGAGATACAGTAGCAGCACTACGTCCGCCTGCTTTATCAGTTGAGTCTCCGCTACGTCCGCCAGAGCGACTTCGGAAGGCCAGGCTGGCATTCCGTGCTCATCCCACACCCGTATGATGATTTCCTTCTTCTGGTAGTAACCTTCGAACTCCTCAATCAGCCCGTCGGCACCCATGAGGAACAGAAGGCCATCTGCTATCTCTCTCCATCTGTCAACCTCTTCGGCGGTTAGACCGATCTTCTGGGCCAGGGCCTGAAGCTCACCAGGATGCGTTTCCCTCGACCAATCGTGAAGCTCACTGGCATATCTCAACGTCCATCTGGTCATGGCGTTGGTGTAGGAGTTGTTGTCCACACCTTCCTGGAATTCGTTAGGCCCGATAACCTGCTTGATCTCATAGGCCTTCGTCTCACCGTTGTACACCACCCGTGACTCCCAGAACCTGGCGGTTTCGAACACCATCTCACTACCGTAGTGCAGCATAAAATCCTCGTCCCCGGTGGTTTGGAAGTAGCGGTAGATGGCATAGATGACATCGCTCGCAATGTGGTGCTCCCGCTGGGAGGTATACACCGGTAGTACGGTGCCGTCGAAGTTGATCCAGGTCTGAGGCGTCTCGTCTTCACCGCTCACAGCTGACTCCCAAGGCCATAATGCTCCCTTGTAGTTCTGCTTTCGGGCGCAATCGACGGCCTGTTCCAACCGCCGGTATCTGTACATCAGAAAAGCCTTGGCAAGCTCTGGCTGGGTATGGACGAAGAAGGGAAGCATGAAGATCTCTGTGTCCCAGAATACGTGTCCTCCATACCATTCCCCGGATAGAGCCTTGGGGGCGATGCTAACGTCCATGTCCCGCAGTGGCGCCGCGGCCAGCAGGTGATACATGTCAAAACGGAGAGCTCTGCGGAGCAGCCTATCCCCACCTACGTTGATGTCACAAGACTTCCACCTCCTGCCCCAGGCCCTGGAGTGATCCCTGGACAAACGCGACACTCCTTTCTGCCGCGCAGCTGTCACCCCTTCCAGGCAGGCCGTCCTTATGTCGCCTTCGGTCTCACGAGAGGTGTATACGGAAACGTATTGATGGAATTGGTAGCGGACGCCTTCTCTGGCAGTGAAGGAACATTCCTTCGTCACCGATTCTTCACCCACATGACATCGCATCTTCACGCCGGACGTTGGCTCTGCTCCATCCATCCTGCCAGCCGCCGCCATTCCAATCACTGTGCCAAGGTCGTTGGTCCGGGCTTCCAGGTAGGACACGCCATCGGCAAGGTCCAGGGCCTGGGTGACGCCATAGTGCTTTATCGGTTCCCCTATGGCCTGCGTTTCGTTTCGCGTCGTGCCATCTATGCCGTGTTTGACGACGACATCGACTTCGCCGTCCAAGGACCTGAACGAAATGCCAAGTACGCCTACGTGCACATCGCTGAGGCTGAAGAAGCGTCTGGACTCATACTCATATTCCCTTCCAGCATGCATGAAGACCGTGCGTCTCAGCAGCACCGCCCTCCTCATGTCCAGTACTCTGTGGTGTTCCACAACCTCCATCTCTCTTATGGACAGCTTCCTACCGTCCACGTAGACCTTTATACCGAGGGGATTCGGTACATTGACGATGACAAAGGACTGGGCACCACTCCGATCATATACCCCCGCAATGTATGTGGCTGGGTACGCCTGCTCGTAGTCCTCTTCCAGAAAACCCCTTGACCCAAGGTATCCATTCCCCAGGGTGAAAAGCGCCTCCTGGTACTGCATTTTGTCTCTATGGATCCAGTGTTCAGATACCCTCCAGTCATTGCTCGAAAGTCCTCTCAGAAACCTGCCCATATGCTCTACCTCTTGTCTGCTCCCTCATTGGCTATTATTGTCTCATAGATGCGCTCGTAGCCGTCAACCATGGTCTGGGCGGTGAACATCTTCTCGACGCGGTCACGACACTCCCGGGAGTCGATCTCATCCACGCGTTGCGCTGCCTCAACAAACTCATCCATGGTCTCCACCACGAAGCCGGTGCTCTCGTGAGCAACGATCTCTGGGGCCGCTCCCCGCCGGAAGGTCACCACGGGAGTACCACAGGCCATCGCTTCCGCCATGGTGATTCCGAAGGGTTCATCCCACTGTATCGGATAGAGGTATCCTTTGGCGCGCGAGAAGAGGCGCATCTTCTCCTCACCCCAATGGGCGAGTTCTCCCACAAACTGGATGTCACTGCTCAGATACGGAATGATATGCTCATCGAAGTAGCCACGCTCTTCCTCTTCGTGCACTTTTCCAGCCAGTACGAGTCTGGCCCCCAACTCCCTCGCCACCTCACAGGCCAGATGAGGGGCCTTCTCTTCGTTGAACCTTCCGATATAGAAGAAGAAGTCCTCCTTCTCCTCGGAATAGGGGTACTTGTCAAGAAGTATGCCATTGTACACGGTGCCGGCGTAGTTCAGCCCCGGCAGACACCGCTGGTGATAGTCGCTAATGGTGACGAAATGTACCTGCTGGTACCCTTTGAAGACCTGTGTGAAGATCCGATAGAACCGCTCGTTCTCTTCGTCAAAGGGACCGTGAACCGTGTGAACCACAGGTCTGTCTATGAATGCCGCCGCAAGGAGACCTTCTTTCCACGTGTGATCGTGTATGATGTCGATCTCATCATGTGGAATCTCTTCGTAGCAGGCCAGCGCGTGCGTCAGAGCGATGTTCAGGAAGCTCGATGCCGGCGCATCCAAGTAGTCCTTCATCTCACCATCGAAGATGTTAAGTTGGGATGCCCTGGTCGACGAGCTGCCCACTGTGCAAAGGGTTACCTCGTGACCTCTGTCGATCAGCCCCTCCACCAGAAGGTGGACGACCACCTCGATCCCACCGTACCCTTCTGGAGGTATCTTGAACCACGGTGGTGCGATCATTCCCACTCTCACGTTGTGCCTCCATCTATCATGGTATGATCAGCAGCGTCTTCTCTCCACAGATGGCCGCGCATGCGACCTCGAATCAACAACTGCGATTGGATATGCTGGCCATCCTCCCCATTTGCACGGCACCGATGTCCGAAGAGAGAAAGAGCCGTGGATTCTGGCTCAAGCCTGCTGAAATACTAACATAGAAACAGCAGACTATCAATGCGGACCGGCCTACGTCACGCTGGAACTGCCCGCGGTAGGTGGTACACAGGACCATCTATAGGTACAGCATCTTGACAATGGGTACAGAATCCTGTATCATTGGAATGTAGCAGCGAGGAGGTACAACCCCATGCCCATTACCCTCAATCTCAATGTCCTCATGGCCCAGTGGGAGCAGGCCAATCCTGGGGAAAAGCTGACGCTGAGAAGGCTGAGTGAGTTGGCCGGCGTCAACAAGAACACGTTGGGTCGTCTCAAGAGTGGAACGGCAGAGCGGATAGACCTCGGCACCCTGAACGCTTTGTGCAGGTTCTTCAACTGTACCCCAAACGACATCCTGCTCTACGCCGAGGGGGGCAGGGGCGTCGGCGGGGCCGAGAGGAGAGACATGATGAAGGACAAGCTGGTGAGGGACGTGATGCACCGCAAGGTGATCAGTTGCCGCGTTGACACTCCCCTCAAAGAGGCGGTCAGGATGCTGGATTCGGAGAACATCAACGCCCTCGTGGTGGTCGACGAAAGCGGTGATCTCTGCGGAGTGCTATCTCAGACCGACCTGGTCAAGGTGTTTGACCAGGACTGGGAGAGCCTGGTGGCGGAGGATGTGATGACCCAGGACGCCGTCACCATCGTGCCAGACATCCCCGTTCTGGCGGCGGTGGAGTTGATGCTCGACAATCAGATCCACCGCGTGGTCATCACCCAGGGAGGGCTGGCGCCTCGCCGCCCGGTGGGTGTCCTCTCCATGACGGACGTGGTCCGAGAAATGGCGACGGCCTAGAGGCAGGCCGCCACCCGCCGGGGGATCGGCACAAGAGTCGCTGCTGGCCAACGAGCTGCTTCACTCCGACATCGCCCGTCTGGAGTTTGAGGCGATGGAACTGGCGAGAGACGAGGATTGCCCCGTGTGCGGT
>CAZNMJ010000236.1:0-5213 GCA_964573815.1 uncultured Anaerolineales bacterium
CGGGCTTGACATTTTTCCCGAACTGTGGTAAGCTGTTTCGTGCCAGATGACAATCGTCTGACAAATCGCCTCGCGGCAGAAACGATGGCGACCGTAGAAAGAGGAGAGCTTCTCTCCAAACAGGTCGAGGATGCGTTGAGGGAGAGGATCCGGGAAGGGTCCTTGGCCCTTGGCGAAAAGTTACCCCCAGAGAACGAGCTGGCCGTCATGTACGGTGTAAGCCGTGCCACGGTGCGGGCAGCTCTGGCCAACCTGCAACGGGAGGGCGCGGTTGTACGGCGGCAGGGTGCCGGTACCTATGTCACCCGCGCGGCCGAGTACCTGGATTCCCGCCTCGAGGAGATGTGGAATTGCGAGGACATGATTCGCGCCCGTGGCGGGGAACCGAGCGTTGGCTGGTTGGAGTATGAAGAAGCCTTGCCCGACCCTCGGACGAGAGAGACGCTGCTCCTGGCACCAGAAGAGGGTGTGCTAGTCATCCGCAAAGTCTTCCTCGCGGATGGCACACCGGTGATCCACTGTGTGGATTATCTGCCACTTCATCTGATCCAGAAGCCCTTCACTCGAGAGGATCTTGCAGGCCACGTTTTTGCCTTCTTGGAGGAGTTCGCGGGCGAGAGGGCCAGCTACTACGTGGCCGAGCTAGTGCCCACAGCGGCTGAGGACGACATTGCGGAGCGGCTGAAATGCCCTGCGGGGACGCCTCTTCTGCTCTTCGATGAAGTAGCCTACAACATTAAGGACGAGGCCATTTCTTGTTCATTGGTGCACCATCGCCAGGAAGGCGTGCGCCTCCGGGTCGTGCAGAGCAGGCCATAGATCAAGCCTGGCCAGTGGTTTGGCTGGCTAGAGTAAAGCTCTGAGCCGAACGGGGAGAAGATGAAGAAGAGCAGTCAGCCTGTGACGCTTGCACCAGGAACCGCCAGAGCTTTCGCACTGGAGGAGGGCGACGTGGTGAAGATCACATCGCCCAAAGGGGGGCAAGGGGGCGACTTTACGTTTCTGGGCTTCGATCAGTCGTTAACCAGGAACATCAATGGGTGGGAGAAGTGGGGCAATGTGAAGCTTACATTCTACGCGGACCCCGGGATGAAGCTGTATGATGGAGATGGCACTCCGTACCTGGAGGTGGTGGAAGTTCACTCCGATCTGCGCGTGGATATCATGTACCCGGGGTGCTGGCGGGAGATATACGAAGATGGGCGCCTTGGCTGCCGCGACCTTCTGTCAGAGGCCCTGGGTGTGCAGCGCAAGGACCTCACGGGTATGGCCAGTTTCTTCGCGCGATGCTCCGCGGACGATGAAGGCTATATGTTTAGCTCGCTCGACATACAAGCGGGCGATTACCTCAAGCTTAGAGCGTTGCGGCCGGTGACCCTGGCGATCAGCGCCTGTCCCGATGACACCTTGCCTGGGATCAGCCCTTCCGATCTCGTGGTCGAGGTGATTCGATAGTGGTCCTGAAGTAGGATGGCGGTGCAGAAAGGAACAGAATGAGTCAAGAGGCCATACTTGAGGCATCAGCTCACGGTAAGGGACGTAAGTGGGTGCGAACTTTTCTTTTTTCCATGCCGATAGACTCCCCTCTGGCCGGGCTGCACGCGATCACCAAGTTCGTTCTAGCGTTGGGGGTGTCTGTGGCTCTGGTGAGAATGATTTCGACCACCAGTCCAGACCCCGTGGGGTGTCTCCTGCTAATGACTCTCGCGTTGGTCTTGCTGTGGCTGAGTGGGGTCATCAGATGGCTCTTCCGGTCGTATCTGGTGGTCATGTTCCCCATGCTCGCTAGTCTCTTCGTCACATGGATCGTCTTCAATCCTGCTCCCGGCAACCGTATCCTATTCTCCCGACAGATGTACTCCGGCGTGATCAATGTGGGGATATCCGTGGCCATGATAGCCTTGCTAGGGATCGTTGTTGGCTACTATCTCTACACCAAGCAGCTCTACTGGGGCATTATCGGCGGGGTAGCCGCGGCCTTTGTCATCAATTTGACGCCACTGAATCTCACCTGGACTTTCTTCTCTTTTCCTTTCCACCAGCCCCTTACTCTATTCATCTCCGACACGACGGTGTATGTGGCTGCTACTAAGGTGCTGGGGTACGGCGCTATGATTCTTCTCACATTTCTGTTCATACTGACCACCAGGGACATTGAGGTAATTGGAGCGCTGCGTAAGGTGCGGGGCATGCCATATTTGATATGCGTTTTCGGTTCGCTGATGCTTCGTTCGCTGAGCATCGCCTTGATCGACTTCTCGACCATCCGCCAGGCTCAGGTGGCCCGGGGTGTCAACGTTCAGAAGAAGAATATCCTTGCCAAGCTGCGCGACTACGCGTATCTCACTGTGCCCCTCATAGCCAATATGATGCGCCGCTCGACTGAGATATCGGACGCTCTGAGTGCACGAGGCTACGAGATCGGATCCAAGCCAACAGTCTATCGCGAGGTGAAGCCGTTTCGAGTAGTAGACTGGTTGCTAGTCGTTGGAACCGTGGCATTCGTCGGAGCCGTTCTGCTCGGTGGTTTGAGCGTCACCGAACTCGCACGGCCCGTTCTTGCAGGTCTGAGGTCATAGAGGGGATCGACGACTGATGAGCATTGTCAAGATTGACAACGTCTATTGGAGATATCCAGCCTTCGTGGGCAAGATGAACCCTTGGGCGCTCAACGGCGTCAACTTGGAGATAGAGAAGGGGGAGTTCTTCGGTATCACAGGGCCGAGCGGCGCCGGCAAGACGACAATCTGCAAAACCATCATGGGTCTGATTCCTCACGCTACGCGCGTGCCTCGGAACTTAGGGAACCAACATCTGAAGGGTTCGTTGGAGGTCATGGGCAAGCTAGTAGTTGGCATCGATCCAGCAGCCAATGTGGTTGACGGAGAGGCCCGGGGCGAGATCCTCGGCGAACCCGTACGACCACCTCAGGCAGGCATGGTGTTCCAGGATCCGGAGAACCAATTCCTGACCATGAGCTTGCTTTATGAAGTGGCTTTCGGTTTGCAGTTGCTGGGGCTCTCATCGGAGGAGATAGACCAACGGGTGGAAGACGCACTTCACTTGGTGGGCCTGGGATACCTGTGGGAAGACGCGGAGTACATTCACCCCGCGGACCTGTCCGGCGGGCAGAAACAGCGTGTGGCTATCGCCTCTTTCCTCGCCATGCGACCAGACCTGCTAATCTTGGATGAGCCTACATCGGACCTCGATCCCATGGGCAAGAGCGAGGTCATCGCCACGGCGGGCAGACTGAAGGAGGAGCACGAACTCACGGTAGTCTTGGTGGAGCAGGACCCTGAGATCCTCTCTGAGTTCTGCGACCGAATCGCTCTTGTCTGCAACGGGCGAGTAGAGTTGGTGGCTGAACCGGAGGAGTTCTACTCCGAGTTCGAGTTCCTGGACCAGAGAGGAGCCTACACCTTTGAAGTGTCGCGGATCGCCCACCGGGCCCAAGTCTGTGGCGAGGATGAGGTACCTAGGTCCATCGCGGAGGCACACGAACTCTTCAGCCGGGTGGAAAGTGCACCCGTTGGCGACCCCGATTCCTCTGATACCGAAAAGGTCATCGAAGTGGAGGACCTCTGGTATCGCTACGAAGATGGGACGGTAGCTCTCTTGGGCGCTGACCTGACTCTGCATCGCGGGGAGACCATGGGCCTACTGGGGAACAATGGTTCCGGCAAAACTACCTTGGCCAAGATCCTGACCGGGCTGTATAAGCCATGGAAGGGTACGTGTAGGGTTCTGGGCGAAAGTGTCTTCCAGCGCGGCGTGCGGAGGGAGCTCCCCATGAAGATAGGCTATGTCTTCCAGAACCCCGATCATCAGATTTTCACCAGGCGAGTGTTTGATGAGGTGGCTTACGGCTTGAAGTGCATCGGGGTGAAGGGCGAGGACATCGAGAGACGAGTCCTAGAGGCACTGGAGCGGGTGGATCTGGCGGAACTAGCGGACGAGGATCCGCTGTTTCTCGGCAAGGGACAGAAGCAGAGGCTGGCGGTGGCTGCAGTGCTGGCTATGCGCCCAGAGGTGATCATTGTGGACGAGCCCACGACTGGTCAGGACTACCGCATGGTCTCCAGCATTATGGCCCTGCTGGAGGACTTGCACGCCGCTGGCGGGACGGTGCTCATCATTACTCACGACATGACGTTAGTGGCCAACTACTGCGAGCGGGTCACTGTGCTGCGCGACGGCCGTACTGTGTTCGAGGGGACCAGCCGCGAACTCTTCTCCTCTCCCGAGCACTTGGAAGCCGCGCAACTGCGAGCTCCTCAGGCGATTACCCTCAGTTGCGAACTGAGGAGAGAAAAGCCTGATTTTCCCTTGCTCCTCAACGAGAGAGAGTGGGTAGAGGCACTTTGCAGAAGCGAATAGAAGGGAGGTGGTGCGCGCGAGTTCAAGGTGACTAGCAACGACTCAGACGTCCTCAGCAAGGAAGACAAGGAGAAAGGAAATGGAAGAGCAAACCTATAGTCTCCAATGGAATCCGAACCCACCAATACGCGTCGTCAATCTGGTGACCTACGCTGTGGCCGCTGGATTGTACACGATCTTGGCGTTTCTGGGGGTCATCGCTCTGCCGGCGGGCGTCCTTGGCGTCTCCGGCCTATACTTCGGCATGGGCTTTCTCATTCCCTTCGTGCTGTGGTTCTCCGGATGGGGGGTGGTGATCGGGGTGATCGGAGCGATCCTGGGCGCCGGCATCATGCAGGGTATGCCCATAGCTCAGTCGATCCTCTTTGGGTCCGTAGAAGTCTTGGTGCAGATTCCCATGTTGGTCGTCTATAGGCTGGCGGCACCCAGAATCGGAGTGAGCCCCATTGCCAAGGATGTGTTCAGGCCGAAGGGGTTCATCTTCTTCCTGATCGTGTCCGTCGTTCTGACCCAGCTCTGGAGCGCGGTCTCGGGTATGGGCATGCTATACGTTCTTGGCATTGTGCCCGCAGATGTCCTCGTCCCCGAGATCATCCTATGGTGGATCGGGAACATGATGGTCGTCGTGGTGATCGGGACCATCCTTTGCGGTGTGCTCACCCCTGTCGTGGAGCGCCTGGGCCTGACGGTGCGGGGGATTATCACCTAGAGGCGAGAGCGAGAACAGAAAAGCCGATGCCCATGGGCATCGGCTTTCCTTTTTGGCAGGGTCCTCTTGCTCAGTCCTGGTCTGGCAGGTACTCGTCCAAGTCGTCCGGGTGCTCATAGATCAC
>CAZNMJ010000237.1:0-5199 GCA_964573815.1 uncultured Anaerolineales bacterium
TGGTGATATTCCTCACAAGCGGCTACAGAGCAGAAGAAAGAGGGATGGCAGATGGACCCCCGCCTTGCTCAAACGATGACTGAACTGGCGCAATCATTATAGCGTCGACAACGAAGAGGGAGCAACCATCTATTGGAGGGTGTTGAGCAAGGACTGTCAGACACACATACAACGTCATTCCGGCTCCGCCCGCCGCTGGATCGCTCCTTCGATACGGCCTCCGGCCTACTCAGGATGCGCCCAGCGGCGCATGTCACACCGTTTTTCCACACTCTCAGAGGTAGCTGCTTCCTCCAGCTCAGGACTTCAGTCGGGCGTTCCCAACTGCGAAACTGGCCAAGGCGGGTTACGAAACACGCTTCCCCCATGTTTCCCTTCACTGTTGGCGTCGCGTTTCCGACCCCACGTCCTGCTTCCGGTCACCTCGCCCTTGCGCCAACTGGCTGGTAAAGCGAACCGTGCCTGCCTACGGTACCTCCGGCAGGTAATAGGTGAACAAAGCCCGGTACTCCTGGTTCAGCTTCAGGAAGTCGCCGTTCCACCCCCCTATCGCGTAGATCTTGGTTTCGGTGTTCACCACCCCCAGATTGCGCCATTCCCCGAATACCGGCGTCTCGATGGTGGACCACTCATTTGTCCTCGGGTCATACCTCTCATTGTACGCCAGATAGCCGTTCCATCCCCCGCCTATGGCGTACAGGCTGCCAGCGATGGCAGCCACACCCAGGCCACCTCGGCGCATCATCATGGGCGACCTCGCCCTCCACGGCTCGCCCACTCCTTCTAGAGTTGGATCATACTCCTCCACTGTGGCGAACTCGTCCCGACCATCGTAGCCGCCTGCCACATAGACCTTGCCCTCCAGCGCCGCTGCTCCGGCGAAACCTCGCGCCGTGGGCATGGGGCTCCTCTCCAGCCAAGAGTCGCTGACGGTATCGTACTCGTATGTAGACGCGACATAAACAGAGCCATCCCATCCGCCGAAGACGTACAGTTTGTCTCCAACACTGGCGATTGCGTAGGCGCACAGGGGAGTTGGAAGCGGCGCTCCACGTCCCCAGGAATCCTCACTGGGATCGTAGATCTCCAGGTCGGCGATCACCTCTCCATCCAGCGTGTAACCACCCGGCACGAAAACCTTGCCCCCTATTGCTACCGCACCGATGTTGTGCACCGGAATAGGCTTCGGGCTCTTGACTCGCCAACCGTTGACCGATGTGTCGTACTCCTCCACAATCCCTGTGGCACCATCCACGGTGTCTCCGCCGATGGCGTATATCTTGCCCTCGGAATAGGCCGCCGCAAGACGGCTTCTAGCCGTGGGCATGGCCGCCATGGCATTCCAGCGCTCAGATTCCAGAGCAGGGCCACCCAGTTCAGTGCTGCTGCCAACGTCAGCGAACTCGCTGGAGGCACTGGACGCCGGCTGTCTCCGTACCTCAGGAAAAAACACCAGCAGCGCAGCGAGAACGGCTGCAGCGAGGAAGTAGACCCGTTTCGCTAAAGAGATGGGCTGCCTGCGAAGCCGCTCGCCTTCCGAAACAGCCTCAACAGCCTCTTCGGCTCCGGGGATTGGCCTCTCCACTTCGATCCAACCCTGGCTCACGGCATACAGCGCCACTTCCGTGCGCGACTGGATGTCCAACTTGGCGAAGATGTTCTTGAGGTGAACCTTGACGGTGTTGACGCTGATCATCAACTCCCGGGCGATCTGCTGGTTGGTGGCGCCGGTCGCCACGGCGCGCACTATCTCCAACTCTCGCTCGGTGAGGACGCTGTCGCTATCCCGCATCCTGCTCATCTCCAAGAGGGGCCACCGTCCGAAACGGGACAAGTGGCCCCTCCTGCTTCCACGATCTCCACCCTAGACGTCGCCCTTATCCAACCGAAGACGACCCATTCCGGGCGGACTACTGCACGTCAAAGCCCTCGGCCGGCTCTTGCACGAAGTAATTGTTGCAAGCCTGGTCAATGAATTCCTCGCTCAAAACTGGTTCTTCGTCGTTGTATCGAGCGATGGTCACGATCTGATCCACCAGGTCACGAGGATGGCACGCCCTGAGCGGCCTATTTGCCTGCCGATAGTACCTGTCCACGAGGTACGAGAACCCATCCTTGGCGAACTGGACTCCCTTGGCCTCGCAGACCCTCTGGAACAGTGCGTAGTACTCGTAGAGATTCGGATTGGGGATCATTATCTTATGAGGAATCCGCCGCAGGAACGCTTCGTCCAGTGTGTTTGGATCCAGATTGGTCGAGAATATCACCAGTGAATCGAAGGGGATCTGCACCTGCTTGCCCGTGTGTAGTGCCAAGTAGTCCACCTGACCCTCCAAGGGGACTATCCACCGATTCAAGAGCTCCTCAGGCAGCAGCAACTGCCTGCCAAAATCGTCTATGAAGAATATGCCACCGTTCGCTTTCATCTGTAGAGAAGCCTCGTGGCACTTGGAGATGGGATCGAAGACCAGGCCGAGGGAGGTCAATGTCAACTCTCCTCCAACCATCACCACCGGGCGCTTGCATAGAGACCAGCGATTGTCCCTCTCAACGTCTCTGCCTTCCGCTCCTCCATTCACCGGGTAGTGATACTCAGGGTCGAACACCCTTATCAGCTGCCCCTCGACCTCGCAGGCGTAGGGCACAAAGATGCTACCGAGCACCAAGGTGACCAAGTTATGCGCAATGTACGTCTTGCCATTGCCCGGAGCCCCATATAACAGGATCGGTTGACTCGAGTTGAGGGCGGGACCCAGCTGAGCAAGCACCGACGGACTCACGACCACCTCGTCCAAAGCCCGCTCGAGATCGTCACGCCTGATCACGGAACAGGCCATCCCGACACTCTGTCGCTGGACGATCTCCACGTAGGCATCCAGGGCAACCGGGGCGGGTCCTACGTATTCGTTCCGCGAGAGGGCCTCGCGCGCCCTGGCTACACCCGCCTCGGTGATGCCATACCGATAGACCGGCACAACACCACTGTCGCTTCCCTTGACTGTGCAGAGTTTCTCTTTGCGCAGCATGTCCATGAGATCCACCGCGACGGGCAATGGCGTCCTCATCCTGCTGGCTATCTCGCTCCCGTCCATCTCGCGGTCGAAGTACAGGATCTTAAGAGCCAGATCGACCAAAACGCCCCTTGACACGCCCAGATCATCAACAGACAGAGGCTTGCTCAAAGGACCACCAGCTGGCGTCTTGGCACTCTCCGATTGCTCGCTCATTTCAGCTCCTTCGGCACCGAATTGTCTTGGCCAGTAGTCCGATCGCCATTAGCTGCGACCATTGTATCCGCGCCTTTCCGCAGTATCTGGGTCCCGCCAGGCCTATTATATAGCACTCCGCAGCCACGGGCAACCCTTGGCTCGCTCTATGGTGTTGCCTTCTGCCGCAAGCTCACCTACAATATGGGAAACAAGTCGGCCGTCTGCTGACCCCGCGCGACGAGGGCGATGCGTCTTGGATTCCCGGTCAAAGTACTTGGCCAGCCTGGCTTGAAATCCCATGACTCCAGGCGCTGGCAGAACCACCCGCATCTCAGCGTCAGTCTGGCCTACCTCCGTGACATCTTCGTCTACCTGGGCAGGCAGGGCATCTACATGTACCGCATGGCGTCTGATCTCGCACCCTACGCAGCCCACCCCGAGATGCCACAGTTCCACAATCAGATCGACGAGTGTGCCAAGGAACTCGCCATCGTTGGTGATCTGGCCAGCAAGAGCAGGCTGCGTCTCTCGTTCCACGTGTCCCTGTCCACCGTCCTGAACGCCCTCGATGAATCGATTGCTGATCAGAGCGCCGAGCAGGTCAGAGTTCAAGCAAGGATCCTCGACAGCATGGGCCTGGGACCAGACGCTGTTGTAGTCACGCACGTGGGTGGAGTCTACGGTGACAAAGAAGCCTCCCTCAAGCGATTCATGCAGCAATACGAACGCCTGCCCGAGTTCGTCCGCCAAAGGCTGGTGGTCGAGAATGACGACGCGCGCTTCTCAGTCGGCGACATCGCCCTGATTCATCAGGAGACTGGGGTGCCGTTGGTGTTCGACTACTTGCACTTCCAGAACCACAATCCGGAAGACATGAGCCTCACGGACGCCCTGGAGCGATGTCTGCGTACCTGGCCAAGGGAGGTCAAACCCAAGGTCCATTTCAGTTCTCCCCGTACCGCCATGCGTATAGTTGAGGGGGCGAGTGTCCAGAGCGACGAGAGGAGCGTGGTTCTACGAGCACCACGCTCCTCCGAACACGCTGATTTCGTCGATCCTTTCCAGTTCATCAACTTCATCAGGGCGGCCAAGAACGAGAGCCTACCAACATTCGACGTGATGCTCGAAGTGAAGGCCAAGGACCTGGCCGTCCTGCGCCTTCGCGAGCACGTGGCTCGCTTGGCCCCGGAAGTGGAGTCAAACTAGATGATGCTAGACGAAGACGATCTGACCCCAGACGAGCCTCGTGTGCTCGTGGCTGTGATGAACAATCGCCGCGACTTCCTCATCGCCCGGGACGAAGGCTGGTATAGGATTCCGTACGAGCGTGGACCCTCCCAGGTGGGAGCCGACTTCCTGGCCTTCTATCAGACCAAGGCCTTTGACGAAGAGCACTGGATGGTCAAGTACTTTGCCCCTATCAGGCGCTATCGCATCGTGTCCAGAAGGGCTCTTATCCCAGATGAAGCAGATCATCCGCGGGCGGGCCACTTGTACTACAAGCTCGAAATCGGCTCTCTCCAGACTCTGCCTCGTCCCATTCCGAGTCATCGCTTGCGACGGATTACCTTCATTCCTACCACGTTGGAACGGCTGCTTCAGGCACAGGAGATCAATGATTTGTGGTTGGGTAGCGCAGTAGAGGAGAGGCTGTGGCAGGCCTTTAAGGAGAATGGTATCAGCGCGGAACGCTACTATGCTCTGAAGGAAGACGACGAATCCTGTCAGATAGACATCGCCCTCTTTTGCGCTCGGGGAAGGATAGCGGTTCTCTTGGAGGGTGAGACTCCGGTCGAGAACATCAGCATTGTGCGAGAAGAGCGTCGTATAGACGACTACGATTTGGCGGCGCGTGGCTGGACGGTGCTAAGCTTCTCACCCGCAGAGTTGACAGTGTCCCTGCCCGAATGTCTGGATCGCATCTTGGATGCTGTCGCCAAGCATGGCGGCCCCTCTTCCCACTAGTCGCGGCGGGATGGTAGGAGTTCTC
>CAZNMJ010000238.1:0-5181 GCA_964573815.1 uncultured Anaerolineales bacterium
GACTTCGGCGAGGAAGCCTATCAGTGCCACCAGAACGGCGAAGACGAGCAGTCCCACGCCCACCAAGATCGGCCAGATCCATCTGCGGCCGGTGCGAGCGCGATCGACGGGGTAGATGGCGAAGAATGATGTTCCAAGGAGGACCATGAAGGTGGCACCGTCCAGATTTCCCGGCCACGCTGGAACGAGTTCGATCAGGGTGGCACCCAACCACACGGATGAGACGACGCAACCCGGGATCAATAACCCATACCATCCTGTATAGACATGGCCAGCCAGACAGGCCATCGCCATTGCCCCCAGGAAGAGGAGTCCGGGCTCCAGTGGTACGGGAATTGAGGCACCCGTGAGATTGACGACGAATGCCGCGAGGCCAACGACGATCAAGACTGCCCCAAGTGTCAACCAACGTTTCACTCCCCGCCTCTCCTTTCGCTTGAGTTCCAAGCTGTCAGATGCCAATGGCCCGCGCTTTGGATCAGTGTATCAAAGTTGACCAAGTCAGTCAATCGCTGGAACGTCAGGTCGAAGCCGCACTGGAACCCTCGTGTGCGAGTGCCCGCTGTAGCACCCTAGGACCTTGGCTGAAGCTTGCGCTGAACCCTGCGAGGTGCTAGACTTCGGCTGTGGCCACCGAAAGTGAAGCCTCTCACCACTCGAAAGCCGAAGAAGGTCGAACACGGCCAAAGGTATGCAATGTTTGCCGTCTGCCCTATGAAGGCGACATGTGCACCTGGTGCGCGGCCGAGCGGGAGCACGCTGCCTCGGTGATCGAGGAGAGAGCTCGTCGCCATCGGCGGAACGAGAACGGCTGGGCCGGTGACCACGGCGAGTAACGAATCGCCAGCGCAGCGCAAGGTCACGTGAACCCCAAGCCTCGCTCCTTCAGACTGACGTACCTCTGCTGTCCGATGACCAGGTGATCCAGCACTTCCACATCGAGCAGTTTGCCTGCCTCGACGATTTGCTGCGTGATCCTCACATCCTCCGGGGAAGGAGTGGGGTCGCCCGAGGGGTGGTTGTGCACCACGATCACGGCTGCGCAATTGGCCCTGATCGCCTCCCGGAACAGCTCCCCCACCCGTAGCACGGAGGTGTTAAGGCTGCCCATGTAGATCGTGGGCATGCCCAGCACGCGATTCTTGGTGTCCAACAGGACAACCCGCAGGTGCTCCTGCTCCAGAAAGCCCATCTCCAGCATTAGCAGGTTGGCCACATCGGCAGGGGATTTCACCTGCGGCCGCTCCTCCGGCGAGGCGACCATCAACCTCTTGCCTAGTTCCAGGGCCGCTTTTAGCTGCGCTGCCTTGGCCACGCCCAGTCCGTGGACGTTGCAGAGGTCCGCAAAGCTGGCCCTGGCGATTCCCCCCAGGCCACCGAACTGGGCCAGGAGACGGCTACCGAGATTGATCACGCTTTCGGATTTGGTGCCTGTGCGAAGGATTATGGCGAGCAACTCCGATGTCGATAGGGAGCCAGGGCCGTAGTTCGCCAGTCTCTCGCGCGGCCTTTCGCTCTCAGGCAGGTCCCTGATCATGGGATGGTATTCCACTGTGAGTTCTTGCTGCATGTTACATCCACCCGTTGCTTTTACTATGCACCAAACCAGTTCCGCCCCAACGCCTTGGCTTCGGCGATGAAGTAGCGCTTGACCTCGTTCCAGTCGACAGGCTTGAGCATCTCGGGCATTTCATCAGCTTCAGCGTCTCGAAAACCCGTAAGAGCCTTAAGGGCCTGTACACCGAAGTCCCGCAAGAAAGCATACTTGATTTGACCGAGTTCCAGAAGGTCGCCGAGTGACGCGACCTGACAAGCGAAGTACAGGTCGAGGAAATCCTTGTTGGTACTGTGCCCCATGATTGCGTCTACCTTCATGAGCCCGATGTCTTCGAGAGATGCCAAGGCTATGCCCGCTGCGGGAAGAGTTGGCTTCACCAGGGGATAGCCATCCGAGAAGAAGCTTACCCCTACACCTCTGACTTGCAGAATCAACGTGCCGTCCAGTTGGGCCTGGACTACACCTTCTTCCAGAGCGAGTTCGGTCACGATCTCGCGTCGAGAGTTGGCGAGGAGTTGATCAGTCTCCGAGAAGAAGTCCAAGTCGAGGGAGCGCCTGTGTCCGAGTTGCAGCGCCAGGCCTGTCCCGCCACCCAGATAGAACCTGCCTGCGAACGCCTGCTGCGCGATCAGGCTGAGTACGTTCTTCACCTGCGAGGTGATAGCCTGCCAGTACAGACCACTCAATGGGGCCATATCCTCTCCCTGCCTTGGAACGGGTCTTCCGCGTCATGCACGTCCAACATCAGACGCCAGAACTCGAAGTCCCTCCTCAAGAGCCGTCGTGCTCCCAATCGGCTCACCCATTCGGCTATCCGGTCTCGACCGTACCGCCGGAACAGCCAGGCCAACTCGTGACGGTCACCGTATTGCAGTGTTCGCTCGATAATGGTCTGCGAACTCCCCACCAGATCGAGTTCATCTAAATCGTACTCCTGGAAGAATGGCGCGAGACTCTGCGGGACGCGATCATGCATGGTTGGCAAGCTCTTTCTCACTGGGCGATAAAGCTTGCGGTCCAGTACGGACGGTCGGGCGCTTGGCCGGTATCGAGCATCTCCCGCCAGGCCTCGTCAGTGAGGCGATCGCTCATGGGCCAGGGGAACTCGTAGTACGAGAAGACGCCTCCCTTGGTCACGTATAACCGTCCTTCTATGTCTACGATGGCGTAGATTTCGAAGATGCGCCCCACGCCCTCCTCCAGGACCGTTCCCAAAGGATCAGTGGCCACGTCGGCGACAACAGCCGCCTCTTCATCCTCCAGGAAGGTCCGCCCCCCTTCGCCTTCCTCCTGGTCTGCGGCGGCTAGGGTCAACCCCTCCAGTATCCCTCCGTAAAAGGTTATCAGGTCCTTTTCCTCTTCGTCGAGAGCGATGCCTTGCAACTCCTTCTCGGCGATGCCCTTCAGCAGGAGGAGGATCCTCTCCAGGCGCTCGAGGCTGTCTTTGTCCACCCCCGACAGCAACTGACGCTCTTCGAGCCCATTGATGGTCATCCTGGTCAGGGCTGCCAGCCGAGCGTAAGCTTCAGGGTTCGGCTCCACGTATCCCTGTACCTCGAGCTCGAAGGGCCCACCCCCTAGCTCGGCATAGGCTTGCTTAGCATAGAGTATCGTGTCGTGTTTGAGCTCCGTCCAACTGCCGAGAGCCGTGTGCAGGTCCTTGCGAGTCCATGCGAGGTTACGCATGAAGGCGGGATATCCTGCCCCTTTCACTTCGATAAGGGGCTGGAAGCTGTAGAGCCAGGCCCAGTAGAGGTTCTGCGTCCAGCTGTCCGTCTCCAGGGCAGCGATCTCCCCCTGCACTTTGCTCATCTGCGCATCGTAGTTGAGGTAATGGGTCTCGTCCATTTCTGCCAGGATGCGATACGCCTCCTCGGAACCCATGGCGGCGAAGATGTCCAGCCCTTTGGGCAGCATGCGTGCATCTCCAATCACGCCTACGTTGCGGAAGATCAGTTGCTGGAAGATGTAGGCATCGATGACGAAGCGCTGGCCCATGAAGCGGAACCCCTGGGTGGCCTCGTCGCGATCCTCCCAAATCCAGACCAACATGGAGTTGATCTGGGGCGGGGGCAACTGCTTCGCGGCTTCGATGAACTCTGTCAGCTTCTCCTCATCCGCAAAGACCGTCGGGTCGTTGCCAATCGCTCCGTACACTTCCTCGATGAGCGGGTGGTAGTCGTAGATGTCCAGGTCGTCGCTGACCCCTACCAGGAAGGACGTGGGCTCGTAGATCCGCTCCCAGATCTCTGAGGCTGGTACGCCGTCGATCTCGGTGTTGGCCAAGGCCTGGGCCATGAGCAGGGCCGATGAGGTCTCTTCTCTCTCCTTGAGTCTGAAGTTGATGCGTCCATACCACATCATGGCCTTGAAATACCGTTGCCTGTGCTCGGTCTTGGTATAGTGACCGCGCGGCACGTACTGGCTATAGTCCTCCTCATAGCCGAAGATGGGCGAGATGACGAAGCCCTCATGGCCCTCGATGAGGGCCAGCTCCGCCTCTACTTCTTCCTCGACGGCCTGCGGGATCTCTGTCCCTGGGTCCAGCAGTCGGCTGGCGACGGCGAAGTAGGCCACATTGCGGCGGGCGGGCTCTTCCAGAGTGGTTCCCTGCAGCTTCTCATACTGGGCCTGTGCAGCCCACAGCATCCCTCTAGTGAGGGTGATAAGGTCCGCTTGCAGGCGCTCGTCCTCCAGGGTACGCAAAACCTTGTCGAAGAGAAGATGGTAGACGTGGAACACGGAGTCGGTAGTGATGAAGATCGGGATCTCCGCGTACCTGGCCTCCTCATATAGCTGAAAGAACTCTCGATACTCGGCCGGCGCGACCGCGAAGCCGTTGCGAGTGAGGAGCTCTTCCTGGGCCTGGCTGAAGACGAAGCCGTCGTCGATGATCGCCTGGTTCAAGTCGATGGGAAGAGAATAGCCTGCGTACGCAGCCGGGACGACTGCGTCTTGAGCCTCATACGTGGCGAAGCCTGTGCGAGAAACAAGGATTGGACTGGCGAGGAATCCCACGCGAGGTCCCGGTGTCGATGTGGAAGTTGCTGTGGGCCGAGACGTAGGGGTGGCCGCCAGACTCGGTGTTGGTTTGACGGTCCGCGTAACTGAGGCGCTTGGTACCGGTTCCGCCGTGGAGGTGGCGGGTGGCACAGTGACAGTGGCGGTTGGCACAACCAGGGAGCAGCCGCTCAGCAGGGTGGCTGCTGGAACGAGTGAGGCAGTAAGCAGTAGAAGCCAGCGACGCCAAGATGTGACAGTCATCGACAAGAGCTCCTTTCTTGAATCAACATCCATCCTGCACGATTATGTCGGACACCCGATCGGAGGTAGCGTCCTGCAATATCAGGTTGCAAAATCGACCAACGGCGCTTCGCCACTGCAGGGTGAAGCCCCATCCGTTCCACCTCCAAACGGAAACGTGTCGGGCTGGTTCATCGGCTGCATCGTCGTAGCTTCCCTCGAGGACCACAATCTCGTTGTCGCCGTCGCCGTCAACGTCGCCGACGGCCAATTCTCGTATTGGATCGGCGAGGGGGGAACTACACCACAGGGCACGCCACTCGCCGTCTCGCCACCCGTAGAGAAAGAGATGATTGCGGAGGGTGCCTTCCTCACAGGGT
>CAZNMJ010000239.1:0-5124 GCA_964573815.1 uncultured Anaerolineales bacterium
ACGTGAACCTGGGCCTCGTCTCCGATGAAGCCATAGGGTGCTTGTTGAAGAAGATGGTGGGCTCCAGCCACCGCCACCACTACGACGAGTAGGCTTGTTACCCAAAATCCAGGTGACTTGAAAAGCCATCGAAGCCGGTGATCAGCCATAGTCCGCCTCCCCACGGCGCCCATTATCAATTCGCTCATTCGAGGTCCGCAGCACCCAATAGACCTTGTTCCAGCGCCACAACCACGGCCTGAGTCCTATTCGCGGCCCCCAGCTTGCCCAGAATGTTGCTGATGTGCCACTCCACTGTCTTGGCGGTGATATCAAGTTCTCGCGCTATTTCCTTATTCGCCATGCCCCGGCAGATCAGCAGCAGTACTTGCCGCTCCCTTCGGGTAAGCCCCTCAATCATGATCTCACCTCAGGCCCTCGGAGCCACGAGATAGAAGCGAGGAAAAAAGCCCGACAATAGGAAGGACAACGACTCCCTCAATCACCCACTACGCATAGAACGACATCGCCGAACCGTCTTGCCGCGATCGCCGCAGAGCGATTGATGTCAAAGGTCGGGAGAGATGAGCTTTCGCCCCCCACGCGGACCGAATGATGGGCGGACGCCCCTGTGCCCCAGGCCTCTGCGGGATCAACGCAAGCGTCACCTCGATCCTGCAACTGAACAGGTTGCTCCACGTCTAGCCTCGCTGGCGCCAGGAGCACCCAAAGTCGGCCTAGCAGGATCAACTAGGCTAAACAGCCTACGCTGGCCAAGAGACAAGAAAGCGCGACGGCGGAAAAAGAGGGCTAATTCAACTTGCGAGGAACGCCTGAGTTCGGATGGAGCTCGAGCACCGGGGCAAGTACCGTGGCTAGACCCCTATTCATGGTGCGGTGTCATCGCGGCTCGACATAAAACCTCATTGCCGTGCGTTTGCCCTTATCAACATACACTTCAATGAAAATGGGCACACAGATGATGGTAAGCCCATCCGAAGCAAGGTATCCGCGGGCCACGGCTATGGCCTTCATGGCCTGATTGACCGCCTTCGGTGCAATGGCCTGAACCTGTGCTTCATTGCTCTGACGGACCGAGGCAGCAATCGCGCCAGCCACCGCCGTAGGTTTTGAGGTGGTGGCCACCCTGATAATATCCAACTGCCTCCTCCCTCGACTGTGTCTAATCCTATTGCGAACTCTATCAAGCTGCAGCGTCACTCCTACGGAAGTGCGGCCTGACAGCAGCTGCACCGTCTCCCGTCAATGCCGGCGCCCTGTACAGATTGCCAGAGCGCCCTCTCTCACAGCGGTGCGCACACCTCCCCAGCGAGCTGTTTCAGCATGGAGACCCATGAACCCGTAGTCGTCGGCCAAAGGCTTGGCCATCGGCCAGTCACCGTCGACTGCGAGCCCACTCGGCCCCCACTCGTACCTGCACCACCTGCGGTCTCAAGACGACGTTGAAGCGATTGCGGCAGCCTCGCCCGAAAGCTTGACTCTCTCTTCAAGCGCCCTTCGCACCGCCCTTAGCAGCTCCTCCAGAGCAAAAGGCTTCTCAAGGTACCCGTCCGTGTAGTCTCGAGCGAAGCCGACGACCTCGCTGGCGGGATAGCCCGTCATGGCTACAAGCGCCGTTTCGGGGCTGGCTCGCTTGATCCTCATCATCAGGTCGCGACCATCGAGCCGATGCAGCCCTATGTCCGCTATGGCCAGGTCGAAGCGTCCCGTCGACACGAGCCTCACGGCTTCGTCGCCACGAGTCGTTGTGGCGACCTCATACCCCTCACGGCTGAGTACCCGTCGCAAGAGATCGAGGATTACTTGCTCATCGTCAACCACCAGAATCTTCTGGCGCAACTGTCGATCACTCTTCTCTGCAAGCGCGTTCATGGTTCCCCTAGTAACGTGTCTCCGTGCCCGCGGCTGCAGCACCCAGTGAGCTCTCCCATAAACACTGCGCTCCTCGACTCAGGTCTGCCGCGCGGCACACCAATCCCTGGGCAGCCAGTGGGAGTCGCACGAATCCTCTCTGGAGAACGCTACGCACGAGCGCGAGGGCCACTCAGTCGACAGAGGTCAAGAACAATCTGTTCATCAAGCCCCTGGACTCGTAAGTTCTATGGTAGCCGTTGCCCCCTCTCCTCTCCGCCATCCAGGTATGGAGCTTCCGGGCATACTCCGTGACCGAATCGGCCTTGATGGCCTTTAGTATGTCCTGCTCCTCCGCGTCAAGGTCGAAGTCGCCAAGGACAGTTGCGGCGTCGGTCAACAGAGTGTCGCGGAACTTGCCATCTATGAGGGCGAGACACATGATGTTGTTCAAAGTATGATCAGACACCTTTCATCCTCCTAGCGTGTTTGTGTCCGAAGTCGCGGGAGCCTTCCTAAACATGGGCTCTCGCAGGAAGAAGAACACCCCTGCTGCGATCACAACGTCTCCCACGCTCACCGCAGAAGGGATGGGAAAAGGCCTGGGCAAGACCAGGATATCCGACAGGAACCACAGCCTCGCCTCCCCTGGCTCCAGCACGACGTTCTTCGTACGCGCCACCCGATACCCTGTCTCCAGCTGGGGTGCATAGCTATCGTGGCCTGTCTGGATCAAGGCTTCAGGAGTGATAGGCATGAAGCCACCGTTCAGCACTATCACAACGAAGTTGAGCAGCAGTCCCAGGCCGATAAGCTTCACTCCCTGGAGCTCACGGTTCTGCCAGATGACCACGAACAGCAGGCAGTTAGAGACGATCAGGATCAGAGACCTGCTGCTCAGCAACCCTCCAGCTGTCTCGGCAGGGACGAAAATGAGGTAGGCCTGCATAAGAAAAGCGAGAGGGGCCAGCCATCCCCGCTTGATCTTGATCTGCGCAAGATCGCTGACCCTGCCTCCCGCCGCCATCAGCCCCAGCAGAAATACGAGGCACAAGGCCACAAGAATCATCTACAAGGCCTATCCTCCTCCCCCGCCGCCGTAGGCCGCCGGAGCACCAGCCGCCGCAGCCAGTGCGATAAGGGTGATGATGAACCAGGCTATCTTGACATTCCGCGCCGTGAGATAGGATGCCAACCGCTTCATAGCAAAAAAACCTCCTCGCTGATTTTGATTGAAGTATAGCGAGGAGGGTTTAGCTAATGTTTAGCTCAGATGCCAGGCTACAATACTCAGCCGGCACCTGTCAGCAAGGCTTCGTACAGCTCGAGGGTCTCCGTCGAAGGTTCCGCTCCGAACTGCGCCAGCGTGCTGCACAGTTCTTCATACTGCCCTATCGCCCCGGCGTGATCCCCCATCAAGGCAAGGCCGCGGATCACCTGGCGGTGGATGTCCTCGCGCAGCGGATCCCTGTCCAGGATGTTTCGGTAACACTTCACAGCCTCCTCAGGCCTGCCCCCTTGATGATAGTGCCCCGCCAGTTCCTCCACCGCTCGGAAGTATTGCCGCTGCAATGAAGCCCTCAAGCCGTCCGTCCAATCCGCATAGACGTCCTCTAGATAGTCCCCCTGGTACAGAGAGACTGCCTCCCGAAGGTATCGCTCCCGTTGCGTCCCTCTTGCCTTCTCCGCCTTGGCCAAGGCCCTCTGGAACTCCTCGACGTCATACACGTGCCCCCTTGACTCAAGCCTGTACGCCCCTCCCCGATACGTGATGGCATCCGTTCCTCCCAGAACGCGCCGCACTTGAAAGAGGTAGAAGTGAAAGGTGCTGTGCGCCTTGGCCAGAGATAAATCCGGCCACAGGGCAGCCACTATCTGCTCTTTCGTCGCCACCGGGTGCGCCAGGAAGAAAAAGAGCATTCTCCTGGCCCCCAGCCTGAGCTCCCGCGCTTCGACGGCCTTGCCATTCCGGCGAACCACGGAAGAGCCCAGCGCGGATAATTCCAGCGTCGCAGAGCCCGGTTCGTCTGGCGTGATCTCAACGAGTTCGGTGGGAGGCTCGGTGCGCAACAGAAGCTTCCTCAGCCAAACCGCGTGCTTGGCCATGAGCCTCTCCCGGATGACGTACTCGAGCAAGGGACGGCTTCCCGTCCCCTCATCCAAGAGTAGCGGGTCAAAGCCGGCATGGGATAGGATGTCGAGGGCCATCTCGAGGTTCAGCACCGCCTCACTCACCTGGCGCTGAGAGAACAGGACGCTGGCCAGATGGAACTGCGCCTTGGCCAGCTCTTGCTTGATGCCCAGTTTCTGGAGAATGTCGACGGCTTGTCGCAGCGTCCTCAGCGCCTGCTCGTCCCTTTCCCCTACGTGGAGCAAGATCCCTTGCGAGATCAGCGACATTGCCACCTCCTGGTCCGAACCGTGCTCATAGCCCTTTTCCAGCGCACTGCCTATTAGCTCCTCCGCCTTCTCATAGTTGCCGAGCACCCGCTCCAGATTGCCCAGTGCATCCCGCAGGTAGTTTACCAGAAAGCCCTCGCTTGCTTCCTCTGCCAAGACCAGTGCCTCCTCATAGGCTTTCTGCGCCGATGCGTACTCCCGCCTCGCCCGATGCACATCGCCTATGGTGGCCTGGGCATAGGCCTGCGGGCGCAGCAGTCCCATGGCCTGGCTCTCCGCCAAGGCCTCTTGAAGAGCGGTCATCGCTTCGTCGAACCTGCCTTGGCGATAGTGACCAACCCCTATGTTGTTGAGAGTTGTGGCCAGAGGGCCCTTGGTGCCGAGCCGCCGCCAGTGGGCCAGAGCCTTGCGAGAGTAGTCCAGGAACTTCTCATCATCTACGGACAAGTGGATCGTGCCCATGTCGTGTAACGTCATAGCGACGTTGTATTCGTCATCCAGGCGCTCAAAGCATCCTAAGGCTTCCTCGAGTTGCGCCACTCCATCATCGAGCTGGCCCAACAACCCATAGCATATACCCAGTGTTCGATGCGCCAAGCCGACCACGGCGCCGTCCTGATCACCATCCGCCATGCGAAGCACTTGCTCAGCCTTGGCTATGGCCTGGTCATATTCCGCACGCAGCCGATCGATATAGCTCTCCTCCAGCAGCCCCTTGACGGTTCCCAACCGGTCTTCTCTCTCCGAGAATCCCTGCTTCGCCATCTCCAGGGCATGGATCGCATCATCCAGCCGTCCGGAGTCCGTGAACACCTTGGACTGCCAGTAGTATATCCACGGCGAAGGGCTTGCTTTGCCCGTAAGCGACTCGGT
>CAZNMJ010000240.1:0-5113 GCA_964573815.1 uncultured Anaerolineales bacterium
CACCCCGATTCCCGTCTTCACCCATTCGCCCAGACGTATCACATTCCTGCTGTCATGTAACTGCTCCAGGATGGTGCGCACGCTCGGGTCCACCAGACCCTGCACCCAGTCCTCATCGCCGGCCAGAACACCCCGCGAGTTGTCCGCCATCTCTAGTGCGTGCACGGCTCCTGGGAGATCCCGAACGCTCGCCGCTGTGCCAACACGCAGCCTACGATGAGGATACCCGGCCCCAGCAGCACAGACGACAGCAACCTGCTCATCAGTGCCATCGAAGATCCGCTCGTCGAGCAGACAGATCGTGAGAGATTCGAACTGCCTGGCCAGGAATTCCCTAACGGGAGCAGAGTAGTCGGCCTGGATGAGTGCTGTTGGCAGAACCATTGCCAGACGTCCGCCCGGTCGTAGGAACTGGGTGGAGTACAGGAGGAAGAAGGCCCAGTAACTGGCGCGGCCAGGGATATCGATTCCCAGATCCGTGAGGCATGCTGCCGCCTGCTCTCGAGCATCAGCAGGTATGTCGTGATGACGAATAAACGGGGGGTTGCCTACCACGGCGCCGAAACCCCCTGGCAGGAACTGGCCTGATTCCACGTGGAAGAAGTCCGCGGTCAGGAACTGGCCGCGGGAAGCGCCAGACTCAAGCAGCGGGCCAAGGTAGGCGCGAGCATCGGGATCGATGTCGACTCCGTATACTAGCGAACCCGGTGCGACACTCCCCCTGTTGCGCAGCGTATCCAGGGCCGCGTATAGGAAAGCACAGCCACCGTAACTTGGGTCGAACACGGTTGTATGAGCGTCGGGTATTGCCCAGTCTGTAAGCACTCTAGCCACGACGCGTGGGGTGTAGAATGACCCAAGACTCTTTCTTTTGCCTAAGCGTGAGTCACAATCGGCTGACATGCCATGTCTCCAGCTTGGATGAGCTATGTGTTCCAGAGATGATCGAGCAGCGCCTTCTGATCGCCCAGCACTCTGGCGCAATCCTGGTAATAGCCAAGGATTAGATGCCTCTGACTTGCTAGCAGAGCCGATCTCCACTCGGGCCTGTCGCGGAGTTGCGCGTATTCCTCCCAGTGAAAGTTTGCAGCGACCAGCTGACACGCCAATATCAGATCCATCGGCGGATAGGCCAAGCGCGGGAGTGCGATTTCCGGGAGGTGCCAGCACAATTCATCCGCCTGGGCCTTGCCGCCGAACTGTAGATGATGCTTCGGCCCAGACTGCTGGGCGTCGGCAAGATCAAAGTGACAGCGGAGCATCACTCTACCGTTGGCTGACCGATCCGGGGCAGTCAGTTTGGCGAGCACGTGCTCAGAGTCCCATTGTTCGCGATACATGCAGCCCGATTCATCAGTCCAGACACGCAGGTATGTGTTCTGACGAACAGGCGGCATCGTCGCGTCTTCCCACAGTACCGTGCAGTAGAGGTCTACGAATAGGGTGATGCCATCGCACTTGGTAGGCCTGAACCCAAGTGGTCTCTCAGGCCTGATCTGATAGCCCCAAGGTGCCACCTTCAGACGGGGATCGTCAGTACGCCCTATGCGCGCGTCATATTGCTTCTTCGAGGACCGAAGCTCTGCTATTGCCTCCTGTATAATGTGATCTGCATCCGCTGAGAGGATGCGCCGGAAGCTTCTGCCTACCTGCCGAAGGCCAGCCTCAATCCACCCCGTGCTCATGGCTCTGGATATCCTTCAATCTCTGCAAGGAGTCTGGTCCCCTCTGCATCCAGGAGTTCCTCGTCGAACTCCTTACTCTCGCGGATTGCTCGGAACGACACACGGGCTTCGTCCATGACTGCCGGTCGACTATCTGGGTAGTAGGCCAGTGAGTGGCTCAGCTTCACTGGCTTGCGAAGAATGTGGCAGACCCAGTTTGCTACTGGGGTACGGTCCCAGACGCACACGGCCGGCTCCAAGTCTTGGTGGAACCTTGCCTCGAAAGCTCTGCGGAATACCTGGTTAAGAGGCCCCTCAACGCGTTCGGACTTTACCAAGTCGATGGCCACGCCGAAGAGACGATCCTTCCACCAGCAGCCATGAAACGGTGCGAGCATGCCCGAGTACTTCGCGGGCAACAGCAGTTCCTGAACCGAGTCCTGCCGAAACGCTTCCTCAGATATACCGAGCCGGGTCGCTGCGTTGACCGCGTCGTAAAGGATGCCTGGATATCTCAAGACTGTGTTACGGACCCACCCTGCTGCATCTGTAACAGTCCAAGTTCCATCATCAAGAGGAGGGGCTGCTTCCTGAAGCAGAGCCGCCTCCTCGTCATTTGCGTCCATGAGTGCTATCAGGCTCCTCCAGCCCCTGTCCTCACATGCGCTCAGGGCTCGGAAGCCATCAACAAGGGTGATCAGAAGGCTGCGGACCTCCTCGACGCGCTCATCGATATCACTCTTCAGTATGATCGCGTCCCAGAGTTGCTTCTGGGTGGTCAACTGGCGTCGAGCCGAGTCGCTCAGGCCATCGAGAATAGCGCCTCTGGTGATTAAGGCGATCGGGCACTCGGGGAATCTCAGCCGTAGCTCTGTTGCCAGCGTGCTGCCTTGGTACGCTGCCCTTGTACCGTCTGGCTGAGCTCGCACCAACTCGTAATCTATGAGGAACAGATCCGCCTGGATATTCATGAGAACACTGATGTCCTCCCATTTTGGCGGCGGGACCAATATGCATTCCAGGCCGTCTGTGCTCAGGCGGTGCTGGTAACGTGCCGCCTGCTCCGAAATCTGGTCATCCACGTAGCAGATCACCCTCTCGTCCACCTGGCTTACCTCCTGCTTGGCAACACGAGTTCGATGCATGTGTGCCAAGGCTCCTCAGGGTCGACGAATCTGGCCTCACCGCCGTACACCTCCACTATGTCACGGACGATCTTCAACCCAAGGCCGGTTCCTATGCCGAGGATGACGTCGGGAGCGCTGGTCGTTACGAAAGGTTTGAAGACCTCCTCACGCATGTGCCGCTCGACGCCACCCCCCGTGTCGACCATCTGGATCCGAACCGCGTTGTCTCGCTCTTCGGCCTTCACAGCGACCCTGCGTTCCTCTTGGTCGCGAACAGCCTTGAGCGCGTTAGTGAACATCTGTAGAAGGACCGCGTGAAGTTCAGCCTCAAAGACAGGGGGCGTCCTGAGGTTGGCTGGCACGCGGTTGTCGAACTCAATCCCGTAATCGCGCATATAGAGACTGAGCGGAGAAGTGACCTCATCCACAACCTTCCGTAGAGGTAGCCGACGTCTTCGAGTACGGGCCTCTCGACCCAACAGAAAGCCAAGCTGAGATACTTGCTGACGTACCATCGAGTGCCAACCCTGGATGCGGGTGCCGACCTCTGAGAGGACGGCAGCGGCGTCTGGCGGAACGCACGAAAGGGCTTCGCTGAGGTCGGTCTCAATCTCTCGCAGGCCATCCACTATTGCTCGCAATTGATGGTTCATAATGGACACAGCAGCGCCGGCCGAGGCCAACACTCGCAGCAATGATAGCTCGCTGATGTGCTCCTCCCGTTCAGCCTCGGCTCTCTCCTGGGCTTGCTGCAGAATCTCGGTCATCTCACGCCGTGACTCTGGAGGCAATCCGGTTGACACCTCAAGTCTCTGCTGAGCCAATGCGATCATCTCTGGCACAGATTGCGTCAGGCCCTTGCGCTTCTGGGCTCTCACGTCAGCCCTCAACCGTGCGTACTGGATTGTCATCCAACCGATCCCAAGTTTGACAAACTCAACAAGCTGTACAAAAGCATCATTGTGGACTAGGCGTTCGCGGCTCACGTTGAGCTCAATTGCTGGCTGTCTCAGACGCGAGATCGAAACGGTGCCGAACAGCTGATTGTTGCCGGGCACCAATAGAGAGGGTCTGCCTGGGGCCTCCCTCGCCAGTGGCTCCAGGACGTCGGGCCAGGGGTATGTCCGCCGAGCCCTCGCCTCATTCAGTGCGAGCCAGTCATCACCTGGGTCTCCGTAGGGGAAAACTCGGAAGCCATCCTGGTATATCCGCACACCCCCATGCTCTTGCCCCATCCTGTAGGCCTGGCGTACCCCAAGATCAAGGCCGTCGAACTCACTTTTCTCATAGACAAAGAAATGGATCCGGAAGTGCGCGTCGGGAATATCACGGAACTGCATGTCCGTTAGCTCGAAGTGTGCCTCCTCACCGTCGTGCGAGTCACAAGATGGTATCTGGGATTCCCGGCACAGTCGACCTCCCCGGTCAAAACGCCCCACGATGCCGCCAGGAACTGCTCTCCGAGTTCCCCCTGGAATGCTGGGAACTCGGGCGCCTCCAGCGTGATGGCGAAACCGGGATCCTTCGCCGCGCCAGTTGCTTGCGCTTTCCCCCCGCCCTCCTCCGATACAACTGGGCTTACGAGACTGAGCAGATCTCTTTGAAGCTCCGCAACGTCATCCTCAGTCCAGGTATCCCGCGCATTCTCCAGGTACAGCATTACCCCCGTTGGCGTGTTCGCCTCAACCAGTGCCCTCTCGCAGGGAACGGAGACGTCCCCTAACGCCGTCCCTGACTTGAACCTACTCCAGTTGAACCGGGCCATCACCCTCTCCCTGGCGCCATCCTCGCGTTGGGCCACGGAATAGAGTGTTAGCTTGCTGGCCAGCCTTCGAACGGCGAAGCGTCCGATTCCCTTAGCACCAGTGCGCGGGCGCGATAGAACCGCGGATATGGGGTTGCGCACCTTGTCGTCCGTCGCGATCCGCATCCACTGGTCTCTGACCTGCTCGAATGTCATGCCCGTCCCATTGTCTTCGACAATGATCGTGCCCCCTGGCTTGGTTACACCTTCCAGCAACACAGACACCTTGGTCGCGTCCGCATCATAGGCATTCTTGATCAGTTCGGCCAACGCCACCGAACGCCTCGCCACCAACTGCTCGCCCAGTTGGTAGAGCAGGCCTGCGTCCACCTCGAACGTGAGGGTCTCCACCCGCGTCTGCTTTTTTGTGTGCGCTCTCACCATCTGGCACCCCCACTGCATGCATATCGCTGCCAGCGTCTTCCACGCTGTACAATGAGCAATGTGCGCCCTCCTGGAAGTATAGTCTAACCGCGCGCAAGTCGCAAGTCAGTCGTGCCCTGGCCCGCCTTGAGGCG
>CAZNMJ010000241.1:0-5097 GCA_964573815.1 uncultured Anaerolineales bacterium
AGAGGCATTCGGCACCTCTCGCCCCCACGCGTGTGGGGAAAGCGTACTCCATCCTCATCGCCTACCTAGATTCCGCTCTTGACTCCACAAACCAACAGTAGTATCATATCGCTCGCGTGAAGCAAGCTGGAGCGAAGTGGCTGGGCCACAGTAGAAGTAGCGGACCGCGCAGCTCCACTCCACGACTCTTAGTTTCTGGGCGGTTGGCGGCTACAGATCATGAAAGTCCTTTGGAGGAGGTAGAGCGATGAAATTCAACCTGTTGTCACCAGGCGACATGGAGGCCATAGATGCGCTCAAGGAGTCACACGGAGGCGCGAAGGGGATAGCCGAGACCATCGAGAAGATGCGCGATCTCGAGACCCGAAAGAAGACCCTCGCCGGCACCGAGTATGGCTCCATGGTCGAAGAGGCTGAGGAGTTGGTGAAGCAGTTCGCCAAGGTCGATGACTTCGAAGAGGCCAACAAGATCGCCTACAAGAAGGGCATGGGAACAGCCACCTCTCAGGTCTCGGGATTCCAAGGAGCAAGGGTCACTCATCGTTGTATGCAGAGGATGGCGGAGAGCGCCGGCAGCGACCTCCCAGTTTACGTGCCGACGGAGATGATCTCAGTTGTGGCTCTGACTGAAGACTACGTGTACAGCGGCAACCTCATGGCCACGCTGGCCATGGCCGAGAACATCATGGAGGTTGACTGGTTCTGCACCACCAACTTGATCGGCACTCCTTTGCCCGAGAAGAGGTTCAAAGACATGGAGAAGGCAACGGGAGTGAAGTTCAACACCGTGGCAGCGGGTGATGGCCTCGTTCAGCTGGTGATGGCAAACCAAGGGACCTTCTTCGGCAACTTCGGGGGAATCGAGGTGGCAAATGACAACCATCTGGTCTACCTCGACGGCATCACGCGCGCTGCCAAGGCCACCGGCGCAAACTTCTTCCTGAATCCAAGCTGGAGCACCATAATCGCCGTCTGCTACTACGGACGGGATATCCCCAATCTCTACATCAAGATCTCGATGTTGCTCTCCACCCAGAACCTGATGCAGCTAAGGATGCTGATGAACATCATGAATGAATACCTCAGGGACGACGGGACCAGCCCCATTCGGGAGATCAACATCGGCAACGGTGTGTCGCCAGAGAATTTCATCAAGTGCAGTCGCGAACTGGAAGATAGCGGCATCAAGGGCGTGAGTCTCGCGGCGCACATCTTGATCAATCCGGACTTGGGCAGAGTTGACTTCGACTGGTTCGACGAATCGCTGACGGTCCTGGAAAACGGCCGTGACCTGACCTTCAAGTACGAGAGCGATGGCCAGGGCCGAGAACTGGATACCATGGAAGCTTACTTCCTTTCCGATGAGGATCGAAAGGCCAACGCCCTCGAGATCGGAGATGTCATCTACTACAAGACCCTGCAGTGCACCAAACATGCCAGAGAATACATGAAGAGAGGCATCCCCGTCAGGTTCGGCCGAAGCTCCCGCAGATAACAAGGTGGAGATTCCTTCATCATCGCTGGCCGCGAGACAGTCAGCAGCCCACGTTGAGCCTGGCTCAGCGAGCCGCATGTGGGCGGCGCGTTTCGACTCCTCAGCCCAAAAGCTGCCAGAGCAAATCACATCTCAGGGCCCGTACTTGAGTCGATATCGTTAGGTGGGTGTGAAATGACAGAACAGACATACCGCCCGGGCGGTGTGAACCCTGCATTGGTTACTCCCTTCACCAGGGACGACAAAATAGACGAAGAAGCACTCCGCAATCTGCTGCGCTTCGTTCGACCGCACGTGGATGGGGTCGTTCCATGTGGCACTACGGGCGAGTTCGTCAATATGTCGCACGCTGAGCGCCAGCAGGTGCTGGAAATCTGTTTAGACGAGGTAGGGGACGAGATACCGGTCATCGCCGGCACGGGCGCGGCCTCTACGCGTGAGGCGATCCAGCTAGCCCGTCACGCTGAGCAAGCGGGCGCCACCGCCTGCCTGGTAGTTGCGCCTTACTACCTTCATCCCTCCGACAAGGGCATCTACCAGCACTTCTATGAAGTGGCCAAAGCGGTGGACCTGCCCATCCTCTTGTACAACATCCCTCAGACAGTGGACGCCTACATACCGCGCCAGGTCCTGGAAGATTTGAGTGAGATCGACAACATTGTGGGCCTCAAGGATTCGTCTGGGGCCCTGCCCTATACCATGGAGGTACTGGAGATGACCCAGGGCCGCCTCGATGTACTCGTCGGTCATGATGAGGTGGTCTTGCCGGCGCTGGCAGGCGGTTGTCGCGGCATGATCCTGGCCAGCGCTCAGGTGTTCCCCGAGATCTGGCAGGAGGTGTTTCGCAAGGTCCAGGCTGGTGATCTGGAGGGTGCCCGCCAGTCGCAACTCAGGGTCCAGAAACTGGCGCGCATCTTTGTGCGGCACGGGGGCGGTGTGGCCGTAAAGGCGGCGCTGAACATGATGGGTGTCAAGGTCGGTAGGCCACGGCGTCCTCTCAAGCCGGTGGGTGGCGCCATGATCCACGAGACCAGGGCGGAGATCCAGCTTGAACTGGAGAAGTTGGGCAAGATTCAACCTCAGGAGATGAATTGGGGCATGCCTGATGGCCCTCTGGCTGAGCGGTTCACCGACGTCGGCATCACAGCAGAGATGACGGAGGCCAACGGCATCCTCTTGGGAAGTGCGACGGCGGGAAAGGATCCGGAGACGGTGGGCATAGATCTGATCGTGGGGCCCAAAGGCAGCCCGGTAGGCGAGGCGTACGCCAGGCAACTCACCCACCCCAGGCATGGCTACGAGGCCCTCACCACCATCGCTGAGCCTAATCTGACGGTCAAGCCCTCCACGCTGATCGTACCGACGGTCGAACTGGTGAATCTCCGCCAAGCCAGCATGGTGTATGGTCCCACCCAGGCAGCAGTAGCCAAGGCGATTCTCGATAACATAGAGCAGGGGATCATCCCGCCTGACACTTTGGACGATCAACTCATGATCGCCAAGGCCACAATCCATCCCAGGGCCCTGGACCGGCATCAGTTGTATGCTAACGTCCACGCGGCCACAGACCGGGCCCTCAGGATGGTTTATCAAAAGTAGCGTCAGAAGTAATAACCATTGGGAGGTAGCATGCGAGAATGTAAGGTAGAAGAGAACAAGGCGGCCTGCGCCTGCACTTACGAGCCTTGCAGCCGCAAGGGTATCTGCTGTGAGTGCATCGAGTATCACTGGAACCATCGCGAGCTCCCGGCATGCGTTTTCCCCGCGGACGTGGAGAGGACCTATGACCGGTCGCTCGAGCGATTCATCGCCACCTACAGCCGCCGGTAGGGCGAACAGTAGGTAAGGTGTTGCGGGCGACTGTCTGACCCATCCGTCGTAGCTTCCAGGAGGCGATGAACATGGCCGGCAAGCCGGATTGGCTGAAGGGAATCATCCCCGCCCTCGTCACGCCGTTCACGGCCGAAGAGGAGATCGACGAAGGGGCGATGCGGCGCCTGGTCCGGCACGTATTGCCCCACGTCAACGCTGTGGTGCCCGTAGGCACTACCGGCGAGTTCGTGTATCTGTCGGAGGCGGAGAAACGGCGCGTCATTGACATCACCGTTGACGAGGTGGCGGGCCGCGTACCCGTCATCGCCGGGACGGGCTGCTCCGGCACCGGGGATACCGTGTCCCTCACAGAGTATGCTCGGGACGCAGGAGCGGCCGCTGCCCTCGTGGTGGCGCCCTTCTACTTCAAGCCTACCTTCAATGAGGTGTACGAGCACTACGAGGCCGTGTCCAGGGTGGGCCTGCCGATTATCCTGTACAACATTCCTCAGACCGCAGGTACGCACTACAGTTGGTGGACGGCCGAGGGCATGGCCTATCTGGATAACGTGATAGGGATCAAGGACTCCAGTGGCGATGTGCCCTTTCTGATGGCCATGTTTGAGAAGGTGAAAGGGCGGATTGCCATCATCTGTGGTCACGACGAGATTGTGATGGCCGCCTTGGCCGCCGGGGCCGACGGAGCGATCCTGGCCACTGCCAATCTGATACCCGATATCTGGCAAGAGATTTACACTTACACCAAGGAGGGCAGGATCGAAGAGGCCCAGGAGCGCCAGCGGGACATCCAGCGCCTGGTGCGGATCGTGGCACGGTGTGGTTCCACGCAGGCCACGAAGGAGGGGTTGCGCATGATGGGCATCCATGTTGGCAACTCGCGCCACCCCATCATGCCCGGCGGCGCCTTCCGACGAGAGGACTACGAGGAGCTGCGTCTGCAACTGGAGGAACTGGGCAAGATCCCGCCGCGGGATATTACCTACGACCTGGCCAACGGCAAGAAGGTGGGGAGCAAGGTACCCGCTACGCCGCAGACCCCGCAGCTGGTGAAGGATTTCACCATGCTGGTGGGAGAGGGATACGCCGGCCCGCCCGATTTCGAGATCGCCCATGCGGACTTACTCATCGGAATCAAAGACGGGCCCGTCGGCAAGGCCTTTGAGGAAGCGCTGGGCAGAGCCAAACCGGAGGACCCTTCAGGCAAGGACCTGACGGAGTTGAAGATCATCTACGACCGGCCGCGCACTCTGCTGGTGCCGACGGTGACCGTGCGCACCAGGAAGCAGGCACGGCACATCTACGAGAACGCCGTGGAAGGGATCGTGATGGCTATCGAGTCCAGCCTGGCCGACGGCTTTCTGCCCGAGGAAGCCCTGGACGACCTGGTGATGATCGTCAACGCCTTTGTCCACCCATCCGCTGCCAACCGCCGTCGCATAGCCATCAATAACTACAAGGCCATGCGCGCCGCCATCCGCAAAGCTATCGAGGGGCGGCCAGCGGTGGAGGAACTGCTACACGAGAAAGAAGCTGCGCGACACCCATTGCGATATGCGCCATGATGTGAGGGACGAGCTGGTCCTCCAACCGCTCTAGCATTTGTGGAAGAACCCATGCTGCCCGCTCAGGGCGTCGCTTGCGTCCAGGATGTGGCACGGTAACGCCTCTTGGCACGCGGTCGAACACTGAACCATAGAAGGGGGGAGAGGAATGAGAAGACTCATCGCGCTGTGTTCTCTTCTGGCTCTTGTCACCTTAGTGGTCGGAGG
>CAZNMJ010000242.1:0-5084 GCA_964573815.1 uncultured Anaerolineales bacterium
TGGCCCCGTTCACTGACTGTGACCTGGCGAGACCCCTGCGCTTGGGACTCCTGCCAGAGTCCACGCAGACAGCATGACTTACTCTCTTGCCCTCTGTCCCGGCTTGTGGTAGGATTCGCCTCACCATTACACGCCGACCGATACAGGTCCTTGGCAGCAACGGACCGCAAACGTGAGACGGGAAAAAGTTACATCTCTCGAGCTAGGCGGTTCCGCTCTCGACATTGCTAAGCAAGACGCAAAGAAGGAGTACAGAGATGACTAGAAAATGGATCTTGGTGCTAGCACTAGTGCTGGTGGTGCCGGTGTTAGCCTGCAGCGTTTCCGTTGACATGGCAGACGAGACGCCTGAGGTCACAATTCCTCCGTCCGCGGAGGCGCCGACCAACACGCCCCTGGCCCCTCCACCTCCTACGCCCACCTCGGCACCCCCGACCGGACGGTATTTCTACGACGTGTTCTTCGCTTCGGATGTGACTCCAGCTGAGGAGCCCATCACAATCGCTGATGAGTTCCCGCTGGCGACTCCGAAGATCCACTCTTTCGCCAGCTATGAGGGAATGGCCGATGGCCTGGAATGCGAATCTGTATGGTATCTGAGTGGTGAAGAAATCACGCGCACGCCCTTCGAGTGGGGCGCTGGCGAGAGCGGAGAGGAACTGCTCGTCGCCTATGTAGAGGCTGAGGACGGCCTGCCAGCGGGCGACTACGGCTGGGAATTGTACGTCGAAGGGAAGTTGGCGGTGAGCGGCAGCTTCTCCGTGCCACGCGAGGCGCCGGTCCTGTACCGGGACCACTTCAGTGACCCGAGCTCTGGCTGGGAGGTCGGAGACTATGACGCCGGCAGCTTGGGCTACAGGGATGGTGTCTATTTCGTGACTTCCATCGTCGAGGGGTCGACGATGTGGGGCGTGGCCAACCGTTCGTTCAGCGACCTGGTTATCGAGGTGGATGCGACACAGGTGTCAGCTCCAGCGAATAGCAATAACGCCTATGGAGTGATGTGCCGGGTGCAGGCCAATGATGACGGCTACGCGCTGCGGATCAGTGGTGATGGTTTCTACGGGATTCACAAAGCTGTGGGCGAGGACTTCGAGGCACTGGTGGACTGGACAGAATCGGAAGCGATACGGCAGGGGAACGCCACCAACCACCTCCGCGCGGTGTGCGATGGAGCCGACTTGGCGCTCTTCGTCAACGGGGAGTTGGTGGCTCAGGCCAGCGATATGACCTTCGTGGAAGGAGACATCGCGCTGACGGCCACTACCTTCGAGGAGCAGTTGACGGAAGTTCACTTCGACTACCTTGTGGTCTTTGCACCTTCCGAAGGCGCAGCGGAGTAGCCACCGCTTGTGTCCGAACCGACCCCTTGCCCCAAGGCGGTGGTCGTCCTCAGGCATGACGTCGATGATAGAGGGGCGCTCGACCCTTGGTCGGCCCTGAATCCATGATACCTGGCCACGTCGCCGGCGAGGGTCGGCTGGGCATTGCCTACACAGAGGATGTGTGACCTGCCATGTACATGGCACCGGTGGTCGCCGGCAGCCGCGCCGCAGCGGTGGGAGGCGAGTCTCGCCTCCTCATCGATGCAACATTCGTGTGCGAGGGCGCTGACACCACCAGGCATCTTCGGCCTATCTATGGCCTCCAGAATCGCTGAGGCGGGCACGGTCTACTTCGGCAACCTGCGCGTTTGCGCTCTGTGACGTGAGTAGCTTGATCTGAGCTTAGGGAGTCAAGGAGAGGCGTGCGAAAAAGGCACGCCTTTTCGTTATGGTCTAGGGTAGAGATGTGGTATACTTGTCAATAGCGAAGGCCGTGCCAAGGATAGGCATTCAGGCTCTCCAGCAGCAGGGGTGGAGGAAGATGAGCTTGCAGATCGGCATCGTAGGCTTGCCCAATGTGGGCAAGTCGACTCTATTCAACTCTCTGACCCGGGCTGGAGCGCAGGTGGCCTCCTATCCCTTCACCACCATAGAACCCAACGTGGGAGTGGTGGAGGTACGTGATGAGCGACTGGACAAAATCGCTGCCTTGGTGAATCCCGAGAGGGTCACCCCGACGACTTTCCGGTTTCTTGATATCGCAGGCCTGGTCAAGGGGGCCAGCCATGGCGAGGGATTGGGCAACCAGTTCCTGGGACACATTCGCAACGTAGATGCCATCGCCATGGTAGTGCGCTGCTTTGAGGCACCCGATATACCTCACGTGACTGAGACCCTGGATACGGGGTCCGATATCGAAGTCATCAACCTCGAGTTGGCCCTGGCCGATCTGACGACGGTTGAAAAGCGTCTGGAGAAAGTGAGGAATGCGGCCAAGGGCAAGCCCAAGGAGTACGAGGTCGAACTGCGCCTGTTGGAGCGCCTTCGAGAGGCGCTGGGTCGAGGGGACAGGGCGGAAGGGGCACCCCTCGATGACGAGGAGATGCTGATTCTGAGGAGCTTCGGCCTGCTGACCGCCAAGCCTCAGCTGTACGTGGCCAACGTGGATGAAGATGCCCTCCTGGACGGGGATGAACTGGTCAAGGCCGTGGAGGAGGTTGGAGCGAGGGCTGGAGTCGAGGTGGTGAAGATATGTGCGCAACTGGAGGCCGATCTGGCAGAGTGGCCTCAGGCTGAGGCTGAGGCGTATCGTGCCGAACTGGGGCTCAGGGAATCTGGGCTGGAGCGAGTCATCTCCGCAGGCTATCGGCTGCTGAATTTGGTCACATTCTTCACTGCCACAGGCGGTCGGGAGGTTCGTGCCTGGACCGTGATCAATGGCGCGTCGGCCCTGGAGGCGGCGGGCAAGATCCACACGGACATGCAGAAGGGGTTCATCCGCGCTGAGGTCATCCGCTACGATGAACTGACAGGCGCCGGGTCCTTCGCCATGGCACGGGAGAAGGGATTGATGCGCCTGGAGGGTCGCGACTATGTCATCGAGGAAGGCGACGTAGTACACTTCCGCTTCAGCGTCTAAGGTCGACAAAGGCACCTCTCGCCGAGGAGAGCTGTGGCGCGGCAGATTTCCGACTCCGTGGCGACAAGTTGCCTGGAGTGTGGGAGGTGCAGCGAAGCGAGGATATGCAGTACCTGTGATGAAAAAGATTCAGGTTTCGCTGGCCGAGGAGCAGTATGCCAGGTTGATAGGGTTGGCTGAGAGGCGCGATACCTCGGTGAGCGAACTCGTACGACAGGCCATCGAGCAGGTATACACGAGCGATCTCGAGCAAGACCTCAGCAGGCGCGAGGTGCAGCGCCTGGGCCAGACTCCACTCCTCATCGCCGACGAGGGGGAAGAAATCGGCATCCGTGGGCCTGATGTCCTGGCCGACGTGCAAGAGCCGTAGCCTCTGCTGAGTGGTAGGCTGCTCGACTGGTCAACTTGACTGGACCGGAGTGAGTGCAGCGTATGTGTGCGAGGTCGTAGCACTCACTCAGACTGCGGTGATCTTGTTGGATTCGAAGTGTGACACCTTTGGCCTTCGAGGTGTCTTCTCCGTTTAGGTGTTGTATGATATTGAGAAAGGCTCGATTTCTGCTCAGCAGTGGACATGATCGCGGATTGGTGTCGGTAGCAAGGCCGTGAGGAGGATCGTGATGAGAGTACTGCTGATACAACCACCTGAGAGTCAGAGTGTGATAGGTTTCAACAAGTTCGGTTGTCCTGAACCTCTCGCCCTTGAGATTCTGGCAGCCAGTCTTGAGGGCCACGACGTCAGGATCCTGGACATGCGTATCGACCCAAACCTGGAAGGGACGATGCGCGACTTCAGCCCGGCAGTCGTAGGGGTTACGGGGTACACCCCCAACGTGCCTCAGATGCTGGTCGTTTGCAAAGAGGTGAAGCAGCTCGATGTAAGGGTCACCACCGTGGTCGGTGGCTATCATGCCACCCTTTGCCCCGAGGATTTCGACGTGCCCCAGGTGGACGTGATTGTGGTGGGAGAAGGCGAGGAGACCCTTCCGGAGTTGGTTGCCGCCCTTGAGCGGGGGGGTGACCTGGATGAAATCGCTGGACTCGCCTACCGCAGGGACGGACAGTGGGTGTTCACCCCTCCCAGACAGCTTCTCGCAGATCTGGATGAGAGCCCATTGCCGGCGAGACAGTTGACGGATGCGTATCGCGAGAACTACTTCTTTCAGTTCTGGTCATCGCCCACGCCGGTGGAGACGGCTCGCGGTTGCCCTCACAATTGCAGGTTCTGCTCCGTATGGGTCTTTCATCAACGCCGCTGCCGATTCAAGTCGCCAGAACGCGTCGTCGACGAACTGAAGAGAGTCAGGAGCAGCACTGCCTACTTCGTGGATGATAACTTCCTGCAGAGCCTTCGGCGGGCGGAGAAGATCTGCCACTTGACCAAGGAGGCAGGGCTCAAGCTCAGGTATTGGATGCAGGCCCGCAGCGACAGCATAGTCCGACGGCCTGATGTCATCGAGCGCTGGGCAGAGATTGGACTCTCAACGGTGCTCGTAGGCTTCGAGAAGTTCCGAGAGAAGGAGCTGGACGACCTCCGCAAGCGGAGTTCTGTCGAGACGAACGAGGAGGCTGCTCGCATCTTGCGAGCCAATGGCGTGGACATCTGGGGTGCATTCATTGTGGACCCCTCCTGGGAGAGATCTGACTTCGACGCCCTGATCGAGTACGTGCGTCGCCTCAAGGTCAGCTTCCCCCAGTTCAGCGTGCTGACCCCCTTGCCCGGCACGGAGTTCTTCCGGGATAAGCTGGGCGAATTGACCACGCGCAACTATGAGCTATTCGACTTTCTGCACAGCGTCCTGCCCACCAAACTTCCCGCCAGGCAGTTCTATGGGGAGATGGCGCGGCTATACTCCAGTACGACCATGAGCTTCTCGGATCTGAAGGGGCGGATCAGGTCAGGACGGATTCAAGTATCCGGGCTGCGTCGCATCAAGAACCTGCTGGCCGAAGTGAGCAACCCCGAGGCCTACCTACGTGGCTTAGAGGGAGGTCGTACTGGCAAATGAATCGCTGGTAGGGTCTGGGGCCGGCGTCGTGTGGAAGGTTTGAGCAACTGGCCGAGGCAGCGCATCGGGCTGCAAACCGGATGCTGCCGGTCTCCTGATAGGTGGTCACAA
>CAZNMJ010000243.1:0-5083 GCA_964573815.1 uncultured Anaerolineales bacterium
AGTACACCCAGCGCAAGTCACACAGCGGCTCTGCCCCGCGTTGATGCTCCTCCGCTTTCCTCAACCATCCTCAGGAAGTAACGATGAAATCGTGTATCGCCGGTCAACTCTGGGTGGAAAGCCGTGACCAGCAGGTTCCCTTGTCGCGCAGCGACGATGCCGTCGCCGTCCAATCGGGAGAGCACTTCCACAGATGCACCGACCGACGCGATCAGAGGAGCCCGGATGAAGACGGCGTGGAATGGGCAGCCCTTCTCACTTGGCTCGCTCACCGTGTCCAGGGCTGGGACGGAGATGTCGGCCTCGAAGCTGTCCACCTGGCGTCCAAAGGCATTTCGTTGCACCACAAGGTCCATTGCCCCGATCAGAGGTTGGTCGACGCCTTCCACGCTGTTGGCGAGGAAGATCAGGCCGGCGCAAGTACCCCAGATGGGCTTTCCTTGCTTGGCCAGTTCCTTGATTGGCTCTATCAAGCCATAGGTAACCGCGAGCTTGCCTACGGTGGTGCTTTCACCGCCCGGGATGATGAGACCTTCAACGCGGTTCAGTTGCTCGGGGAGGCGAATCTCAGCCGCTTCCGCGCCCAGGGTACGGAGGATCTTGATATGCTCGATGAAAGCCCCCTGTAGCGCGAGGACTCCTATCCTAGTCATTCGCACCTTTGCTGTGGAACGAGGGGCTTACCATCCCCGCTGGGCTAGCAGCTCCGCTTCGGGGATCTCGGAGATCTCGAGGCCAGGCATCGCCTCGCCTAGCCCCTTGCTGATCTCAGCCAAGATGGCTGGATCATCATAGTGAGTCACCGCGTCCACGATGGCTCTGCCCCTGCGAGGAGGATCAGCAGACTTGAAGATGCCGCTGCCTACGAAGACGCCATCCAGACCCAGCTGCATCATCATGGCCGCGTCGGCGGGAGTCGCGATGCCGCCAGCCGCGAAGTTGACCACGGGCAACCGACCCAGTTGTGCAGTCTCGACCACCAGTTCATAAGGAGCGGCCATCTCCTTGGCGGCCGTCATCCACTCCTCAGGCGCCATATGCTGCAGACGCCGTATTCCACCCATCACTGCCCGGGCGTGACGCACCGCCTCTACCACATTGCCTGTCCCGGCCTCGCCTTTGGTGCGGATCATCGCCGCGCCCTCGCCCATGCGGCGGAGGGCCTCGCCCAAATTGCGACAACCGCAAACAAAAGGTACCTTGAAGGGATGCTTGTCTATGTGATGCTCCTCGTCCGCTGGTGTCAACACCTCGCTCTCGTCGATGTAGTCCACTCCGAGAGCTTCCAATACCTGGGCCTCGACGAAGTGACCGATACGGCACTTGGCCATGACAGGGATCGTGACCGCATCCATGATCTGAAGGATGAGTTCGGGGTCGCTCATGCGGGCCACACCCCCATGAGCACGAATGTCCGCCGGCACCCGCTCCAGAGCCATGACGGCGCACGCGCCGGCATCCTCAGCTATCCTGGCGTGCTCAGGGGTGACCACGTCCATGATCACCCCGCCCTTCAGCATTTGCGCCAGACCCCTCTTGACGGTCTCCGTTCCCGTTTCCTTCTCCATAGCGACCTCCCGTGAACCGCGAAGTAACTTCCACTTTGATTATACTTCAAAGGCGCTGCTTCAGCAAGCTCCATTCGACATCGCCACTCTCGCCACACAGCCGCGCCCCTCTCCTCTCAGAAGGCAACTATAGAGCCAAGAGCTTGCAAAGAGACAAGACCAACCTTATAATCTAGCAGCGTGGCAGACACTCCAGTGCGCAGGCTGAAGAGTTCCAATGAGGATCGGAATACCCAGAAGTCTATTCTACTACAAGCATCCCCGCCTATGGGTGACCTTCTTCCAGGAGCTGGATCAGGAGGTTGTCCTCTCGCCGCCGACGAACAAGTCCCTCTTGGAAGCGGCCGTCAGATATGGCGAAGATGAAGCCTGTCTGGCTGTGAAGCTAGTGTTCGGCCACATCTGGTATCTCATGGACAAGTGTGACGCCATCTTCGCCCCCGCTTACTACGGATTGGAGCCCGATCGCTATAGTTGTCCCAAATTCCTGGGGGTGCCCGACATCTGCAAGAGCATCTTCCGACAAGACATCAAGTTCCTGCGCTGCGAGGTGGACGATGGACGGTTCGAACCAGGAATGCGACAGCTGGCGGGTGCCTTCACCGACAATGGCAAGAAGATCGAAGATGCCACTTCCCGCGCCATTGCCAGCCGGGCAGACTACAAACACCAACTGCATGAGAAGTACCGGGAGCAACTGGCGTCGCACAAGACGAAGATCCTCGTCGTGGGCCACCGCTACGTGATTCATGACGCGTATGCCAATCTGAACCTGCTCGCCAAACTGGAAGATCGAGGCATGGAGGTCATCACCATCGACAGAGTACCTCCCGAACCACGCGAGTCTTTCCTGAAATGGGACTTCGCCTACGAAACCATGGGCCAACTGAAGGAGGTACTGTCTCACGACATCGCTGGCGTGATCGTGCTCAGCAACTTCAACTGCGGAGTGGATGCCATCACCGTACCGTTTGTGGAGCACGAAGTTGAGCAACACGATATCCCCTGCATGCACCTCATCTTTGACGAGCATACAGGTGAGGCAGGCATAATCACCAGAGTCGACACCTTCGTGGACACCGTAAAGATGAGGAGAGCAGCATGAAGGAGCGCGTCTTTACCCTGCCCCTGTGCGGCAATTCCTGGATACCCTTCAAGGGGGCAGCCGAGCAACTGGGCGTCCAGATCGTGATCCCGCCACCCATCACCAATGAGACTATAGCGCTGGGGGCCAGATACAGCCCCGAGGGCATCTGCCTGCCGTTCAAGGTCATCATCGGCAACTACCTCCAGACGCTGGATCAGGGCGCCAACAGCATCATCTTCTACGTGAATACCCGGGCTGGATCCAGAAATCATGGGGGGGGCGGGGGCGGTATGTGCCGCTTCCGGCACTACGGTCATTTGCAGCGACTGGTGATGGAGCGGAGCGGAGCTGATGTAGAGCTCTTTGTCCTGGGTGAAGGTGGGGGCCTGATCCAGCAGATAAAGGAAATCACCGGCCGAGGCACTTGGGATATCATCCGTGCACTGAGGGTGGCCATCAAGAAGCTCCGCCTCATTGAACTCACGGAGGAGCTCTCGTGGCGATACCGCGTCATCGAGAAGCATCGAGGGGCCACCAACAAGGCTTTGGATAGGGCGCTGAAGGTGCTGGATGGCATGACGGATTTCAAGGAACTGGACAGACTGAATCCTGAGTCTTTCTTCGCCGATATCGAGACCATCGATCGGGAACCGCTGCGCATTGGCGTGGTGGGAGAGTTCTATCTGCTGGTGGAACCGGCCAGCAACTGCCATATCTTCGAGATGCTTGGTGAGCTGGGGGCGGAGGTCCACAGACACCTCAACCTCGGAGAGGCAGTACTTCGCTATCCACCCGGTTTTGTGCTGGGCAAGTTGATGGCCTGGTGGCTAAACCAGAGCATCCCTCCACGTTCGGAGACGGTCAGGATCGCCCAACCGTACTTGACCTGTTCGGTGGCCGGGCATGGCAGGGAATCGGTGGCGGATACTATCAGATTCTACGAAGAGGGATACGACGGGGTGCTTCATCTTCTGCCCATGGGGTGTATGCCCGAGGTCACGGTGAGACCCATCCTCAGGAGAATCAGCGAAGACTACAACTTCCCTGTGCTGAGCCTGAGTTTCGATGAGGTCATCAGTGAGGGGGCCATCAGGACGCGAATCGAGACCTTTGTCGATGTCATCCGCCTGAGGAAAGAGCGAGGGGAGGCGCGCCATGCACTACCTCGGAGTTGACGTGGGCAGCGTATCAGTCAAGTTCGCGCTGATCGATGAAAAGAAGAACGTCATCAACACACTTTACATGCGCAATCACGGCGTGATCCCCACAGTCAAGAAGGGGATGGCCGAGTTCAGAGAGCAGATTCCCAATGGCGCGCAAGTCGGAGCTGTAGGGGTCACTGGGAGCGGCGCGGGGTTCTCCAAGGTGCTTGTCGGAGCCGACCTGCACAAGACGGAGATCCTGGCCCATGCCATAGGCACACTGCACTTCGTGCCCGAGGTCCACGTCATCTTCGAGATCGGCGGTGAGGACTCCAAGGTCATCTTCTTGCGGAACGGCATCATCACCGGCTTCGAGATGAACAGGATCTGCTCGGGCGGCGCCGGCGCCTTCCTGGACTCCCTTGCCGGCCGACTGAACATTCCCATTGACGATGTGGGTAAGCTGGCCTTACAAAGGCAGAACGAGGTGAATATCGCCTCTCGCTGCACCGTCTTCGCTACCACAGACGCCGTCCACAAGCTGAACTCCGGATACCAGCTGGAGGATGTGTTAATGGGCGTCTGCAGCGGGCTAGTACGCAACTACCTGGCCATGCTCTACCGCAAGGTCAGTCCCCCGCCCTACACCTTCCAGGGGGCAACCAGCAAGAACGTGGCTCTGAAGCACGCGCTGGAGCAGCAGCTTGGTGCCGAAGTTATCGTACCACCCCACGCCGAATCTCTGGGAGCCATAGGCGCTGCCATGCTCGCCCTTGACAACCGCCCGGCCCAGACCCAATTCAAGGGTTTTGAACTGGCCGATTTCGACTACCAGATCAAGTCCTTCATCTGCCAGGACTGCGAGAACCACTGCGAGATCACGCAGATCATGCAGAGCGGCGAACCCATCGCCAGCAACGGCTCACGGTGCGGGAAGCTGAATTTCTAGCTTGGGTCTGCGTGTGCAACAGCAGATATGAAAAAGCGGCCATCTGCCTCTCGACGGATGGCCGCTTCGTGTCTGGCGCTATTGCTTCTACTACAATGCTCGAAGGTACTCCGGACGGAGGACCGACTGCCCCTCAGCCAAGGCCCGGTCAATGGTCAACAGCAGCCTCTCCTTGTCTTGGGGCAGCGTGCCCGCCAGTGGGAGGTAGTTGGAGGCGTGGTTAGTCCTGAATACGCAGTGTGATACACCCTCTATGTGCTCGATGATGACCCTCATCTCCTTGAGCATCTCCAGCAGTTCAGGCATCACGAAGTCCCCGGCGCTGACCAAACGGTAA
>CAZNMJ010000244.1:0-5033 GCA_964573815.1 uncultured Anaerolineales bacterium
CTGCCGCAGGGTCTCGTCTCGCCGTCGACGCAGTCGCAGCCTTCATCGACCGCCCCATCGCAGTCGTTGTCCAGGCCGTCGCAGACTTCATCGCCCGGCAGGACCTGGCCCACGCACGCGCCCCACTCGTCGTCGGAGCACTCCTGCATGCCCTCCTTGCAGACGCCCACATTTATCGTGCCCGTCGGCCCGGTGTAGCAGTAGCGCGGGTCGACCGGCGTGCCTGCGCAGTCGTCCGTCGTCGTATCGCAGTAGTCGATGGTGCACTGATCGCCGTCGTCGCAGTTGGGCGGTGTACCATCCTGGCAACCCAAGACCTCGTCGCAGGTTTCTTCGCCGTCGCAGAAGACCTCGTTGTCGCAGAACGAATCGTCTGGGGTGTAGACGCACAGGTTGTCGTCACATGTGTCGACGGTGCAGTCCACGCCATCGCTGCACTCTGAGTCCTCCTCACAAGGGCAGACAAAACGGTGAGCACACGTGTCGTTGGCCTCGTCGCAATAGTCCTCCGTGCATCCGTCCAGGTCATCGCAGTCAGGGGGCGTCCCTGGCTGGCAGTCGAGGGTCGCATCGCAGGTCTCGTCGCCGTTACAGAAAGCGCCGTCGTCGCACAGCGAGTCGTCCGGCGTGTGGTCACACTCGTCCTGGGCCTCGTTGCAGCTATCGACAGTACACTCCACCAAGTCATCACAGTCCACGGGAGTCCCTGGTACGCAGGAACCGTTCACGCAGGCCTCAGATCCGTTACAGAAGGCGCCGTCGTCGCACTCGGGGTCCGACTGGCAATCGACCTGGCACAACGGGTCATTGGTAGCGTCGAAGACGTAGACACATTCGTCGTTCTGCTCGTCACACGAGTCGTCGGTGCAAACGTCGCCGTCATTGCAGGCAACAGGCGTGCCGGCCTGGCACTCGCCTGTGGCCGCATCGCACGTCTCGCTGCCATTGCAGAAAGCACCGTCATCGCACTCCGCGTCGGAGGTGCAGCCACCCCCACACGGCTGTACGTGGCAGTGGGTCGGCGAGCCGCCAGTGCCTGGATCGCCCTCGCACTCCTTACACTGGCCGCCCGGATTAACAAACTGGTACCCGATGGGCTTTCCTATGCACTCTTTAGTATTGGAGGTCTGGCAGCAGTAATTGACAAACTCACACCTACCGCCGACACAGGAGTCCTCGGTACAGGGGTCCGTGTCGTCGCAGTCGGAGTCGTCCTCGCACTCGGCGGGGCAGACCCACTCCCCAGGCTGGCACTCCCCATCCGAGCAGGTGTCGCCTTGAGTGCACTCCTCCCCGTCGTCACACTGGGCAGTGTTGTTGCTGGTCACACACTTCCCGTTGTTGGGGTTGCACGAATCATCCGTACAGGGATTACCGTCGTCGCAAACGACGGGCGGGTTGCTACAGACGCCGTCGATGCACTGGTCGGTCGTACACTTGTCACCGTCATTGCAGTCCTTGTCCTTGGCACATGTGGCAGCCTGCAGCACTTCCACCTGCTGCCCTTCATCGGGCGTTCCCTGCGGAGGCTCGTCACTCAGCACGCTGGCACCCGGGGCTGCAAATGATACGGTACTGAAGACCATGCTAATCAATAGGAGTATCGTCCCCGAGACCATCATCGCTGCGCTTATTCGCCTTTTCATGTTTCACCTCCTTTCTCTTCTATCTCCATGGAGACGATGCTCCACGGGCGCTCGCGGACAGGCTCTTGCCCGTCCTTCCCAAATCCTTCTATCTCGATGGCTCACCCCCTTTCCAGGCTCACCCTGATTCAAAACAAAAAACCGGCTACTAGTAGCCGGTTGCACCACTGGCTCCGCGCCTCTCAGGTGCCCACACTCAAGCGGCGCCTCATCGCCTCTACTGTAGGTCTGCGCTCAGCACACCTAATACTATAATACAACACTCCGCTGAAGAGTCAAGACCTTTCTGGCTCTATTTGGTTAAGAAGCGGTTAAGAATGCGGCCCGCGGTTGGTCGCGTCGCCGTCAAGCTCACGTGAACTAGTTGGCTCCATCGCAAGTAGCCGCGAACGGGCCGCCATAGAGTACCGACACGCGGAGAATCCCACGTGGGTTCACGGAGCAGAGGCTGGTACGGACACCCAGTCGAGCCTCGGGGACGGTAGTGAACCGACGGCACCAGGCATGATCGGATAGAAGTTGGGCCAGAGCTGTGATGGTGGCGTAGTATCAGCTGGCGCATTACGCTGCACTCACAGGGCGCGAGAGACCCACCCGGCGCAGCAGAGCCCACAGCTGCGCGACAAGGATTCTGGTCGAGCAAGGCTGGAGTACGTGTGCATCAGCCCCGGCGACTAGGACGCGCTCCACGGCGAGGTAGTGTTCTATCTTCCCCACCGCAAGCAAGGGGGCCAGTGTGCGCTCGCATACGTCCCTGCACAGATCCTCAGCCGAGTCCCGGGATGAGCCCACGGCCAAGATGATGGCGTCTGGAGGTGCGTTCTCCAGTTGGAGCAGCGTCTCTTCTCTATCGTAGACGACGGAAACCGCCATCTTCTCTCCTTCCAGCGCCCGAGTGATACTTTCCGCGAGTTGGTTGTCAGGATCTATGACCAGAGCTCTGATCACTGTGTCACATCCCTCCCACGCGCGCACGTGGATCGGTGTGAAGATGCGGCCATGACCCTCACGTGCGACGGTGTGCCCCGAGAGCCGGCGCCTGCAGAGCGCCTGTGCCGACCACGAGAAGCACACGATATATTTGTCCTTCGACACTGACTTCCTTTTGGACGCCACTCCACGCAAACATAGTACCGTGCCCAGATTAAAGGGTCATAAAGGCGCCGTTAAAATCGCATTAAATGCCACACCCCTACGGTCACTACCACGATTCCTTGATCCCGCCGCAGTGGCTTCACCCTTCCCCATATCGCCGCGTCCATGAGGTGGAGTTGTGTAGTGAGTGGTCCTTTTGCTATCCTCAGTCTGCCGTCTAGCCGCGCGACTTGCTGATATGCTATAATGGTCGAGACGTGTTGCGAAAGGTCGTCTTCTCTCTTCTCTCTATCCTCGCGCTGGCTATGATCGGTCTGCTCGTCTGGTACTTCCTGCGGGTAGATGGGCGAGAGGAAGCCGTCCTGTTTGTAGAGGAAGGTTCTGCCAGTGTGAGGCGCGGGAGTGGCGAGGTCTTTGCTTCATCGTCCGAGGTCATCGAGGTCGGGGAAGGCGATGTCATTGAAACGGGATCTGACTCGCGGGCACTTCTCGTGCTGTCCCCCGACGCCACGATCGAGCTGACACCGGGTACCGAGGCCCTACTGCGGCGCCTGCAGTTGTCGAAGAACAGCCGCGCAACTCTTGAACTGGAGGTCCGGCGGGGCGAGACCTGGCACGAACTATCCCCCTCCCTGGAACCTGAGCTGCGATACGAAGTGGTTACTCCATCGGCGGAGGTCGCATTGACGGCTGGTCGCCATCGTGTTGCTGTCAACGACGAGGGAAGCACTCGGGTTGAGGTTTCAGAGGGGGTGGCCAAAGTGCGCGCTCTTAGTTCGGAAGTGGAAGTGCGGGCGGGGGAATACACCTCGGTAGCCCTGGGACGGGCTCCTTCCGTTCCGCGACCTATGGTCGCTCGGCTTCTCTTCGTGTCTGAGAGAGAGGGCAGCGCCGACATTTGGCTCCGAGATGAAGACGGTCAGGAGTCCAGGCTAACCGGTAGGCAGGCTGATGACTTGGCACCCGCTTGGTCCCCGGATGGCGCCAGGATCGCCTTTGAGAGTACGCGTGATGGGAACAGCGAGATCTATGTGATGAATGCGGACGGCTCCAATCAGGTGAACGTCAGCAATCACCCAGCTGACGATGGCGCTCCCGCCTGGTCCCCCGATGGGACGATGATCGCCTTTGAATCGCTGCGCGACGGACAAGAGGAGATCTATCTCATGAACGCCGACGGCAGCGAGCAGGCGCGGCTGACCACCGGGCCCGGACTGAAGCTGGCCCCTTCTTGGCTTGAGGATGGGCAGGAGATTGTTTTCAGCAGGATAGAGGCAGACTCTAACGCTGATGGCATGATCGACTCGCGGGACATGGCGGCCTTCTTCTGCCTCGAGATGGGAACCGGCACCGTGCAATCGTTTGGGGGTGGCAAGACAGTCTTGGACCAGATGACATTCCCCTGGGGGCGTCGCCGAGTGGGTTGAGGAATAGCCTGACAAGACGGAGGTGACGAATGGTGGCCAAAGACCCGCAGTCTGAACAAGTTCGAAGCAGTATCTTGCAGCGTCTTGAGTCCTGTGATGATCACACCATGGCGAAGATTGCGGACGTATTCGACTCGATCGAGGACGGCACGCGTGAGGAGGCAGTCCTCTTCAGCGACGGCGTCACCCGGCGGCAGTTTCTGGTAGGGTTGACAGCCGGAGGCGTCGCTCTGGTTTCCACTAATCTCGCCACAGGACTTGCGGCAGGCTCCCTCGGCGTGAAGGCGGGGCAGGCGGCAGCCGGCCTAGAAAGCGAAGCCGAGTTGATGAAACTGCGGGGTCTCCTGACGCTGTACGAGCAACTGGAACGCGTGGGCATAGATGCCATCCTCACCACGGGCGTCGCCGCTCTGGCTATCTCCCTGGACGGACTTGAGGCCGGAATCGTGGTGCTCGAGACGGGCGTAAATCTGGTCGATGCAGGGGTGACTGCCTTCGAGAACTCTTTCTCCACCATCCGTAGAGGACTGAGGGTCGTGGAAAGCCTGTTCACCAGCATGGAGAACCGTGTGACACAGCTCCAGGAGACTATGAGCGAGATCCAGGAGGTCGTCAGCCCCCTCAGTGATGCTGTGGGGAGCTTCCTCAGTTCCCTGGTCGAACGGATCCCCGGCGTCGGACCAGCTATGCTTGATGCGCTGGACAGGATATCGGGACTGGTGGGATCTCTGCCGGATGCGATCGGTGAAGTCAGGACCAGGCTCGTGGAGCCATTGCGGGAGGAATGGTTCACCGACGACGAAGAATCGGGTCTCAAGGGCAGGCTCCTCAACCCCCTCCAAGAGGATCTGCTGGAGCCCCTTGA
>CAZNMJ010000245.1:0-5016 GCA_964573815.1 uncultured Anaerolineales bacterium
ATGTGATTCCCAGCTCACCCTCGTCGGTCTGGCCCACCCACAGCCCGGCACTGGGGGGTTTCTTCACGATCTCGGCGGGAACCCCCAATTCCCGAGCCAATTCGCGCACCCCGGTCTTGAGCAGGCCGCCCAGCGGTAGGATGTCGACGCCTCCGTCCCCGTACTTGGTGAAGTAGCCGGTCATCAACTCGCTCTTGTTACCCGAACCGACTACCAGGTAGTCAAGGCGGTTGGCATAGTAGTAGAGGGCAATCATCCGCAGGCGAGGCTTCACGTTGGCCACAGGCACCTGACCATCGCGGGGAAGAGTGCGCACCAGGATATCGAACACAGGGCCGAGGTCTATCTTGTCGACCCTGATCCCAAATAGCCTGGCCACCAGTCGAGCGTGTTTCTCGTCAGCGGGGTCACTGTGACACGGAAGGATGAGACCCTGGACTTCGTCCGCGAGAGCTCGGTTGCATAGGATGGCTGTGACCGACGAATCCAGCCCACCACTCATTCCCACTACGGCGCCTTTGGCACTGGCCATCTCCACCTGAAGGCCTATCCAATGGCTTATCTCATCGGCGAGGCTCTGGCTCGTTAGCCTATTCTCCCTTTCCTGCTTCATGCGCGAGAACGATGGCTTCGGCGACCTCCTTCATGGGCTTGCGCTGATCCATACTTGTCTTCTGAATGCGACGGAAGGCGTCCGCCTCGCTGAGTCCTTGAGTATCCATAAGGATGCCTTTGGCGCGGTCCACAAGTTTCCTCGTCTCGAGAGCCTCCTTGAGGTCTTCCACCTCTTGCTCGAGAGCACGGAACTCCCTCCACCTCTGCAAGGCCACCTCGATGGCTGGCGCCAAGTCAGCCTCGTGGAACGGCTTGACGATGTACGCCATCACCCCAGCCTCTTTGGCCCTCTCGACCAGATCCTGTTGACTGTAGGCAGTGAGAAGCAACACAGGGGCGATCCGTTCCTCAGTGAGGACTCTGCCTGCATCTATCCCGTCCATACCTGGCATCTTGATGTCCATGATCACGATATCTGGCTTCAGTTCTCGGGATAGATGCACAGCACTCTCGCCATCACCGGCTTCCCCCACAACTAGGTATCCTAGACTGTCCAGCATCTCTCTGAGGTCCATTCGCACGATGGACTCATCATCCGCAACGATTACTCTATGTCGCTCCACTTCAGTTCACCTCCTAAGGGAATCTTCGGGAAAGTCACTATGGCTTGCACACCCTGGCCATCGCTGAGCTCGAACTGCCCTCTCAGGTCATCTTTCACCAGAGTCTGCACAATTGTCAACCCTAGATGGCTATCTCGCTCGAGGTCGAACCCTTCCGGCAAGCCTCTTCCAGAATTGCTGATCCTCAAGGTTACCGTGTCCGCGCCGTCCCGTAGCTCCACCGAAACCTCGCCTCCCTGGCTCGGAGACAAGCCATGCTCCAGTGCGTTTTGCAGTAGTTCGTTGATGATCAGCGCACAGGCACTTGCCTGCTGCGTCGGTAGGTAGATGTTCGGGCCGAGCACCGAGAAACGAATGCCTTCTTCGCCACTCACCACGCCCTGACGCAGCTGGTCAACGATTCTTCGACTCACGTCTTTAAGGTTGATGACGCGCGATTCATGCTCCGAAAGGAACTCGTGCACCGCGGCCACGCTCAGGATACGACTCACGCTGTCCTCCAGCACCTGTTGCACCTCGTGAGAGTCGGCCCTTCGAGCTTGCAGGCGGATCAGGGATGCGATAGTCTGCAGATTGTTCTTCACCCGATGGTGAATCTCCTGGATCATGGCCGCCCGTATTCTCGCTTCCTTTTCTTCGCGCCGGGCGGCCGTTGCGTCACGGATTAAGATGAGGACAGCGGTGACCGTTCTGTCGGCGATCTTTGGAAGTCGCAACAAGCGCCGAGATAGCGGCACTGTGTCAGTCTGCGCGAAGACAGGTACGGCCTTCCTGATCCAAACCCGATCACTTTCCTCAGCCTCTTGTTCCAGACAGCGTTTCTCTCGCAGCGCCTCCCTCAGGAGCGCGTCTCCCGCGCCGTCCAGGCTGGAGAGCTCTTTCTTCTCCAAGGTCTCCATGTATCGCAGTCTACGGTACAGGTTGGTCGCGATATCACTCGCGTAGCGGATGCGGTGGCGATGATCGACGAGTAGAATGCCATCCTCCTCCCCAAAAGGAGATAGCGTGTCCAGACCCTCCAGCTCGCCCAGAAGAACCATGGCCTGAACCCTCTCAAGGGCCCTCCGGAATCTGATGGGCCGATGCCGATGACGCTCCTCCTCTATCATGGTCTTCTCGACAGACAGAGCGGCGATCACCTGACCATCAGCCCCATAGATGGGATGGGCCTCTTGGATCACGGGAGCGCCCTCGTCTAGCACGCCCTGCGTTTCCCGAGTAGCATTCCCGGTCTCGAAAGTCTCAAAAACGGCAGGTTTCTCAGGAGCGACAAGCACCTGTCCGCACAGTGGCTCATCGTAGATGGGAGGCACCGAATGCGGGTAGGCCTGAGCCACCACTACCCCTTGATCCTCCGCCAACCGGCAGTAGATCAACATGTCTGCGCCAGTGATGTCAGCCAGGATGGGAAGATCGCCCTCAATCCTGCGCAGTATCTCTACATCGTCTTCAGTTAGGCCCGGGCACGAGTAGACTACGTCGTCCATGATCCATTGTCGCGTACTGCTCACCCTTACGAACACCAAGAATGGCCGACAGCATAGCGGGCTGCCGGCCATCCGTTCAAGACATAGCGCCCATTGCAAGGCAGAGGGAACAACTCCCCGCTACGCAAGGCTCCATTTGGTCGGGGCGAGAGGATTTGAACCTCCGACCACTTGTACCCCATACAAGTGCGCTACCTGGCTGCGCTACGCCCCGACGGCTCACCTTTGATTATAGATATTATAGCACATTGCAGCCGTTTTGACAAGCCTTGCGAGTTGAGAGTGTAGAAAGCTCGCCGTGGAAGGGCATTGAGCTTCCAACCCGATGCTACGAGTGAAGGGAACGGTGCTCGAAGCATGTTCCCGAACCGGTCTTAGCCGGACTTATAGTCCCCAGCGCAGGACTTCAGTCTTGCGCTAGGTGGAGGATAGCGTGCCGCGTTGCGCGCTCGACGATTGGTAACAGAAGAAGTGATACGCAACACGCGCGAACCAGCACCATGTCGGGCGATTCTGCCACAGTCTCGAGAGTTGTCTCACTTCCCTCACAGCGCAGCACGGTTTGCTCCACGGGAGCTGCCTACGGACTGCGGTTTCATTTCCACGACTATGTCGTCAAGGCGAGTTTCCCGTACCTCCATTCCGAAAACAATAGAGAAACTCTCACTCACCTGCTCACGTACCAAGGCCATGTCCACTGGCCGTCCCAGTGTCTTCTCCATGGACGTGACTTCCTTGCCTGCGAGTCCGCAGGGTACAATCAGCTCGAAGTGGGAGAGATCAGGCCCCACGTTGAGGGCAAAGCCGTGATAGGTGATCCAATCCTCGATGCGGACTCCCAGGGCGGCGATCTTATGCTGACCCTTCAGCCACACCCCAATGTTTCCCGCCAAGCGCCCGGCAGCGAGCCCGTACTCCTTCAGCGTCCGTATCAGCACCTCCTCCAAGGAGTGCATGTACCAGCCTACGTCCTGGCGATGCTGGCGCAGGTTCATGATCGGATAACCAACCAACTGGCCGGGGCCATGATAGGTCACGTCACCCCCACGTTCCACCCCACGCACCTGGATGCCGTGTCTAGCTAGCCAATCTCGGGACGCCAATATGTTGCTCTCATTGCCCCGCCGCCCGATGGTAATCACCGGTGGATGCTCAACGAGGATGAGCGTATCGGCGACCAGCCCATGCTTTCTAGCGCGAACGAGTCTGTGCTGTAGATCAAGGACCCGGTCATACGGTTCAAGGCCTAGGTCCACGACGTTCAGAACCGGACTGCACTCCACTTCAGTCTTTGTCATGTCTTGCCAGCTGCCCGGAGAGCCCCCCTGTTCCGATCAGAGATCATCGGCCATCCAGTCAACACGTTCCCGATCAGTCATGCCCCAAGCGCGCAAATCGTTTTGTTCCGCCTGAGTGAACTAGTAGGTCTGGCGATGGACTGTTCGGCCATCGCAGCAGGGAGCGGGAGAGGGCGTCGGCGCCCGGCATCCAGAGCGACTCGGCTATCACCGGCAGCAGTGGCCTTCGGATCATCTTCTTGCACCAGCCACCATATCACCGGCATCCACCGACTTCAGGCCGTGAAGCGCAACTTAATCAGTGCCCACAGCGCGGGTAGCCCATCCAGGGGTGTCAGTTTCTTCTGAGTGCGGGGGGAGTACCAGATGGGGACCTGGTGGATGTCGTAGCCCTTTTTCAGTATCTTGGCCGTGATTTCAGCCTCGATGTCGAATCCGTCAGCATGCAGCTCGAGGTCAGACATCACCGCTCTATCGATCAGCTTGTAGCATGTCTCCATGTCTTCGAGACTCCCACCGTAGAGCAGATTGGTGACCTTGGTGAGGACGCGGTTGCCCCACCGCATGTGCCACTCTTGCTCATCCAAGGACCTGACGCCATATACCACCTGGGCCCTGCCCCCGATAAGCGGCTGAAGAAGCCTGTGATAGTCTCTGGGATCGTACTCCAGATCGGCGTCCTGAATGATGAACGCATCCCCAGAGGCCGCTGCAAGAGCGGTGCGTATAGCTGCGCCCTTGCCTCGGTTGCGGTCATGAGTGATCACGACAAGGTTCTCTCGTTGTAGGGTGGAGAGTATCTGCGCAGTTCTGTCGGTAGAGCAGTCATCAACTACGATGATCTCCTTCTCCAGATCTACAGCCTCAACGCGTCTCAACACCTCTTCCACCGTATGCTCTTCATTGTAGACGGGAATCAATACCGACAATCTCATTTCGATTCACCCGAGGTCTAGCGTCAAGGCACCCTTCACCGTCCTGATGGTATTATATTGCAACTCCATGGGCCGGACAAAGCAACACACGGCTGGCACACAGCATTCAGTTGACCAC
>CAZNMJ010000246.1:0-5008 GCA_964573815.1 uncultured Anaerolineales bacterium
CACGGCCAGCGCGAGATGGACCAGACCAGACAGTACAGTGGCCACAGAGAATACACCTTTGGGAACGTATATCTTCTTGATGATGTTCACATTCGTCAAGATCGTGTTTGCCCCATCCATTGTCGTCTGAGAGAAGAAGTTCCACAGCACGATCCCCGAGAGCAGATAGACAGGGAAGTTTGGCAGAGAGGACTGGAAAATGTTCGAGAAGACGATGTTCATCACCACCATCATCAGCAGCGGATACAGCAACGCCCACATCAGGCCCAGCACCGAACGTTTATATCGTACCTTCAGTTGCTTACTGACCAGATTCCTCACCAGTTCCCGATACCTGATGATCTCGATCCATTCCTTCAGCATATGCGTGACTCCTCACCTACAGGAGACCATCGACGGACTTGGGTGCTGCTGAGGGCCATGCCTCTCAAAGCCTCTGCCGGTGCCGTCACACCGTGCCTGGCGATCTGGCACTTATCACGCCATGTTTGCTCAGTCCAACTCACGTAGGACTTCTCCATCTGCTGTCGCCTGCCCCCATTCGGTTCACTGCTTCCTCATATACCGCCAGCGTCTGCCTGGCGGTCTCTTCCCATGAGAACTTCTTGGCCTGCTCGCGTCCTCTCTCCACAAGGGACGTCCTCAGCCCGGGGTCTACCAGTGCATTATGAATCGCCGCCGCCATCTCATCGACGTTGTAGGGATCTATCAGGATTGTAGCATCCCCTGCCGCTTCAGACAAGGACGGAGCATTGGATGACACAACCGGAAGCCCGTGCATCATCGCCTCCAACACTGGTATTCCGAAACCTTCGAAGAGCGAGGGGAAAACAAAGACGTCTGCTGCCTCATAGATCAGAGCGCGGTGCTCTCCAGGTATCCACCCTGTGACGACGACATCATCTTCGAGCGACAGCTCGGCAATCAAGTTCATCAGCCGCGAGTGGTCCCGCCCTTTCAGACCCACCAGTACCAACTGGTGGTCCACCGAGTACTCCTTCCGGAGAATATGATATGCCTCCACAAGCCGGCAGAGGTTCTTGTGCGGGTGAGATGCGGCCACGGTGAGGATGAACCTCCTCTGAATATCGTACCTGGTTTTCAAGTGGTTCATAGTGCTTCCCCCGTGCTCGGACAAAGGCACGCTCGCCGCGGGGTAGATGACGCGCACTTTGTCCTCAGGAACCCCTAGCGCACTCACGATGTCTCGCATCGAGCTCTTCGACAGCGTTATGATCATGTCCGAACTCCGCGCGGCCATCGGCACCAGAATCCTCAGGGATAGTGCCGAGAACCGAGAGAACGCCTCCGGGTGACGGAGGAAATTCAGGTCGTAGATCGTAACCACGGAGGCGCAGGGAGCCAGCGCCGGGGCGGTATAGCCGGGGGAATGTAATACCTCGACGTCGTGCTTCTTCGCCTGAAGCGGGAGAAGTAGTTGTTCATAGAGAACCCTTGCCGGCCGAAATGTCGCTCGAACAGGGCAAGGGATCTCGCGGAAGTTGCCCGGATCCAGACCGAACGTGTTTGAACCTTCTCTGTTTGTGAACACCACGTATTCGTTGGTCTGATCAATTCTCTTGAGGTGCTTTATCAGGTTGCGAAGATAAGTCTCGGAACCCCCGACGCCGCCTGGTATCATGAACAGCGCATTGATGCCGATCCGCATGAGTGAGCTCCGTCGATCAATAGCTGAGCAAATTTGTCGGCTTTCCCTGCCTTGCGCGTTCCCTTGGCTACAGACTGACAAGCAGTTCAACTTTGCTCGTCAGTTAGAAAGCCTTCGATGATCCTCACGAGTTGATCGGCTCGATGCCGATATGTATGCTCGCGCAGCACCCTCTCGCGCGCTGCCTGGCCCAGCTCGCGCCGCAGTGGGTTGTCAGATAGCAGCCAACGGTACGTCTCCACGACTTGCTGGGCATCGTCGAACATCACGATCTCTTTGCCCAGCTCGAACCATTCCTCCATTCCTTCACAGGGGTTGGAGACGATGCAGCATCCCATCGCCGCTAACTCAAAAGGACGGGCTGTCGACGAGGCATAGGTGGAGGAATGGGGCCTCCTGGTTATATTGAGGTTGATCTTGCTGCGACAGGAATACTCTCGCAGCTTGCCCAAAGACATGTAGGGCAGCTTTTCCGTATTGCCCAGGTCGATGTCCATGTCTGTGGCTCGAACCGCGAACCTGGCATCCGGCAATTCCCTGCTGGGCTCGGCAATCATGGTCTCCATCCAGTCTCGTCGGTATTCGTAGCCGTGACCGTAGAAGAACAAGTCTATGTCTTGCCGCACGGGGACCTCCCTGAACCACTCAGGATCCACTGCGAAATAGAGCACGTTGACGTTTCTAGCCCCCATCTTCATCAATTCCCCAATGGCTCCCCTGGAATTTGAGATGAAACCATCGTACTCCGTCAGATCGGCCCCTTGGTAGTGCCTGAACCCGGAGGCAAACCCTTGGAACTTGGGCAGACTGGCCGGCAAATCGCCGTCATAGTGAATTGTAGGCACACCGTATCGTCGCTTGAGATAGGCAGGCAGGCCCCTAAGGTGGTTAGGAGGAATATTGAGAGTGATTATGGCGTCAACGCCCTGGTCTCTGTCCAGGATGTGGGACAGATGCTTCTGCCAACGGGGCCGTACCAGGGTATTTGCCAGTTTCCTCACCAGCTTGTCAGTCACGCTTTCACCAGCGCTCGGTGCATCTTGTGTGTACCCGCGCAGTCGCCGCGGGCTTTGCACAACATGTCTGATCTTCTGGAACAGGACTCCTTCCCTCTGGCAAGGGTTGTCGTAGGCATGCCACCATGGGCTCTCGATGCTGTATCCCTGATATGGCGTGGCAAGGACTTCCACACCGACCTCGGACAGATTCTTCAGCAGTTGCCACCAGGATGGGGTGGCGCTAAAAGGGTGTCGCAAGTCCAGTGAGGAGCAAACAAAGAGAATCTTCATAGGAGGCTTTTCCTACGCTGCTCGCGGCACCAATCTATCGTCCTGCGAAGGCCCTCACGGAAGTCCGTCCTGGCCTTGAATCCGAATTCTTTCTCCGCCTTGGTAGTGTCCAAGCATCTCCTAGGCTGGCCGTCGGGCTTGGAAGTATCCCAGACGATCTTGCCCTTGAAGCCCGCGTACTCAACGATCAGCCCCACCAAATCCTTGATGGAGATCTCAAAGCCGGCTCCGAGGTTTACTGGATCGGGCTTGTCGTACTTCTCAGTGGCTAGAAGTATCCCTTCCGCCGCATCCTCAACGTATAGAAACTCGCGGGTGGCTTTGCCGGTGCCCCAAACAACAATCTCATCTTCGTCCTCGTCCAGAGCATCGAAGGCCTTCTTAATCAGCGCAGGAATCACATGCGATGACGAGGGGTCAAAGTCGTCCCCGGGTCCGTACAGGTTCACAGGCAAGAGGTAGATAGAGTTGAACCCATACTGGGCGCCGTACGCTTGCCCTTGCACGAGCAGCATCTTCTTAGCCAGACCGTAGGGGGCGTTGGTCTCCTCAGGGTACCCATCCCAAAGGCTCTCCTCTTTGAAAGGAACGGCGGTAAACTTCGGATAAGCGCAGACGGTGCCCACGCCAACGAATTTCTCAACCTCGAAATGCCGTGCCTGCTCCATCAACTGTACGCCCATGATCAGATTGTCGTAGAAGAACTCGCCTGGCCGCTCCCGGTTGGCGCCTATCCCTCCCACCACCGCGGCGAGATGGATGACCACCTGTGGATCGATTTCCTCATAGAGCCTGATGACGGCAGACATCTCCCTGAGATCATAGTCTCTGCTGCGTGGCACGAAGACTTCCTTGCAGCCTCTTTGATGCAACTTCCCGACCACATAGGAGCCCAGGAAACCAGCTCCCCCTGTGACCAGGACTCGCTTGTCCGCCCAGAAACTCATCTGCTTCTCCCATCTCTCCGCGACTGAAAGCTACGTCGGGCAAACTCAGAGACAGCCTTCAGTTCTCTTAATCACTCGCCCTCACGGATTAGCCTGAGGTGCGATAGTGACCTCCGTGAGCAGGATCGCGTCGTCGCGCTGCCGATTGCCCTGTTCATCGACAGCGGGCAGGCGTTGCATGGTGTCCAGTGAGTACATCCCCACCCGGATTTCGTAGGTGCCAGCCGGGATATCCGGCGGCAAGGCGAAGCTGTGTTCGTCTTCGATGATTTCCCCCTCAGCCCACAGGCCGGTGGGGTAGGCGTTATTGCGCGGCTGAGCGTCGTTCTGAGCGTATAGTTCCCCACCTTTGTCGACCAGGTGGACAAACACTGTATAGTCTTCGTTGATGGAAACCCCAGGGCTCCAATACAGTATGACTGTAAGCATGTTGCCCGGTGAAGGCGTCCCCTCTAGTGCATAGCCGATCAAAGCTATGGTGTCGCCGAGATTGTAGGACAGACGATGGGCAATGTCCGGGTCGAACTCCTCACCGCTTCCGACCTTCACACGTCCAAACGTTGCGCTCCGGCCGATCTCCGTCCCTCCGGGATCAGCCACAGGTAGATACTCCTCCTCCGGGTAGCGGAAGATTGCCACGTTGATCTGGGCAAGCGAGGGAGCAGGGAAGTCTCTAGGAATCCGCACGCTGTATTGGTCGGGGAAGATGTCACCCGCTTTCCACAAGGAGGTAGCATAGTTCCCACGTCCGGGATACGTGCAATCCGCCCTATCTGTCTCCCCATCCGGTCCGAGCAGGCGAACGCAGACAGTGTAGTCCTGCTCCATCTCGGTCAGCGCCCGCCAATAGAGGGTCACTCCCATCGTCTGTCTAGGTTCTAGTTCGTCCCCATCTGCTTCGTATGCCAGCAGCTCGATTTTGTCGCCGAAGTTGAGGGACACTTGGTGCTCCAAGCCTAGCACATCTGCAGGCGACAGAAGAGGCGGCCTGGCATATGCAGGCCTTATGTACCGAAAGGGGATGACGACGGCAAACAGCAGGAGGGCAACGATCAGGATGGTTGGCAACGGGGACCTTCCTCTGAAGCGCGAGACTTCATCGC
>CAZNMJ010000247.1:0-4970 GCA_964573815.1 uncultured Anaerolineales bacterium
GCCCTCAAGGAGTACGGAACAGCGGTTCTGATCAACATCATCAACACGTACGGTGCGCTTCCCACCAGGAACTTCCAGGAGGGGTACTTCCCGGACGCCGACTCCGTCTCCGGGGAAACCCTCAAAGAACTCCTCTACGAGAAGAGCGTGGCCTGCGCTACCTGCCCCGTGGCCTGCGGTAGAGCCACCAGGACGGCCAATCGCAGTGGTGAAGGACCCGAGTACGAAACCATGTGGGCTCTGGGCCCCAACTGCGGGGTGAAGGACCTGGAACTCATCACCGAGGCCAACTACAACTGCAACGAATGGGGTTTCGACACCATATCCGCTGGTAACACCATCGCCTGTGCCATGGAACTGTGGGAGAGAGGATACCTGGACAAGGCGACAGAGAACATGATCAGGGAGGAACTGGGCACTGAGCTACGCTTCGGAAATGGCGAAGCTGTCCTCAAGTGCACGGAATTGATCGGGCCTAACGAGGGCTTCGGCCAACTCCTCGCCGAGGGCTCCCTCCGACTGGCCTCTCGATTCGGACACCCGGAACTCTCCATGAGCGTCAAGGGTCTGGAACTCCCTGCCTATGACCCCCGCGGGTTCAGGTCCATGGGGCTGGCCTTTGCCACCTCCAACCGGGGCGGCTGCCATCTGCGGGCCTACTTCGTCGGCCCCGAGGCTCTGGCCACTCCCTACGCCGTGGACCGCTTCGCCAGCGAGGGGAAGGCCGCTCTCGTGATACTATACCAGGACCTGAGCGCGGTCATCGACTCGCTGGGCCTGTGCATCTTCACCATCTTCGCCCTCAACCCTGAGCATTACGCAGATCTTCTATCCGCGGTGACCGGCGAGCCCGTGGACGGAAGACAGCTTCTGACCATGGGCGAGAGGATCTGGAACCTGGAGAGACTCTTCAACCTGAGAGAGGGCTTCACCAGGAAAGACGATAGCTTGCCGCCCAGATTCTCTGAGGAGACCCTGCCCCGCGGCCACTCCAAGAACAAGGTCGTAGACCTCGAGCCCCTACTGGAGGAGTATTATGCACTTCGGGGTTGGGACGAGGAGGGGGTGCCGACGAAAGAGAAGCTGGAGGAGTTGGGGCTGACCACAAGGGCAGGATGACCAGCACCGTTGGGAAGACGACGGCCCGCTGGACGCATCCTGAGTAGGCCGCAGGCCGTATCGAAGGAGCGCTCCAGCGGCAGTTGGTAGATCAGTTGTCCACACTCTCCGCATTGCGGCCTTGACCTGGGAGCTTCTCTCCGCTATAATAAGCATGTAGATGCCCCCATCGTCTAGTGGACTAGGACACCACCCTTTCAAGGTGGCGACGCGGATTCGAATTCCGCTGGGGGCATGGAATAGTGAGCCCGTTGGGCCAGGATTGGAAACGTGCACCAGAGCCTGGCCCGCTCTTTGTGTTGGCAATGTGGCATGACTCGACCAGCTCTCTCGTGGCCTCCAAACCTCCAGAATGAAAGTGTCTTCTGAAGCCGACATCGGCCACCAGTTGGTAGACCACTTCTGGGGGCAGTTGCTCCTCATGCTTCATCCTCCTCTTGAATGCACGTGCCGATCGATGACAGCCAGGATAAGGTGCGTCTCTCAGACGATCATCGAAGTGGAGGCGAAGTCACTGAATGGTAGCATCAGTGGGGATGGGGGGCATGCGACCTTGCCGACGGCGGGGCATCACGGGCACAATAGCTCGGACCAGGTGAGTCGCAAACGGGGACTATGGGGCGATGTAGCTGGTCGGGGTCTTCCAGCCGAGTCCACCGAAGCCCGCCATGCGCGCGGGCTCCGTTTCGCCTGGCTCCTAAATCGGCTGCTCTGGTTGGCGCCTAGGGATTCCGCATAGCACAATCAATGTCGCCACCCCGTAGACACCTGCCGCAAGCAGGAACGGAGCTCGTAAGCCCAGCCCCATAGCCACGCTGGCCCCGGTGAAAGGCGCTAGCGCGTTGGCCACGGAGACCGCGCTCGCATCGAGGCCGAAAACGATCCCCTGCCGCCCCTCGGGCGACAGATTGGCCAGCAGTGCTCCTACGGTGGCCAGGCTACCGCCCATAGCCACCCCTCCGGCGGTCTGAAGGATCAGTAGCTGAAGTGGCGTGACCACAAAGAACTGCGGTATGTACACGAGGGCCATCCCCGAGGCGCAAGCCAGGAGTATAGTGCGATAGCCAACGCGGTCGCTGGCTCGCCCCAGCAGGACGGCCCCGGCAGCGTTGCCTGCGGCGGTCAGCCCGAATATGAACCCGACCACTGAAGCTACGCGCGCTTCGCTCGAAACCAGCGTCTGGACGAACAGGGGCAGGACCGGCCACATCATCCTGGCCGCCAACCGCAACAGCAAGTCGATTCCCAGGACCGCCAGCAACTGTCGCGTGCGGAACACCATTCTAACCCCATGCCAGACGCTGTCCTGTCGCACCTCCGGACCGGGGTGAGCTGGCCCGGGCTCCTCGCGTACGAGAACCAGCACCGTGATCCCGGCCAGGAGGCTCAGCCCCCCGGTCGCGAGAAAGGCCGGCCGATAGCCGAAAACATCGCCCACCACTCCACCCACCAACGGTCCGGCCGACATCCCGCTGAAGACGGCCATCTGAAACAGCCCCAAGGCATAACCCGCCCTCTCGCGAGGGACCGAACTGGCCACCAAAGTCGCCGCGGCAGGGACGGTACCAGCCATGCAGCCCAGCAGGAACTGCACGACCAGCAATTGCTGCACATTCTGGACGAGAGCCGTAGCCGCTAGCGCCAGCGCCCCGCCGAAGAGGGCGCGCTCCACCATGAGTTTGCGCCCGTAGCGATCGGCCAGACAGCCCCAGATGGGGGAGAAGATGGCCATAGCTACGCCCACAGCAGTGAGCAACGCGCCTGACCAGAACTCCACCTGCTCCAATCCCGTCACGCCCAACTCCTGCACGTAGTAGGGTAGAAAAGGAATTACCACGCTCAAACCAGCGAGGGCTACGAACTCTGCGGCACACAGGCTGTACAGGTTGCGTTGCCAGGTTTGCATCGCTACGAGCCCTTCCTGACAGACTCTATCGACATCCCGCCCGACAGAAATGTGCCGAGAGGATAGAGACGCCAAATGGGCACCTCGCCGCAAGCGGCCAGGTGCCCAGGTGTTTCTCGAGAGATGTTCCGCAATCGGCTGGCACGGTTCACGGCACCCAACCGTACCATCGCCTTGCCTGTCGCTTACCTGAGAGGAGGCTTCTGGGGGATCAAACGCCCGTGTAACGGACACTTCCCGGGTTGGGCATCGGCGCACCTGTGACGCCCGGGGTTGAGGTATTACCACACAGGGGAACGCCACTCCGTGTAATCTGCGTGTTCTCCGCGCACGATGCTGTGGTAGAGTGCCTCTATCTCTTTGGTGAGGGGGCCAACCTCTCCCTTGCCCACGGGAAAGCGATCTACGGAAGTGACTGCCGTGATCTCCTGACCTGTCCCGCAGCAGAAAAGCTCGTCGGCGATGTACAACTCGGTACGGTCAATGTCACGTTCGATGACGGGCCTGCCCAACCGGTCGCGGAACAGCTCGATCAGTGTTGCCCTGGTGATGCTCTCCAAGATGCCGCTGGTCACGGGTGAGGTGATTGGGGTGCCATCGCGGATCATGAAGACGCAAGCTGCCGTGGCCTCTGTTACCTTCCCCTGGCTGTTCAGCATGATCGCATTCTCGTAACCGTTCGTCCACGCCTCCTTGAGGGCGCGGCGGTTGTTGGCGTAGTTGGATCCGCACTTGACGCGGGGGGGCATGACGTTATCGGCAAGGCGGGTCCACGAACTCACACAACAGGCCATGCGGTCGTTGTCTCCCAAATGCGACGCAAAAGGAAGGGTTTCGATGAGAATACGCGTCTCCTCTTCAAACCCTTTGGCGAAGAACCCACTTCCGGAATTGAAGGCCATGGCCCGGATATAGAAATCCTCTCGAACCCGGTTCGTTCTGAGCAGCTCCAGGGCCGCCGCCGCCAATTCCTCCGCTGAAAACTTAGGCTCCATCCAGACCAGTCTCATAGAATTATCCAGCCGGTGCATATGTTCGAGCAGACGAAAGACGTATAACTGGCCCTGCCCCGCATTGCAGTAGGCTCTGATGCCTTCGAAGACAGCCGAGCTGGCCGAGACACCGACGGTGGTGACGTGCACCGTGGCCTCGGCCCAGGGAAGCACTTCTCCGTCCAGCCAAAGGTAGTCTGTCATCTGACGGTTACTCATGCTGGTAGCTCCTTTTTGCATAGCTATTGACAGGCAATGGCATGCGAAGCTCGATGCGTAGGCCCAGATGGTCTTGTGCTTGGCGCATCGCCGATCACGTCTCTGCCACCACCTCGTTTCTCAGCGTGCCTATGCCCTCGATCTCGACTTCGACTAGATCACCCCTGTGCAGGGTGCCTGCACCAGGTGGCGTCCCGGTCAGGATCACATCGCCAGGCTCCAGGGTCATCACCTGGGAGATGAAGCTCACCCAGGTCGTGTACCTGGAAAACCATGTCTCCGGTCGAAGCCTCCTGCCGCAGCTGCCCATTGACGCGCGACCGAAGCATCAGGTCGGTGGGGTCCAGACCAGTGGCTATGCAAGGACCCAGTGGGCAAAACGTGTCAAAACTCTTCGCGCGCGCATCTTGCCTCGGCAGATCCCGCGCTGTGACGTCGTTCCCACAGGTGTAGCCCAGCACATGGGCCTGGACTTCCCAGGGCGGGATGTGCTTGGCTTGCCGCTTCATCACCACCGCCAATTCCGCTTCAAACACGACCTCATTCGACGCCCTGGGCAAGACAATCTGATCTGCTGGACCGACAACCGCGCTGGGTGGTTTGAGAAAGAGATGAGGCACCTCAGGCACACTACCGCCCGCCTCCTCAATGAGACGGCCGTAGTTCAGGCCGACACCTACGATTTTCCCCGGCACGCATGGGGCGAGGAGTTTCAGCTCATTGCACTCTCCTAC
>CAZNMJ010000248.1:0-4959 GCA_964573815.1 uncultured Anaerolineales bacterium
GGTTCTGGGACAACGACGTGCTCACTAACACAGATGGAGTGCTGGAGGTCATAAGAAGGAAGTGTTTGTAGGCACCCTCCCCTCCAGGGAGGGGAATGAAGGAGGCAGGATTGGAACTGTCTCCCGCTTGAGGGGGGAGGGATGGGGTGGGGGTGAGGAGACCATGAAATCCAACCTGGCCAATTTGGCGCGGAATCTCAGGAAGAGGTCCACAGACGCAGAGAGACTGCTCTGGGCCCATTTGCGAGCTAGGCAACTTGAAGGGTTGAAGTTCAGAAGGCAGCACCCAATAGGCCACTACATCGTTGATTTCGTGTGCCTCGAAAGGCGTTTGGTGGTTGAAGTGGACGGTGGGCATCATGGGTCCCAAAGAGAGAGTGATGTCGAGCGAGACAAGTGGCTTGAGGAAGAAGGCTACTCTGTGCTGAGGTTCTGGGACAACGACGTGCTCACTAACACAGATGGAGTGCTGGAGGTCATAAGGAGGAAGTGTTTGTAGGCACCCTCCCCTAGCCCCTCCCCTCAAGGGAGGGGAACAGGGGCTCTCGGCTGAGGGCGGGGAGGTGCGGGACCGGTGGGAGACATGTAAAGCGAGGAGGCCGATGGTCAAGTTTCAACCCTTTGAAATGGAACGGATGATGTCCAAGTGGGAGAACGTCGTGGAGTACAACCTCTCCGAGAGCGGCGTCCACCCTATGAGCGTCAGCGAGTTCGTGGAGGACCCGGTGGTCATCGAGCAACTGCTCACGACCCCCCTCCACTATCCCCAGGCCAACGGCATCATCGAACTACGAGAGCGCATCGCCGCGCTGTATCCAGGCGCGACCCCCGACAACGTGCTCGTAACTGTCGGCTGCGCCGAGGCCAACTACATCACCGTCCAGACCATGGTGACTCCGGGGGAAGAGATGGTGATGCTGCTGCCTAACTACATGCAGATCTGGGGCGCCGCTCAGAATCTGGGGATCATCGTCAAGAGCTTTCATCTCCGGGAGGACCTGGGGTGGGCTCCCGATCTCGACGAACTGAACGACGTCGTCTCCGAGAGGACCAGACTCATCGCCGTCTGCAACCCCAGCAACCCCACGGGGTACATCATGACCGAGGCGGAGATGGAGGCCATCGTCGCTGCTGCGGACAGGGTTGGCGCCTGGCTGCTGGCCGACGAGGTCTACAGCGGCGTGGAAAGGGTCACCGACACCCAGACGCCCTCCTTCTGGGGCCGGTACCACAAGGTCCTGGCCATGAATAGCCTCAGCAAGGCCTATGGCCTCCCCGGACTGCGTATCGGCTGGGTAGTGGGTCCGGCGGATACCGTGGACGAGATCTGGGCTCGCCACGAATACATCACCATCAGTGCCACGATGCTGTCCAACAAACTGGCGGCCATCGCCCTATCGCCTGAGGTGCGACCTCGCGTGATGCAGCGGGCCCGCGACTACATCCGCAGGGGTTTTCCGATCCTCGACGCCTGGCTGGAGGGCCACGAAGGCACCTTCAGCCTGGTGCCACCCCAGGCGGCGGCCATAGCCTACGTTCGCTATCACCTGGACATCAACTCAACGGAGTTGGTGAAACGGCTGCTAAACGAGCAGAGCGTGTTCATCGTGCCGGGGGACCAGTTCGGCATGGACCATTACTTGCGTATCAGTTTTGGTCTGCCGCCGGACTACCTGGAGGCGGGCCTGGACCGCATTCACGAGGTCCTTGTCGACCTGGGCGGTTGAGGGACGCTGGATGGTTGTTTTCCTCCCCCAGCCCCAGCCTCGAGGGAGGGGAGCAGGCAGGCTCCGATTCGCAGGGACAGGGTGGGGGTGGAGAGCCCGCTGGACCGATTTGACGGAATGCCTCAGCCTTTCTCCATCGAGATGGCGTGGGATATTGCACTCCACTGAGCATTCGTCCGTGGAGTAACCGATGTTCAAGCGCGACGTAACAGAACGCGACGTCCGTCTGGCCAGGCAGAGGATCAGGCCTTTGGCCAACGAAACACCGTTGATCAACTCCCGTGTCCTATCAACGCTGGTTGGGTGCTCAGTCTATCTGAAGCTGGAGAGCCTGCAAGAGACCGGCTCATTCAAGGTCCGGGGTGCGGCGAATAGAATGCTCACCCTCACGCCAGAGGAGAAGGAACGAGGAGTGATCACCGTCTCGACGGGCAATCATGGACGGGCGGTGGCGTATGTGGCGCAGAGACTGGACATCGCGGCCACCATCTGCATTCCAGAGGGTGTTCCTAGCAACAAAGTGGAGGCCATCAGGGGGCTGGGCGCGGAGATCTTGGTCTGCGGCGCAACCTACGACGAAGCAGAGGAGCAGGCGCCTCGGCTGGCGGAGGAGCGAGGCCTGACCATGGTGAACCCCTACGATGATCCCTTCGTTATCGCGGGGCAGGGCACCATCGGTATGGAGATAGTGGAGGACCTGCCCCAGGTTGACACCGTGCTGGTGCCGGTGGGAGGAGGTGGGTTGATAGCCGGGATCGGCCTGGCGCTGAAGTCTGCCAATGAGGGCGCTCGGTTGATAGGCGTTTCCATGGATCGCGCGCCGGTGATGTACCACAGCCTGAAGGCTGGCAGGCCGGTCACGATGGATGAGGAAGAGACCCTCGCTGGCGCGCTGGTGGGCGGCATCGGGCGGGACAATCGGTACACGTTTCGGTTGTGCCAGAAGCTCGTCGATGACTTCGTGTTGGTCTCAGACGAGGAGATTGCCGCAGGCATGGCATTTGCCCTCGAGGAGCTTCGTCTGGTGGTGGAAGGGGGAGGGGCTGTGGGCATAGCAGCCCTGCTCCACGGAAAACTGAAGCAAGTGGGTAGTAGCGTCGCGGTAGTCGTCAGCGGGGGCAACGTGGACCTGCCCTTGCTTCTCAAAATCGCAGAGAGCCGCAGGGCCGCCTCTCCACGCGTATGACTATGCGAAGCATCGCGGGAGAAGGGGCGCCAGAGATCGAGATTTGGCCATAAATGTGGATGGGGGGCCTTCGCCAATGATACCTAAGGAGCGCGTCTTCGCGGCGCTGGAACATCGAGAGCCGGATCGAGTGCCCAGATTCGAGGTCTGGATCGACAACGATGATCTGGTGGCGAAGGTCGGCGACGGAGATCTACAGAGGACCTATGTCAACCTCGGGCTGGACTGCATCATGCTCCCCAACCAGAACCCGCCAGGGAGCAACGCTTGGGGAGATGGTGTGGACGAGTGGGGACGCATCTGGAAGAATGGCTGGTACGCGGGGGGCGTTGTGGAGACGGAGGCAGATGTGGAGCGATATAGCCCGCCCCTGGACTACGCGGAAAAGCACTTCGATCCTGTCAGATGCACGGAGGCAAGGGAACTGTATCCAGATCACTGCTTCATCTTCGGCTCTCACATCGCACCTTTTACAGCGGCCTATCTGTCCATGGGCATGGAACGCTTCTTTCTGAGCTTTCTGAGCAGAAAAGCGTTCATTCACAAGCTCCTGGAGGTTCGCACCGAATGGTGTATCGCTGTGTCCCAGAAGGCTGTCAGCCTGGGGGCGGAGGTCTTGATCCTGGGGGAGGATGCAGCCCACGGAATTGGACCCATGATCTCGCCTCAGCAGTGGCGCGAATTTGTACTACCCCACCATCGCCGGATAGTCGAGGAGGTGGATGCGCCAGTGATTTGGCACAGCGATGGAAACATCACCTCTTTGTTGCCCATGGCCAGCGAAGCCGGTTTCGCGGGCGTGCATTCCCTGGAGCCGGGCGCTGGGGTAGATCTGGGGCAGGTCAAGCGGGAATTCGGCGACGACCTGGTCCTGATTGGCAACGCTGATCCCGCCCCACTGTGCCAGTCTGATCTGGACGCAGTCCGCCAGGAGGTAAGGCGCTGCATGGAGCAGGGAGCGCCTGGCGGGGGCTACATGTTCTCGACCTGTAGCAGTGTCTTCAAGGGGATGAACCTCGACTCGGTGGTGGAGATGTATCGTTACGCAGGCGAGATTGGTTCGTACGGCGAGGGTCGCTCAACGGCGTGAGATTTTTATCGACAAGGGAGATGGCTATGGATCGCATAATCGTCTCGACTGACAGGGCACCAGCTGCGGTGGGCCCCTATTCGCAGGCGGTGATCGCCGGAGACCTGGTCTTCACGGCTGGTGCTATTGCCCTGGACCCAGAGACGGGTGAGTTAGTTGGCGACGACATCACCGCGCAGACGGGACAGGTGATCAGGAACCTGGAGAGCATTCTCGAAGAGGCGGGGAGTTCTCTGTACCAGGTGGTGAAGACCACCGTCTTCCTGACGGACATGAATAACTTCGCCGGGATGAACGCCGTCTACGCGGAGTTCTTCGGCGAGAATCCGCCTGCCCGTTCCACGGTCGAGGTCGGTCCGCTGGCTAAAGGCGCCTTGGTCGAGATAGAGGCCATTGCCGTGCGGTGACGCAGCGGCCCCGGGGACCGTTCGCGGAGAAGATGCCTGCCCCCGTGCAGATCTCACCGTGGTCTGGCTGGAACCAGAGCTGCGACACCGACGCTCGGGGCGCCTGATATCACCCGTTTCTCAGAGGGCCCGATGCTCCGTCCGCGAAATGATCTCGTCTTGTAGCACCGGGCCGAGGTCGCAGAAGTAGTCGCTGTAGCCTGCCACCCGCACGATGAGGTCCCGGTATTGCTCGGGGTGCTGCTGAGCGGCGCGAAGCGTGGCGGCATCCACCACGTTGAACTGGATGTGGTGACCGTCCAGTTTGAAGTACGTCCTTATCAGGTGGACCAGGTTATCCAGGCCCGCTTCATCCTGTAGCAGCTGCGGCGTGAACTTCTGGTTGAGCAGCGCACCTCCCGTACGTGCATGGTCCATCTTGGCCACCGACTTGAGAACCGCCGTTGGCCCTCGCCGGTCTGCACCCTGCACGGGTGAAACCCCTTCGGAGAGCGGCTCCCATGCCCGTCGCCCATCGGGCGTGGCTCCGGTGACCGATCCAAAGTACAC
>CAZNMJ010000249.1:0-4934 GCA_964573815.1 uncultured Anaerolineales bacterium
TGGTACAATTGTGCCCTGGGTACATCCTCCATGATGAGCTGCTGGGCCTCACGCATGCCCGCCTCCCTCACCTCAGGATCCAGAGACCAAGCCGTGGTGTTGATCAGTTCGTCTACCCGCTCGTTGCAGTAGTCAGTGTAGTTGGTGAACGCCCCGCACAGGTAGTTGAAACTGAGTTCGTAGGACGGGTCATTGCCCCACGAGTCCCATTCGTGGATGAAGAACGGCAGCTGATGCTGGTTCAGCAGATCCATGAACTCCGCAGTCGGCAGCCTATTGATGGTCACGTTCACGCCGATCTCTGCCAGGGACGCCTGAATCCAGGTGGCGGCCTCAACGTTCTCGGAAACCATCATCTGGACGGTCAACTCCACATCCAAACCGTCAGCGTAGCCGGCCTCCTCCAACTTCTGCCTCGCCATGTCCAAGTCGGTCTCATAAGCAAACTCGTCGGTGTGGGTGGGCATGCCGACGGGGATGGGGCTGCCGGGGTTCCTCCCGTACCCATACAACACCTCTTCAACGATGGTGTCGTAGGGCATGGCGTAGGACATCGCCTGGCGCAGCGCCTTGTTGTCGAAGGGTGGAATGTTGTTGTTCATGCCCACGTAGTAGATTCGACCCGTGTTAACCGCTAGCACCTTGCAGCACGGGTCGGCCTCCAGATCATCCATGTTCCTCGGCGGCAAACCCATAGCCAGATCGATGTCACCTTGCCTCAGAAGCAACTCCCTATCCTCGGCAGATGGCACCACCCTGAGGATGACCTTCGAGTTCTGGAAGTAGTCTTCGCCCTGCCAGTAGTAGGGATTGGGCTCGAACACATACTGCACACCCTGCTCCCACTCGGTCAGGACGTAGGGCCCGCCGGAGGTGGCGTTGCGACGGAGCCACTCGACTGCCCATTCATCGCCCGCGTCGACCTGCTCTTGGAAGCTCACCTCGTCCAGGGCCCCCAGAGGAGTGAAGGCCATGATCGCTAGCGAGAGGGGCGTGAGGTGCTCGAGGTGGAACTCCAGGGTGTCGTCATCGACCGCGACGACATCCTCGTGGCTCGCCAGACCCATGTACGGCATCAGCACGGGCATGTAGCTAGTTGGCGCCTGAGCCGCCACGTCGTACATGAACTTGAAGGACTGTGCCGTCATGGGCTCTCCATTGGCGAACTTGAGCCCATCTGGGATCTTCATCGTGACGATGGCGTTCTCCTCGTCCACCGTCATCTCGGTGGCCACACCCGGTCCGTACTCGGCCTTGCCCAGCAGAATTCCCGGATTGTCGGGATCTGGCTCAAGTTGCTGCATGATCGCCGCCTCGTACAAGTTGGCCGCGGCCTGGTAGCCGGCCAGGCTGCGGAACTCATACGGGTTGATGTGGTCAATGTCGGTGCTTAGGGCGATGACAATGACCGGCTTCTCTTCCGGTGGCGCAACTGCGGTAGGGCTGGCTGCCGGCGCCGGAGGCTCAGTAGCAGCCGGTGGTGCAGGTGCCTCGGTCGGACTTGGTGCTGGCGTACCACAGCCAACCAGCCCCACCAACAAAGATCCAACCAGCAACACGCTAAATAAGCAGATGCTTCGAAATCTCATCAGTTTCCTCCCTCAAATACTCGTTCTCTTGATCCCTAGATTTTCGATAGACTCCATGCCTAGCAAATTCACTACTATTGATCACCTCCTCTCTCAAGGTAACCGGCACTCCTTGGCCTCTGCACACCTACTACACGCTGCGATTGCCCGCCAATCGCCATAACCATGAAAGTAACTGTATCACCGTCTTCCAAGACAGTCTCCTCTAGGCGTGTCATAGGGATGAGTTTGCCGTTCACGAGGTAGAAGACGTTGCTTTCATCTATCCGCGCCAGTAGTGCTCCCTCTTCAGCAGAGGACCGCAGGCTCTTCCAGACTTCTGACGCCGTCGTACCCGGAGGAACCGACCTGGTGTCAATCTCCCAACCGCTAGCCTTCGAGCCAAAGCCAAAGAGACGCAGTCTGATGTCAGGCATCTCCTCTCCCTACTCAGTCGCACAATCTCCACACAACTCCAGCAACCCCAAGGTTTCCAACGTCTCTCGCGCCGGGATGCCCGTCTCCACATCCCAACCGTGGACCTCATAGTACTCGTCCAATAACCGATCCAGCATCTCTTTGTCAGTGACCATTCCCTCCTGGGGACCCTCGGGCACAGGTGTGTTCATCATCCGCCAGGGCAAAGTATCATCAGCGCGAAGGGCGCCCTCGCGAACGTTGAAACATCTCTCCAGGTTGACGGTTCTGCGACCTGCCCTCATCAGCTCCTCCTCGCTGAACGCTACGCCGACGGCATGGCCGAACATCTGGGCCATATTCCGCGGGTTGATGGCGAAGGCGGCAGTCGAAGTGAAAACGCAGAACCCCAGAGCCTCGGTGGCCGCGTAGCAGTCCTCGTGCCAAAGCACGATGTCGGCTCGCTTGTCAAGAAGGGTGGGGTCCGCATACTTCTCATCTCCGGTGATCTCCTTGATCAATGCTCGTGCTTCCTCAGTGAAGCCGAACTCGGCGAAGGTCTCGGTCATCAGATGGTCCGGTCCCCTCGGGTTCACAGCGAAGGCCAGAGCATAGCTCTTGGCCATTCGCGTATCCACACCCGATTGCTCCAAACCTTTGGCTTGGATCGCCCATTTCCAAGAGTCGCCACCCACTTCCTCGGCCGCCTGCCGCGTACCATTGGCCAATAGGTCTCCCAGCAAACCCTCTCGAAAGGCTATGCGGCGGATCAGTTCCAGCTGGCTCTCAACGTTGCCAAAATGCAAATCCAAGTCATCCGCCTGCTTGCCCTTGATCAGCCCCTTCTCATAGCACTCCATGGCCCAGGAGATGACGTGTCCGACCGAGATCACGTCCATCCCATAGTCGTTGCATAGTTGATTGCCCTTGATCACCGCCTCTGTGTCTATGATGCCACACTCTGCGCCCAAGGACATCACGGTCTCCAACTCGGGCCCAGAATCCCGCACCTCTCCATACTTGTGCTCCAGGGTACGCACGAATCGATGGCAGGCGGTCGAGCAGGCGAAGCAGGACTCGCGCCCTGTCAAATAGCCCTCGTCCTCCATGTATTGGCCGCTCAGCTTTTCCGCGTCGTCGATCCTGACCTGGTTGAAGTTATACGAGGGGAGCATCTTCATCTCATTGAGATCGGGGAGGGAACCTGATGTGCCCCACCTGTGGAGGGTATTCGTGCCAGCATCCTGGGCCAATTCCCGACGCGTGCGAGCCGCCAACTCGAAGAACTCGTCTCCTTCAGCTACCCTCAGCCCGCCGGTACCACGTGCAGCGATGGCCTTCAGGTTCTTCGAACCCATCACCGCCCCGGGGCCACCGCGACTGGCGGAGTTGTAGAGTGAGAAGATGATGCACGAGAAGAGGACCTTGTTCTCACCAGCGGGGCCGATGACGCCCACCTCTACGTCATCGTCCCCCAATTCCTCCTTGATCGCGCGATCGATCTCGCGAGTTCCCAGGCCCCAAAGATGACGCGCGTCGCGCACCTCTACTCCACCGTCGTCGATCCACAGATAGACGGGGTCCTTAGCAGCTCCCTGGACTACCACGTAGTCATGCCCCGCGTACTTCAACTCGGCACCCAGGTGCCCACCTACACTTACCTTCAGATAAAGCCCTGTGGCTGGCCCCTTGCAGGTTACGGAAGTGCGTCCTGACGAAGGCGCACTGGTACCAGACAGTGTACCGGGACCGATGATCAGCACGTTTTCCGGCCCCAGGGGATCAGCGCCCCGAGGCACACGTTCATACAGCAGCTTGGCGTTGATGCCCCTACCACCCAGAAACCGCCTCAACTCCTCAGGCGGGACTTCCTCCACCCATGTCTTGTTGGAGCTCAGATCCACATTCAGTATCCGCTGGCTAGCTATGTCTCTAGTCATGGCTCTCCCCTCACGCAATGTGTTCTCCCAGCGCGAACGACTCAGCAGTGGCTCGTCTCTTACGCTGAGCAACGGTTTGCACCGGCTCGAAGCTCAGAGCTCCGTAAATGCAATTGGCGACGCAGGCCGGCTCACCATCGCATAGGTCGCAGATGAGGGCCACCTCCTTGTCGTCATCGAAATCGGCCGCGCCGAAAGGACAGGCTTTGATGCATTCTCGGCAGCCAGTACACTCATCTTCGTCAATACGTACCACTGGCACGCTGCGATCGATGTGCGCTGCCCCTGTGGGGCACACCTCGACGCAGGCAGGACGAGCGCAGTTCACGCACACTATGGGCACGCTGAGGCCCTGGCCCGTGAAGCGCACGACGCGAATGCGCGATAGCCTTGGCCTGAACACCCCTTCGTGAGTGAAGGAGCACGCCAGTTCACATGCCCTGCAAGCCGTGCATTTCTCCGCATCTATGTTCAGCGTATCCATCATTCCCCCTATCAACCCTTTTCATTTGCAGAACCGAGGCGACCAAGAAAAGCCTGATAGGCACCATCCTCGGTTAGCATGTCATGACATGCCACCCCGCCGGCTTTGAGCACCAGTGCCATTTGCACCACACGCCTGCCCAGGCTTTCCGCTGCGGCAACCGCTATCTCCGCATCCGCTTCTCCTTCATCATACAAACGACGCAAGCTGTCCTTGGGGGCTTGGTCGCGCGTCCAGCCCGCGGCGCCTATGTACGATTGCCACGAGTCGCCCGGAACGGGTACGCAACTCATCAGCACGGCATGATTGATCAAGGCGGTCATCACCTGCTCCTGACCGGCGAAGATGTGACTGCCCTGCACCGCAATGCCCACGGTCTTGAGGTTCCTGGAGAGATTGCCCCCGTAGTAGGAGAAGAGAGTATTGCCCAGCCTATCTATGAAGCATTTTAGCTGGCCCGGAATGCCCATGTGGTAGACGGGAACCGAATAGATGATGGCATCTGCAGCTGCCCACTTGTCACGC
>CAZNMJ010000250.1:0-4930 GCA_964573815.1 uncultured Anaerolineales bacterium
GGGGTGATCGACGGCTGGGACTGGGAAGCACAGGGACAGAGGCTGCCACCGCGAGTGATTACCTCCACACAAAGGGTTCGTCTCTTCGACCAGGGCACGGCTGTGCAGTTGGCTGAAGTGAAGGGCGGCGAGATCATCACCCCGCGACGTTTCTTCAGTCTGCCACTTGCTGCCAACCCTGCGAACGTGAATCTTGACAACCAGGTAGAGTTGCTGGGATACCATCTGAGGCCGACATCCCCCTCGGCGGATGATGCCATTCATCTCACCCTCTACTGGCGCGCGACCGCTGATGTGGATTTAGACTACACTGTGTTCACGCACCTCATTGATGAGGGAGGGACCATCGTGGCGCAGCACGATGGTCAGCCTGATGGGGGGAGCTATCCGACTAGTGAATGGCTTGAAGGTGAGGTCGTCGAGGATGAGCACACCTTGGTGCCAGCGACTAGGTACAGTTCAGGAGAGTACAGCCTGGCTGTAGGCATGTACCATTTGGAGAGCGGCGGGCGGCTTCCCGTCTACGATCAGAACGGCGTCTCGCTGTCTCAGCGCAGGATGGTGTTGACCAAGGTTCAGGTACGGGAATAGATGCGAGACAGACTGTTCAGGGTGCTGAGAATCGTGCTCAGCCTGGGGCTGCTGGCGCTCCTTCTCTGGAAGGTTGGTTGGCGAGAAACCTGGGAGACTCTGAGGCACGCTGATGTCCGCTATCTGCTGGCCGCATGGGGACTGTATTTGTTCAGTATGGTGCTGAGGGCCTACCGTTGGCAGATCCTGCTCGTCATCCAGCGGCTGACGGTGCCGTTGTCCAAGCTGGTCTCGCTGTATTTCATAGGTACATTCTTCAACACTGTGCTTCCCACCGGCATCGGTGGCGATGTGGTGCGGATGTATGAGCTGTCAAAACACAGCAGCCAAGGTACGGAGTCTGTTAGCACGGTGCTCGTTGACCGCCTGTGTGGTTTCGTGGTGCTGTTCATCATGGCTTCTTTGGCGCTGCCGTTCAGCTACCACTTGATACCGCCCGTGCTGAGCGCAATCATCGTCATCATCACTGTGGTCACCCTCTTGGGTGTATGGCTGGCCTGGAACGACACTGTGTGGAAGTGGTTGCGGGGCTTGCCCTTGCTGAGCTGGGTGCTGGAGAAACGCAGAGCCCAGGAGTTCCGAGCATCACTCCAAGTCTATCGTACTCCTGCCATATCCAAGGCGCTGCTAGTCTCTCTGGCGTTCAACGTACTGCTGATGGTCCTCAACTACCTGGTCGCTTTGGCGTATGGCATCACGATCTCACCCTGGTACTTCCTCGTCTTCGTGCCCATCATCTCCTTCTTGCTGGCCCTGCCAATCTCCCTCAGTGGCCTCGGCGTGCGAGAAGGTGGATACGTACTTCTCTTTGGCCAGGCCGGCGTCCCCAGCTCTCTGGCGCTTGCCATGTCTCTGTCCGTCTATGCCATGACGGTAGCCACGGGGTTAGTGGGAGGAATACTCTATGCATCTGAGGGCTATCGAAGCCCGGAAAGACGAAGCGGCTAGGAGATTCGCAGCGTTCCCTCAGATGTGGTACCATCCTCACGGATGTAGGGGCAGGACCAGGGTTGCTGTCCCTCTTCCACGTTCATGAGCCCCTCTCTCTGATATGTGAAGGAGTTTTCCCCAAGCCTCGTTGGCAGCGAAGGGTCATGTTCGGCAAGAGCTTGGATGAGCATCGTGGAATAGCCCTGATCCTCATAGGGTTCCTCATCCTGGGAGTGGTCTACAGCACGATCACCCCCATCTTCGAGGCTCCTGACGAGATACAGCACTATTTCCACGTCAAGCACATCGCTGACGGCAAGGGCCTGCCAATTCTTGAGCCAGAGAGGGAGCAGGTCTTCGAGCAGGAGGGTGGTCAGCCGTCGTTGTACTATCTGCTCGGTGCCTTGGCAACCTTCTGGGTCGATACCGACGATGCCGAGGAATTGCTGGACTACAACCCATATGTCAACGTGGGCATACCCGGACGTGACGGCAACAAGAACGTGATCCTCCATGGTGCTCATGAGAGCTTCCCGTACAGAGGGACGACCTTGGCCCTCCATCTGGTGCGCTACGTCTCGGTCCTCTTTGGGGCACTGACGGTGCTGACAGTATACCTATTGGGTTTGGAGGCCTTCCGCGGCAGCCAGGTGGTGGCCCTTGGCGCTGCGGCGATCACGGCCTTCAATCCGCAGTTCGCTTTCACCAGTGCCGCGGTAAACAATGATGGCCTGCTCACGGCTCTTTGCTCGCTGGCGTTGCTGCTGAGCGTCTATCTCGTGACGAGGGGCCCATCGCTGCGAAGGTATATCGGGCTGGGGGTCGTGGTTGGTCTGGCCGCGCTGACCAAACTCACAGGCGTCGGACTATTGGTCGTGGTGCTCGGCGCGCTGGTTTTCGTGGCGAGACGCCATTCCCTCGCGGAGGCGATCAAGGGAGGCGCCATCGTCGTGGGGTCGGTGATCTTGCTGGCTGGTTGGTGGTACGCCCGCAACTGGCTTCTCTATGGGGACCCTACGGGGATGAACGTGTTCTTTGAAGCCTTGGGTGCGCCGCCAGGTCGAGGTCTCACGCTAGCCATGCTGGTGAACGAATTGGAGGGCTTCAGGCTCTCATACTGGGCCGTTTTCGGCTGGTTCAACGTGTTGGCTTCGTCGTGGGTCTATCGCTTCTTCGATCTCGTGGTCTTGCTGGGAGTAGTAGGCCTTCCATTGGCGCTGATCAGGGCCATCAAGAAGCCTGAGACAGTGTCCTTCTCGTCGTTGGCACTGATGCTGATTTGGATAGCTGTCGTCGGTCTGGGATACGTCAGGTACAACCAGCTAATAGATGCCGCCACGGGGCGGCTGGTTTTTCCGGCCATCGCCTGTTTCTCGATCTTGCTGTCCTGGGGTCTGACCCAGCTGCCGCCTCAGAGGTGGGTTGGTGCCCTTATGGGCGCCCTGGGTGTGACCATGTTTGTGATGGCTATGGCTGTTGCCTTCTGGTACATCGCGCCTGCCTACGCGACTCCACTCCCGCTGGCCCCCCATGAGCTGGAATCCATTCCGAATCAGCTGGATGTTCGCTTCGGAGATGAGATTAAGCTGCTGGGTTATGAACTCGAGGGGGACGTTTTCAGGCCAAGCGAATTGGTGTACGTGACCCTGTACTGGCAGGGCTTGACTGCCATGGAGCGGGACTACAGCGTTTCTTTGATCGTGTTGACCCCTGGGGGTGACCTCATAGGACAAGAGGACAGCTACCCTGGGCTGGGTTCCTCACCGACCAGCGCCTGGACTCCCGGCGACGTCTTTGCCGACCGCTCGTGGGTGCGTATACGTCGCCGTGCCGACACGCCAACCATCGGCTGGCTGGGCGTGAGTGTGTACCATCTGCCCACCATGGAGCGACTTGCCCCTTGGCGCGAAGGCCAACCGGTTGATCAGATCTTCCTGGAGCCGGTAGAGATCGTGTCGTGGGAACCAGAGGATCATGAGGTTTCGCATCCTACTGCCGTCAACTTCGGCAACGAAATCGACCTGATTGGGTACGACATCGATGAGGCAAGGGCACAGCCTGGGGACACGGTAGATGTCACACTATACTGGCGGGCAAGAGCGGAGATGGATCAGGACTACACCGTTTTCACTCATCTCATAGACGATGGGGGGGAGATCTGGGCCCAGATGGACGATCAGCCCCTGAGAGGCGACTATCCCACTTCATTCTGGGATTCGGGGCAGGTGGTGAGGGATCAATACGAACTGATTCTGCCCTCCGACATCCCCCCAGGAGAATATCAGTTCGAGGTTGGGTTCTATCTGGCTCCCACGGCAGAGAGGCTGCCGGTTCTTGACGATGCGGGCCACATGCTCGATAATCGGGTGCTGGTAGGGCCCATAGAGGTAAGCGAGTAGCGGAGTCGCGATGGCCACGAGTCGGCCGGTCGATCTAGTTCTGACTCTCGAGGAGGTGTGAGTGCCCGGCGACGAGAAAGTCATAGTGGTGATGCCAGCGTACAACGCGGCGGAGACTCTGGAGAAGACGTACCACGACCTGCCTCAGGAGATCGTGGACGAGATCATCCTAGTCGATGATGTGAGCCAGGACGAAACGGTGGAGATAGCTCGCCGTCTGGGGTTGAAGGTCATCATTCACATTCAGAACACTGGGTATGGTGGGAACCAGAAGACTTGTTATCTTGAGGCGCTGAAGGACGGGGCAGACATAGTGGTTATGCTGCACCCAGACTATCAATACGATTCCAGGTTGGTGCCCGACTTGATCCGGCCTATCCAGGAGGGGAAGGCGGATTTGGTGCTGGGTTCGCGAATCCTAGGCGGGGGGACCCTGGCGGGGGGTATGCCGCTGTATAAGTACTTGTCCAACAGGTTCCTGACGCTGGTGGAGAACCTGGCGTTTGGCAAGAGACTCTCGGAGTATCACACCGGCCTCCGGGCCTACAGTCGTCCCTTCCTGGAGACGGTCCCATTCCTCCTGAATTCGGACAGGTTCGTCTTCGATAGCCAGATCCTCGCCCAGGCGGTGGCCTACGGTTTCGAGATCACAGAGATCGCTGTTCCCACTCGCTATTTTGATGAGGCGTCCTCCGTGGGGTTCAAGGACGGTGTGATCTACGGGATTGAGACCTTGTGCGTCGTCGGCAGGTATCTCCTCAACAAGTTCGGGATCCTAAGATCAGACCAGTTCCAGAAGACGCTGTCGGAGGTCGTCAGCAGATACCATTCGCCCAGCATTTTCCATCGTGAGACGGATACTTAGGGCGACGTCGCAGGGCGGGAAGGTCGACAAGCCGTTGCTGGAGGTCGCTCCGCCGTGAGGAACCTTTGGGCGAGATATCGATCGGACCTGATCGTACTCCTCTTGCTGCTAATCCTCTGTGGGCTGTTCTTCTGGAGGATCATCA
>CAZNMJ010000251.1:0-4914 GCA_964573815.1 uncultured Anaerolineales bacterium
GCTGCAGCAGCCTGTGAGTTCTCCAGGCCTGCCGTCCGCACGGTTGTTCTATTATACCGCGAACACGAAGGTTTGTCAAGCAACTGTCGTAAAGGAAACGTGGCGGATTGGCGGAGGTCCGCCTACTTCAGCATGAGGCACCGCTATGCAGCTGTGCGCGGCGGCCATGGAACCCCACTGGAGACCACGGGGAAGCCAAGGATGGGATCCTCGATGCGGTCTTGTGCGGTCTCAATTCAGCCGTTTTTCCTTGATCGCCTCCCCCGCCATGGCGATGAACCCCTCCACGAGTTTTGCTCCCAGATCCTCCTCCGTCCGCAGACGTACCGCTACGGCACTGCCTTCCACCTCCCGGTCGCCGATAACTAGCATGTACGGTATCTTCTGCAACTGGGCATCACGGATCTTGGCCTGCATCCTCTCGCTCCGCGCATCGACCTCGGTCCGCAGCCCAGCCGCTCGAAGCTGGGTCTCCACTTGGCGAGCGTACTCAACATGCCTGTCGGTGATGGGGATCAACACCGCCTGAACTGGCGCCAACCACACCGGGAAGGCCCCCGCATAATGCTCTATGAGAAGGCCGAAGAATCGCTCCAGAGCGCCCAGCAGCGCCCGGTGGACCATGTAGGGGCGGACCTCCTTTCCATCTTCACCGATGAAGGTCATGTCGAATCGCTCGGGGAGATTGAAGTCGAACTGGATGGTGGTGCACTGCCAGAGGCGGCCAAGCGAATCCCTGATGTGGATATCTATCTTGGGCCCGTAGAAGGCCCCCGCTGCCTCGTCCACTTCGTACGGCAACCCTTCCTTCTCCAGAGCGTAGCGCAGGGCCGCCTCAGCCTGCTCCCACCTCTCTGCCTCACCGATGTATCTCTCCGGACGAGTAGAGAGATAGATCTCATATTCGTCGAAGCCAAAGCTGCGCCAGATGAAGAGGCTGAACGCCAAGACGCGGCTTAGCTCCTCGTCTATCTGGTCGGGCGGGCAGAAGATGTGAGCGTCGTCTTGAGTGAAGCCCCTCACCCGCATCAGGCCATGCAGCACCCCGCTGCGCTCGAAACGGTAGACGGTGCCCAGCTCGGCCCAACGCAAGGGGAGTTCGCGATAGCTGCGCAGGCGGTTCTTGTAGATCATGATGTGGAAGGGACAATTCATAGGCTTGATGTAATACTCTTGCCCCTCAATGTCCATCGGCGAGTACATCAGTTCGCTGTACAGTTCCAGGTGTCCGCTATCCTCCCACAACTGCGCTCGGCCGATGTGCGGCGTGTAGATGACATCGTAGCCCGCCTTGTAGTGCTCCTCCCTCCAGAAGTCCTCGATAACCGTGCGAATCACACCGCCCTTGGGATGCCAGTGCACCAGACCCGCTCCGGCTTCTTCGTGGACGCTGTACAGATCTAACTCCTTGCCCAGGCGGCGGTGATCCCGCTTCTCCAGTTCCGCCAGTCTCTCCAGATAGCTCTCCAACTCCTCTTCGCTGAGCCAGGCGGTTCCGTAGATCCGCTGCAGCATAGGCCTGTTCTCATCGCCCCTCCAGTAGGCTCCGGCCACCTTCAGTAGCTTGAGGGCTTCTGGATTGACCTGGCCGGTATCCTTCACGTGGGGGCCGCGGCACAGATCAGTGAACTCGCCTTGAGTGTAGATGGAGATGACCTCGTCTTCAGGCATATCGGCGATCAGCTCCAGCTTGTAGGGCTGATCGCTGAACAGCTGTTCCGCCTCTTCCCGCGAGATCTCACGTCTCTCAAACGCATAGCGCGCCTTGATGATCTCCCGCATCCGCGCCTCGATGACCTCCAGATCTTCAGGGGTCAGAGGACGCGGCAGATCGAAGTCATAGTAGAAGCCATCCTCAATGGACGGGCCGATGCCGAACTTCGCCCCTGGGAACAAGTGCAGCACAGCCTCTGCCATGATATGGGATGTAGAATGACGTAATGCTTCCAGGCCGTTCTCGGACATGGTCACCTCTCCTTCTTCACTCTTTGAGCTCAAGGGCAAGGTACGGTCCCTTGTATGTCGGCGGCCTCCCTTCACATCGGCTGACCTGTTTTCCCCGACGCAAAGCTTACTTCTCGTGCACAACCCCCATTGTGGGCGCAAAACGTGTCAAGGCTACACCGCCCAGAACCACGGCCGCACCCAGTGCCTGCAGGGGTGTGAATCGTTCGCCCAAGGCAGCGAAGGCAATCACTATCGCCACGGGAGGTATCAGGTTGTTGTAGATCGCGGTCCTGCTGGCGCCTATCTCACTAATGCTCTTGTACCAGATCACAAATGCGACGCACGCACCTAGAATGGTCGTGAACGCCAGAGCCAACCAACCAGCCAGCGACACATGCGCCCAATCCTGGGATGCCATCTCCGGCCAGGCAACGAGCACGAGAAACAAGCTGCCGCACACCATAGCCACACTCATCACTCGCAGAGATGAGTACCGTTTCAGAGGCCGCCTCGAGATCACGGCGCTTGAGGCTGTCAATGCCGCAGCGATGAGAGTCAAGGAGTCCCCCCGAACGTTCTCCCAGGTGAGGGCTACACGGCCTCCCCCACCTGTCACCGCCACAGCCACGCCTGCAAATGACAGCAGAATGCCCACAATCTGTAGAGGAGCGATCCTCTCTTGCCTGGACGCAGCAGCGAACATAGCCGTCCAAGCAGGTACCGTGGCCATGATCAGAGATGAGTTGGAGGCTGTGGTGTAGTGGAGCCCCAAGGTGAAGAACACCTGGTAGACACCTATCGCCATTAGGCCCACCAAGCCGACCCAAAACCAGTCCTCGCGCTTGATCACCGGCCTGCCTTCCGCCACCCAAACCCAGATCAGCAACAATACGGCGGCGCCCAAGAAGCGCACGGAAGCGAAAGCCAAGGGAGATATCTCCCGTAGCCCCACTTTGACAACGCTGAAGGTGGCCGCCCAAATCAGCACTACGCAGAGAACCAGCAAGTCGGTCCTGCTCAAGCCAACTCTCATCAACCATCCTCTGGGATAAACAACAACCTCTCGCCTTCGTGGGGCGAGAGGTCTCCCGCGATTCCACCCGATTTCGGCAATGGACCATCCATTGCCCTCATTGTGCCCGGTAACGGAGGCCTCCGTGACCCCATAATCAGGACTCTACAGTGTCCCTTTCCGTGGTCAGGCTCCCGGGTGGTTTTCCCTGAGGCCCTTGCTGGGGGGCTCCCACTCTGCGACCCCTCCTCCCTGTGAGCGGTACCTCAAGTACTCGTCCCGTTCGTCGCCTTTTGCCCTATTGCCTCAGCAATCTGATGCTGAATCCCCAGGTGGGCGGTATAGGACTTGAACCTACGACCTCTACGATGTCAACGTAGCGCTCTAGCCAGCTGAGCTAACCGCCCAACTTATACTAATTATAGCACCGAACACCGCGTCTGGCAAGTGTTGGTCTACAGGCTATTGGAAAACCGCCATGGCAGCGCATCGCGTTGGAGACCCGATGCTACGAGTCAAGGGAAACACGCTGGAAGCATGCCTCAGAACCGGCTTTGGCCGGTTTCCCAGTTCCTGCCGCCAGATCCCCTGCCTGCGGACTTGCCATCCCCCCTTAGCTATGGCATATTATCGCTCGTTGGCCCCAGCCAGCGTCCCGAATCTCTGTCGGGCTTGTTGTCCACAGTCCTGTAGCGGCAGGGAAGTCCAAGCGCTCAGACATCGAACTGCGCGGCAGACGAGGTGGGACGCGGCACTGCAGAATACGAAGCTTCAGGAGGAGCCGAATGGACGCTCTGGTTAGCCCCGACATCTTTCCTGCGGCGCGTCGATACGCCTACCTGAACGCCGCTTCAGTTGCCCTGATGCCCAGAATGGCAGCCGACGCCATCCTGGACTGGCAAGAAGACTTGGCCACGAGGGGAACCGTGCACTTCGACGAGGAGGCGGAGGCCAAAGTGTTCGACGACTTGCATCGGGCGGCCGGTGGTCTCCTGGGCGCCCAACCTGACGAAATCGCCGGTGCCTCCAACGCCTCTGAGGCGCTGTGCTCCGTCGCTTGGGCTCTCAGCCCTGGCGCAGACCGAAACGTAGTCAGCGCGCGCGTCGACCACCCGACCACCGTTTATCCTTGGTCGAGGGTGGCACGCTTGACAGGCTGCGATGTCCGGCTGGCTCCGGACAAGGACGGCATAATAGACCCGAACGAACTCATGGACCTCATAGACGACCGAACGTCTGTTGTTTGCGTCAGCCATGTGCAATACTCCACCGGGCAACGCCTGGATTTGGCTGCATTGGCTCAAGTAGCCCACAGTCATGGAGCAATCCTGGTAGTTGATGCCACCCAGTCAGCAGGGGCTGTGCCCATAGACGTAGTGGCCGAGCACATAGACGTCTTGGTGGCATCTGGATACAAATGGCTCTGCGGCCCATTCGGCGCGGCCATACTCTTCGTCCGCCGCGATCTGCACGACAGCCTCGAGCCTGGTCTGGTCGGCTGGCGCAGCACAGAGCAGGTGTGGGACTTTCGAGCTGACCAGCTAGAGTGGGCGTCAAGCGCCAGACGTTTCGAATTCGGCACAATGGCCTATGGCTGTGCCATAGGGCTGGCGTTGGCTACCGAGCATCTGCTGGACATCGGGATCGAGAAGATCCACAACTATAACCTGGCCCTGGCAGGTCGCCTCGCGGAGGGGCTCGCTGAGCTCGGGGCCGAGTTCGTGACCCCTTCCGCCGCTGATCTCAAGTCCTCCATCGTGACGGTGCGCTTCCCGCGGTATGATCCGGGGCAAATCGCCCGCCGGCTGAATGAGGAGGGCGTGGTCGTCTCACCTCGCATCGGCGCCATTCGCTTGTCACCGCACCTGTACAACACGGCTGATGACATAGATCGGGCCCTGACAACCCTGAAGCGAATACTGGAGGAAGAGAAGCCCTGACCCCTCCACCAAGGC
>CAZNMJ010000252.1:0-4904 GCA_964573815.1 uncultured Anaerolineales bacterium
TTGCTATGCCCATTCTTTTCAAGGGCTATCATCTGTAAAGGCCTCCATCAAGGAATAGAGGTTGGCCACTTCCAAGTCGTGGCGGCCTAACGAAGAAGCTCAGCCGCCGGGCGGGGCTGGAAATCTGAGATAATCTCGCCCAGGCCAGCTCTGCTTCATAGCGCGCCGTTTCGGCGGGCGGAGCCCGGTCGGGTGCAGCGGGTGTTGGGCGGCGCCCCACTACTTGCTATGGCTCTGATATGCAAATTACCTGATGCCTACTTGTGTGATTAGTCGGCAGACACAGCGTCATGACCGAATCACTCAGAACCCCTGACGCAACGGAAACCCCCGTTGTAGTCTGTGTAGACGGGACGGTGACTGTTGCGATTGGCACCGCGCGCGGTATATAGTCCAAAGTGAAACGAGCCCCCGCGCTGTACCCGATACTCTCCAGAAGAGGGCCCTGTCGGACTCACCTGCCGCCCGAAGGAGTAGTCCCTATACCCGTACCAATCCGCCACCCACTCCCAGACATTGCCAGCCATATCAAGCGCGTCGCACCAACTGGCTCCAGCTGGGAAGCTCCCCACCGGTGCCGTCTTCACGTACCCGTCAATGCAAGGACTGCCCTCCCTAAAGTTCCCCCTTAAACAGTCGAATACGTTCCCCCACGGGTATATGCGTCCTTCAGTTCCTCGCGCCGCATATTCCCACTCGGCTTCGGTGGGCAGGCGTGACCCCACCCATTCGCAGTAGGCCGCCGCCCCGTACCAGGAAACCTCGATCACAGGGTGGTCAGCGTAGCCGCTCTTAGGCCGGAACTCACCGCCCGCCCGTTCGATCAGACAGTCATCGTCTTGCAGGTCAAGCCACGCCACGCCGCCCTCCTCCTGGTTGCCGCGCGCGTTCAGGAAAGCCACGAATTGTGCGTTAGTCACCTCGGTCTGGTCAACCCAGAATCCATCCAGCGCCACCGTGTGCACCGGCTGCTCATCGGGATCGCCGTCCGTGCTGCCCATCTCGAACTTCCCGCCCGGCACGTAGACCATCACCATCTTGTCGGCGGGGCGGGCCCAGCTGTCCCCCAGGTAGGGGCCTTCGGACGGACCTGGTACGCAGGCACTCATAGCAACAGCGAGGAAAGCCGTAAAAAGGGATAACGAGGCAAGTCTTCGCATTATGCCATTGGTGATGATTGGATCGTCACTGTCACACCCACAGTCGTGGAGGAACACGGATGCCTAACGGACTGGAGCTGAGCGGCCCAGCCAATCAACTCCCGTATTCGCGGCGCGCCGAGGCTGGGTCCGCTCCAGCGAGTTGTTCGGCAGCGGTCAATCTCCACTCGCTGGCAAGCCCGCGAATCCGTCACTGGTCGTAATCCTCCTGCGCAGACGCCACTGCAACGCCAGCAATATTGCCAGAGTTCCTGGGATCAGCAAATGCTCCAATGCGGTCGGAATGACGCCAGCGAAGGCGAACATCCATGGAGAGGCTAGGACAGCCAGCACCGGGATCCAACATGCATACCTCCGCCTCGAAGCCCATAGAATGACCCAAGCAGACACAAGCGCCAGGACTAGAGTGTAGTTACCTGTCTGAGGAAGTAGGATCAAGGACGTCAACGCAGCAACTGAAATCAGCCACCCGAGACGTTCCGCAGAGTCCAAGGACCGCGATTCCCTCCACATCCAAGCACTCCACGCCACAACCCCGATCACAATAAGCAAAGCCAGCCACGTTTGTTTCAATAAGCCCGGTGGCCAAATAGGTGAGGAATAGACCTGATAAGCCAGTATTCCCCTGACATAGTCGGACTCCCAGGGTCCCATCCATGCGCGCGTTAGAAACCAAAGGCTGAGCATTCCTGTTAGCCAAGCGAAGATTATTCGCCGGTCTCCATTTTCCCATGCCACAGCTAGCATGGCGAGAAGAGGAATCATGACAACCTCTGGTCTAACCATCGCCAACACCAGAGCCAAACTGGCAGCGATCCAGTGGCCTCGAACGATTCCCCACCATCCAGCAACCAGACACGCCAAGCAAAAGGGAACGAACTGACCGATCAGACAAGCATTGATCGGATATCGAAATATCACTATCGAAAAGATGAGTAACAGGATGAGCGAAGTCGCACGCATCTGCCATCCGAGAATGGAAGCAACCCATATTGGCAAGACCAGCAAGAGAAGGAGCTGAAGCCCACACCACAGAGCTGCTGCCCACGGGAAGGGTAAGAGCCAAAATGGCAACAAAGGCCAAGTAATCGTGGCGGAATACGCAAACCGCTGCTGATCTTCACCTGGCTCTAGGCGCCGACCAAAGATTCCTTCCTGGATCTGCCACGTGATTTCATCCGAATATGGGGTTTCTCCTCTTAATACTGCTCGCGCTCCCACCCACCGAGGGAACAGATCGAGACCTTGTCCACGGCGGGTGACTACGGAGAAGTAGGATGCCAGTGAAAGCACAAGCCAAAGAAGAAGCAAGAACCCAGCTACCCTCAATAAACTGGTGTCTTGATTGCGGACCTCTTGCACGTTTGTCAACAAATATCCCTTGTCTCGGTTCGCTGCCGAACTTATGCTTCTACAGAACTGTTCTGTAAAGACCCTTCCAGGCGGAGTCTGTAGTCTCAGGATTCGTAACTTGATTCATCCTTTTGATCCACCATTTTCATGCTGTCCGAGGAGCACCTGTAGTCGCCACTTGACGGCCTCGAGGTGAGCCGCCCGGCGACTTGCCCGAACCCTCCTTCACTCTACGGTAGCTTCACAGGCAGAACAAGCATCAATTTGGTGCACGTAGACGGGTCGGCTCCACCGAGCTCCTTAGGCCGCCTTGTCCTGTGCGCGCTACAGCTGGTCAAGAATCGGCCGATACAAAACGACCGCCGCCGGTCATCGGCCAAGGCGGCCGGCATTCATCCCGACTTGAGGCGGATGTATCCACCCAGGCGTTGAGGCTTGACGCTCAGAATTACGCCCGTCTTGGCAGCTTGTCTCTCCCCCACACTGCCGACTCACGCCTCTCCGAGTCTCTTCACCCACGCATAGCAGACCCGGAGTCTGCGGAACCCAAATGCCTCATAGAACGGATCGAACCCGCCGGTCATGGGCATCTTCGTCGCGCCCAGTTCCCTGAGTCTACGAAGTCCCTCGAAAAGAAGCTCGCGTGCGAGACCGCGCTGTCGGTACGCAGGATGAGTACCCAGCGGCTCAAGGTGCCCTATCCGATTCACTTCGTCATACCAGATGATGCAGCAGGCTGCATAAGTGCCGTCGGGTGCCGCAACGCAGAGATCGTGCTCCTTCCGGTAGTCGGGCGCGCGCTGCAGCTCTTCGTACGCAAAGGCAGAGGGCCATTCCTTGGGATCTTCGTGATTGAACGAGCGGCCGAAGATCTCTCGCCTCCGCTCGATGTCGCACTCCTCAGCCATGGTAAAGATCGAGAACCCCGCCGGCAGATTCGGCTCCGGCAGATCACCGATCGTATATTCGAGGTGGCTCGCGCTTCGTTCCTCGTTTCGGACATAGCCCCGCCGTTCTACGGCCTCCATGAGTGGCAGGTCATCCTCATACACGAAGATGTGCACCTCGTTCGTCCGTGGATTGGCGCAGCGTCGCTCACCGTACGCCAGCATGTCATCGAGCAGATGAAGATACTCCGGATGACGCTGGACGAGGACCTCGCCGAACCCGGGGTGCCATGCTGCAGGGTGCTCAATCGTCGCGACGCCAACAATCTCCCCCTCATCCTCCCAGACACCCACGAGGTCTTCCCAAGGCGGATTGCCTGGAGAGCGCCCTCGGGAGTATCTCTCTCTGTTCCGTAGGAACCGAGCATGGGAGCAATGAAGTAGCGGGCATAGTTCCAGCGCTCGATTCCCCAGTTCACCGGGGCCTCAAAGGCGGCATAGGTGTCAGCGAGGAAATCCCGTATGCGGAAAAAATCGCACTCCGGCTGGTAGGCGCGCAACTCTGCACTCATTGGTTCTCCTCTGCCTGCTCAACGAATGGATGGCGGCCGCCCGACGGCCTCGAGCTCAGCGGCCAGGGATGTGACTGCCAACTCTCAAGTCACCGCGTTTCCCTGGTCGGCAACAAGCGCTTGTTAGCCCGCTCTTGTATTTGGTCACCTGCGATGCCAAGAACGCGTATGTGGCATGGTTGTCGTGCGGATGCCCTCCGCTGTCTGATAGTATCTCAAGGGCAAGTTTGAGTTGTGAAGTATTGCTCCAAGTATTGCCGGACGTTGTTCTTTATGATTCTGTCATTGCATTGAACAAAAGTTTCTGTTGGCTGATTTGTCCTGGGGTCTATGAATACCCGCAGTCTTATTCCTTCCCACTGCTGGGTCGTGCTAGTCACAGGGCGCTCAGTTACGCGGAAGTCAACAGCAAGCCTACCACTTCGGTCCACATAGGTCTCGGCTTGAGGATATTTTTCCAAAAACGCCTGAGCATCAGGAAACACACGCGCGATGGATACATATTCTTCGTCGGAGACTCCGTTGTCGTAGAACTGCTGCGATTCCCAGGCGCACGAGGTAACCATCAGGAGCGTTATCCATATGACTGAAAGAACGAGAAACGATTTATCGCTCATACCAGTCCCCTCTGTTTGGCTGCTACCAGCGCTGGAATTGAGGTGACCAACAAAGCGCGCGAGATGGTGAAGAACTCGTTGCTTCACGTGATGGTGAAAAGCGGGCTGACTTGTACTTCTACAGAACGTCTCTGCATAAGAGGGCCAGATGGGCAATTGTGAAGAAAGGGTCTCTCGAAGCACCGAGAGTCTGTTTATTCCAGAAGTCATCTGTATGATGTCTGCTGCCAGGTTTCTATGCAGAACCCATCGGCATCGTATCAGAGTTCCGCTTCTTGAGCAAATCCAGGTTTGCACCGTCAGACCTCGGAGGTT
>CAZNMJ010000253.1:0-4884 GCA_964573815.1 uncultured Anaerolineales bacterium
GACGAAGTCCTCCTCCTTTATAGAGAGGAACGACGCGCGGACCAAGCGGGCTACACTCATCCAACTCAAGCCGCCAATCACCACGGCGATGCTGAACAGGGTTTTCCCAAACAAGGCAGAGAAGAGCATCATCAGAAAGAGTTGCGGGAAGCACAACATCAGATCGGTGAAGCGCATTAGCAGGTTATCCATTCTGCTTCCGAAGTATCCAGCTGCGCTACCTATCATAACACCGACTACGACTGCGATCAGCGATGCCATAAGCCCCAAGGACATTGATATCCGGCCCCCGGCAAGCACCCGTGTCAGCTCATCCCGACCTATATCGTCAGTGCCCATGGGATGCGTTAATGAGGGTGGAAGCAGCTTCTCGGTCAGCTCGATCTCATATTGATCGTGAGGGCTGATAGATGGCCCCAAGAAGGATCCCAACACGAAGATGATTAGGACTACTCCGCCAACAAGAGCCATGCGGTGCCGACGGAACTTTCGCCAGACCAGGTTGCGATAAGAACGCGGCTCCTCTGCCAGGCCTTCAAGGGCCAATTCTGCCAAAGGTTCTCGGCGTGCTACCGTATCATCCATAACAAGACGCCCGGCGATTTATTGAGCAGATCACTCGTAACCGATGCGGGGATCCATAACGGCGTACAGGATGTCCGCCAGCAGGTTGAAGACGACCACGGCGATGGAAACTATCATGACTATGGTCATTAGGACCGGGTAGTCCTGCTCCAGCGCCGCCTTCCAGAACTCTCGGCCCATCCCCGGCCAGGAGAAGATGGTTTCAGTAAGCACAGCGCCTCCGAAGAGCCAGGGTAAATCCATGGCACCGATCGTGATCAGTGGGATGAGCGCATTACGCAGTGCATGGCCCAGCAGAACTGCCCTCTCGTGAAGGCCCTTCGCGCGAGCGGTGCGGATGTAGTCGAGGTTGATGACCTCCAGCAAGCTGGAGCGCAAGTAACGACTATATATGCCCGCATTATAGAGTGCAGCAGCCGACACAGGCATAGCGAGGTGGTGGATGCGGTCGGCTATGGAAAAGGGCGCACCCAAGGTGTACATCCCACCCCCAGGAAACCAATGGAGCCTCACAGTGAAAATCAAGATCATGATCAGGCCTAGCCAGAAGACCGGCACCGAGAACCCTATGAAGGAGAATATGGTGAGGAAGTTATCCAAGAGCGAATACTGTTTCAGGGCAGCCACCATCCCTGCCGAGATGCCCACTATGAGAGCGAGCGTGTAGGAACATCCCAGGAGCAAGATTGTGTTCGGCAAGCGGAAGGCGATAATGTCCCTTACAGGCTCTCGAGTCATGTAGGATTTGCCCCAATCACCACGCAGCCAGCGGCTCAACCAAGCCAGGTATTGGATAGGGGCCGGCTGATCAAGCCCGAGTTGATGCCTTATGCGTTCAATATCCTCGGGGTTGGCGCCTTGCACCCGCATATAGTGGCCTAGCGGCCCGCCAGGTATTATCTGCAACAGTGCAAAGACGAGCACGCTGATCCCTAGAAGCAAAGGTATGCTCTGCAACAAACGACGGGCAATGTAGCTAGTCATCGTCCTTAGCCCATTACGTCAACCACCGAGCCTCATTTAGCTGGACGAAGATACGGGTCTTCGTCCCCAAGGCGCCCATCAGTGGACGAAGACCCGCCGCTATTGCCTGTCCCCAGCTTCCAGCGAGGAAGCTATGGGGCTCCGGCTTCAGGTGAGCCATGAGTAGTGAGGATCTGTTCGCCTACTTCTCGAGGTAGAAATCCTGAAGGTAGGTGGTGAGATACTCAAAGGCATCTGGCTCATCCCACGGACCGAGATAGCCCTTCACATAATCCTTGAGGACGGCGATCTGGCCTCGGTTGTACAGATAGATGGACGCCACCTCCTCGTTGATTATGTGAAAGATGCGCGAGAAATTATCCTTACGGACCTCCTGGTCCGGTATACTGGCATTCTCCTCCAGGAGCCGGTCAAGCTCTTCACTTGACAAGCGAACCCAATTCCAGCAAGCACCACACTCGGTCGCACTCAGCGGGATCTGAGAGCTATGGAACTTGTTGAAGAGCGCATCTTGAGGCTCGATGGGCGTCCAGTCGCCCCACATCTGCAAGTCGAACGTACCCTGAGTACCGTTTCCTCCCTCCTCCCAGGTACCCCAGAGCTCCGTGGGGGTCTGGGCCTCAAAGTGCATCAGGATCCCCACATCCGCCAGGTTCTCGATCATCAAGGCCCCCGCCAATTCCCGTACCTTCAGCGACGTGGTGTTCAGGGTGATCTCCGCTTTGGTGCCCTCCTCAGCATAGAGGCAACCATGGCACTCGCGAACACCGTCCCCGTCCTCGTCGGTCCACCCTGCTTCCTCTAAGAGTCGTCTGGACTCCTCAGGATCGAAGGCGCTCGGCTCGAGGGTCGGGTCCGCCGCCCATCCCCTGGGATACTCCGAGGTAGCCACATCGGCCAGGCCATATAACAGGTCGTCCACGATGGCCTGCTTGTTGATGGCTAGCTCGATGGCTCGACGCACTCGTACGTCGCCCAGGATCGGATGCGGGTAGTCGGGATTGCCATGGTTAGGCCCGGAGGGCACAGACACGTTGGGAATAATCCGCTCGACAGCGTTGCCCTTGGCGTTGTACACGACCAGGCCAGGCTTGTCCATCACGCCAGCTAACTCCGCCTCGGTTAGGCCGAAGAATATGTCGATTTCTCCAGCCTCAAAGAGGGCGAGCCCTGCCTCGCGACCGGGCACGTACCTGATGATGAACTTGTCCAGGTAAGGCTTCCCCTCTTCCCAGTAGTAGGGGTTCTTCTCATACGTGACGTGGTCGCCCGACACGTTCTCCGTGACATAGAAGGGACCGGTGCCAAGCAGGTACCGGTTCCAATCGACATCGTTCCAAGAGTCGTACTGGCCTAAGATGTGCTCGGGAACGACGAATAGAGGCAGCGTTATCCACGGGGCATAGAACTCCTCGTAGTTCACGACCGCCGTCAACTCATCGGGGCACTCCACGCTTGTAACTGAGGTGTACCCTAGGCGGCTCCCCACCAGGTTATCTGGGTTCTTGACCGCTTCAAAGGTGAATCGGACGTCTTCGCAGGTGAAGTCCTCGCCGTCGGCCCACTTGACCCCTTCCCGCAAGTGATAGGTGATGGTCTTCCCATCTTCCGAGACGCCGCCATTCTCAACGGTGGGTATCTCGGTGGCAAGCACCGGAAGTGGGTTACCATCAGGATCCCAGCCGATCAGCCTCTGCACAGCCGGGGCCATCCAGTAGTGGAGCGTGAACCCAAAGTAGGGATTCAAGCTCACCCCTGGGTCCTCCCACATACCCATGACCAGGGTGCCGCCCCTGGGTATCTCCTCCTCAGGTGTCGGCTCAGGAGTTGCCTCCTCCGACGGCGGGGTCGTTGGCTCTGGGGCCTCAGTCGGAGCGACCGTAGGCTCCTCCGGTGGGGGAGCAGGAGTGCCACAACTGGCTACCAGAAGTCCCGCCACAACCAACAGCGTGAAGCTCATGTACTTCGGCAGATGTTTCATTGTCTTCAATCCTCCTTGTTAGTGTCCCAGTCAGTTGTTGGCGGACACACCACAACATGGCATGCCGACTAACGCGCATTACATCTCTATCACCCCCTACGTGTTCAGTATTGCGGAACTGAGTTCGCAATAGCCCAACGATCGGTCCGCTCTCCAATACTTTCGTACTAGTATAACGGATTTCGTACCGTCTGTCAAGTATTTTTGGTCGGTGAAGACCTTAAACCTCGTTGCGATGCGGAACATCTAAGACCCTGCCGTTGGCGGCAGTGACGGTTGCCATCCCCCATATGCCTGGCCTTGAGCATGGTAGTGCCTGGTGTGCCGGGCGCCAATCTACCTACGGGAGTGGAGCTTGGCCTCCTGGCCGGAGTGCGTCGCCGGCGCAGCCGCTTGACCGAGGCGCACAGGCCGACCGGGAACGCTCGAAGGTGGCGACTTTCATCGAGGCGGTTGACCGCGGTCGGCAAGGATAGTCCCTCGGCCGAGAGGGGCCGGGAGTGCTTCGGCGAGCCTACAAGGCCTGACCTCGCTTCAGTTGGTCAGCGACCAGGGTGGCACGCCGGCCCATGGCGCGGGCCACGGTGAGTTCCGCGGCGTCTGGCCTCACATTCGGTCCATGATGGAGAGAACTGGCACCGACACCGAAGTGGTAGCCGAACTGGTCGTTGGCCGGTTCCTGGGGTTCCAGGCCCACGATAATCATGCCGTGCTGGATCATGGGGACGACGAGGGACCAGAGGGCGTACTCCTGATCGCCGTGGAGCGCCCCACTACAGGTGAAGACGGCCCCCACCTTGCTAGCTAGCCGTCCTTCGCGAAAGAGCCCTATCGTGCTATCTATGAACCGCTTCATGGCCACGCTCATGTTGCCGAAGTGGGTGGGCGAGCCCCAGAAGATCACGTCGGCCGGCAACAGATCCTCCGGAGTCGCGTCCTCCACACGGATGACCGTAACGGCGGTCGCCTCTACTTCTTCGGCACCTTCGGCGATGGCCAGGGCCAGTCGCTCAGTGTGGCCGTGCTCGCTGTGATAGACGACGACTGCATTCAGTTGTGTGTCCACTTGGTGCTGCCTCCCTCTTCTGTGTATCACGTGGAGCGCGTCGGATGCAGTGTGCAGCTCGAGTGTGGATGTGCGGCGACTCCGGCGGGCACCTTGCGGGTAATGGTAAGCATCAGGGGCCCAGCTGTCAAGAAGGAGCGGTGACCTCGATCGGGCACGATAGTCTAGGGTTCTGTCGCGCAGCCAAGGATCGCCGGGAAGTGGAGGACCACCCTTAGGCGAGTTGCTTCCGAAGGGATTCTGTGGTGGGACCGCGGGAACTCATTCC
>CAZNMJ010000254.1:0-4867 GCA_964573815.1 uncultured Anaerolineales bacterium
GCTGCAGGCGGCGCCGCAGGTGGTGGCGGTGGCACGAAGGGCGTAACGGTCGGCGCAGGAGACGGCACCACCGAAGCAACTGGAGGCGCAATTGTTGATGGGCGCTCCTGAGTCGGCAGTGCGGGCGGGGTGCCTGCTTTGCCTCCCCCCACCAAGGCCCCACCGACGACTATGCCGACGCAGCAAACAGCTATCAGCGCCACTACTAGCACCACAATCAACAAGACCGTCTGGCCGCTCACCGCTTCCGTCCTTTGCGAAAGAGTTCGCTCCAGCCTCCGAGCCCTAGGCCGCTGTTGCTACTCCTCCGACCACGCATCCGCATCCTCGCCCATAGTCTGGTCGGCGATCTTCACCAGGGCCACGTTTGCGGACCTTACAGAACAAAGTTCGTCTGAACCTACAACGCCCAGATAGCAGCTTCGAGGAACAAAGGAGGCAAGCGTCCTTGGCTATCTCCGCTATGGTGGAGCACCCGACAGGGGCTTGGTCGAAGATCTGAAGCGTGCAAGACTAGATGCCCAATTCTCCCTTGACCCTGATGAATGAGACGATGTTGTCGCGTCCCAGCATGCCCAGCAAGTGGCCATTGTCCATCACGGGCAGCTGATTGACGCCGTCGGCAGTCATGTTCTGCATGGCAGTCCACAGCTCTTCGTCGGGGCTGACCCTCTTCAGTTCTCGCACAGGAGTCATGACCTGCTCCACGGTCGTCAGTCCCCAGCGGTCCTGGGGCACACCTTTGACGTTATGCAACGTGAGCAGCCCCCGAACCATGCCGCCATCGACCACCGGGAAGCAGCGAACCCCGCTTGGCAGCAGGTGCTCGTTGACCAGCTTGTCAAGGGTCAGGTCTGCGCTCACCTCCAGGCACTCGCGACTCATGACCTCGCTGACCTTGTGACCAGCAAGGAGGTTTCTGACTGTCAGTTGACGGTAGCTGCTCCTGGCGGCGTTCTCGAGGAACCAGCCGATGAGCGCGGTCCACAGGCCGCCCGCCCAGTCACCCTGGAAGATACGCCAGATGCCCCACAGGATGAAGAGGTAGGCCACTGCTTGCCCTACCAGTGAGGCCCAGCGCGTCGCGCTTTGCAGATTCCCGGTAGCCTGCCAAAGGATTGAGCGCAGCACCCTTCCGCCGTCCAGAGGAAAGCCGGGGATCAGGTTGAAGAGTCCCAAGATCACATTGACGAGGGCAAGATACCCTGCCAAGGCTGACAACGGCTCGCTTACACCGCTGGCTAGCAGCGATGTCGCCCCGAAGCACATGCCCAGAACTATGCTGGTCAAAGGTCCGACTAGGGCCATCACGAACTCCGTGGCAGGCGTCTGTGGCTCCTCCTCCAGCTGGGCCACGCCCCCGAAGATGAAGAGCGTGATATCATGTACTGGAAGCCCCCGGGCCCTGGCCACGAAGGAGTGAGCTAGCTCGTGGGCCAGTACCGAACCAAAAAAGAGCAAGCTGGTGATCAGGCCCACAGTCCAATAGACGAGAGGGGACCAGTCGGGGTGTTGCTGAGGGAAGTAGCCACCCGCCAGAGTCCAAGTGACCAAAATGAAGATCAGAATCCAACTCGCATCGATGTTGATGGAGATGCCTCCGATCCTGGCAATCCGAAACGAGTTCCTTAGCATTTGTCCTCCTTCCTTGCCTAGAGGCTGTGACTCACCAGTCCTACCCCTCTGATGGGCAACCTGTCAGAGACGTACGACGAACACGAGTCTCTAGGTCATGCTCGGTATGATCTGCAAATCATCCATGTAGGGACGCAGCACCTCCGGGATAACGATGCTCCCGTCGGCCTGCTGGTAATTCTCTATCATGGCGATCATCACCCTCGGCAGGCCCAGACCTGAACCATTCAGTGTGTGAACGAAGCAGGGCCTGGCCCCGTGTTCAGGGCGATAGCGAATGTTCGCTCGACGGGACTGGAAATCGCCGAAGTTGGAGCAGCTGGACACCTCCAGCCATTCTTGCACCCCTGGCGCCCACATCTCCACGTCGTACTTCTTCATCGCTGAGAAGGCCAGGTCGCCGGTGCACATCTCCACCACGCGATACGGGATCTCCAGCAGTTCGCATATCCGCTCCGCGTCACGCACCAGTTCTTCCAGATGTTCCGCGGACGTCGCAGGCTCCACAAACCGGACCATCTCCACCTTGTCGAACTGGTGGCCCCGTTTGATGCCCCGGGTGTCCCGCCCGGCGGACATGTGCTCCCGGCGGAAACAGGCTGTATAGGAGACGTACTTGATAGGCAAGGAACCGGGAGGCAAGATCTCCTCACGAAAGAGGTTGGTTACTGGTACCTCCGCCGTGGGGATCATCCACAGGTCATCGGGCTCATACCGATAGAGATTGTCGGCGAATTTCGGTAGATTGCCGGTCCCGACCAGGCACTTGCTGAGCACGATGAAGGGGGGATAGACCTCAGTGTATCCATGCTCCTTGATGTGCACATCCATCATCCAGGTGATGGCGGCCCGCTGTAACCTGGCACCCAGTCCCTTAAGGACATAGAAGCGCGTGCCCGATACCTTCACTCCACGGTCGAAATCAATGATGTCCAGCATGGGACCCAGGTCCCAGTGAGGGAGAGGCTCGAAGTCGAACTGGCGAGGCTCGCCCACGGTCCGTACCAGCACATTCTCGCTCTCGTCGCGGCCCACGGGCACCGACGGATCTGGCATGTTGGGCACCAAGAGCAGCAATTGGTGAAGTTCCTCCTCCACCCGGGCAAGCTCGCTGTCCAAGTCCTTGATCCGAGCACCCACCTCCCTCATCTCTTCAATCAGCGCCTCGTCCTTCTCCTTCATTTGGCCGATTTCCTTGGAGACCACATTGCGTCGATGCTTCAGGGCCTCCACCTCGGCTAGCAGTTCTCGTCTCTGCTCGTCCAAGGAGAGTATGTCATCAAGGGGCGCAGTCTCGTTCAACTTGTCGAGGGCTTCACGCACCTCATCTGGGTGCTCACGAATGAACTTCAAGTCAAGCATGGTGCATTTTCATCTCCCTTGCGCACACCTTTCCTCCATTGGTGCACCATCCGGCGGATGCGACCACGCAGCGCAACCTATTGACTCCTATTATACGGCAGAGAGGTCCGGACTTCAAAGCATTGGGCACGCAGGCGGAAGAGCGCAACGCCCCATGCTCCGCCAGCCTGGCCCTGCCGTTGCCTGGTTGAGGTCATCAAATCCCTGCGGGATCGTAGCAGGCCGCCGTGCCGAGCGATTTCCAACCGGGGTCCAGCCTGGAGAAGCATCACCTCACATCCCCTGCTCTTTCAAAGATAGAGGCAAAAGGTGGCAACAGGGCAAAGAGCCTGCGTGGCAATGATGGTGGTAGGATGGGTCAGGCCGCTATCCACCGGTAAGGGGAGTGGCCAAAGTCAGGAGTCGAGTTCCTTGGTGCGCAGATGGGGAAAGAGGATCACTTCGCGGATGGAAGATTGGTCGGTGAAGAGCATGACCATGCGGTCTATCCCCCAGCCCATGCCGCCGGTGGGAGGCATGCCGTACTCCAGAGCCCGAAGGTAGTCCTCATCCATGGGATGCGCTTCCTCGTCGCCAGCCTCTCGCAGCTCCCGCTGGGCGAGAAACCGCTCCCGCTGATCGAGAGGATCGTTCAGTTCGCTGAAGGCATTGCCCAGTTCCAGACCGCCGATGAAGAACTCAAACCGCTCGACCAGATGGGGCTGGTCCGGCTTCTTCTTGGCGAACGGAGATATCTCCAAAGGAAAATCAACGATGAAGGTGGGCCGAATCAGATTGGGCTCCACACACTCGCTGAATATCTCATCTATCAGCGCTCCCCAGGTGGGTTGAGGATCGACCTCCAGTCCTTTCTCTTCGACACGTTGGCGGAGCAGGCCTAGAGTTGGCGACTCCTCGATGTCGATGCCCGTCTGTTGCAGAATGGCATCTCTCATAGGCAGGCGCTGCCAAGGGGGCGTCAGGTCGATGGCATAGCCTTGGTAGCTTATCTCTGCCGTGCCCGATACGTCTTGGGCCACGTGGAAGAAAGCGTTCTCCGCCAGAGTCATCATGTCGTGGTAGTCAGCGTAGGCCTGGTAGACCTCCAGTTGCGTGAACTCCGGATTGTGCTGGGAAGAGACACCTTCGTTACGGAAGTCCTTGCATATCTCGTAGACGCGATCCAGGCCACCCACGATGAGCCGCTTGAGGTACAACTCGTCGGCGATGCGAAGGAAGACCTCTTGATCCAGGGCGTGGTAGTAAGTCGTGAAAGGCCGCGCCATCGCCCCACCGTATATCGGTTGCAGTACAGGCGTCTCCACCTCGATGAAACCCCGCTCGTCCATGAAGCGACGCAAGGCGGCGATGATGCGACTGCGCGTGATGAAGACACGACGCGCCTCCTCGTTCACGATCAAGTCCAGATACCGCTGCCGGTACCGGGTCTCCACATCCTTCAGGCCATGCCACTTCTCCGGCAGGGGGCGCAGAGACTTGGCCAGCAGAGTGAGCTTTGTCACGTTCAGGCTGGGCTCGCCAGTGCGGGTAGAGAAGAGCGTCCCCTCCGCCTGGATGATGTCGCCAATGTCCAGGTCGCGCCTGAACAGCTCGTAGGTCTGATCATCGACACCATCCTTGGCCCGCCTGACGTAAATCTGTATGCGCCCGCTGCCGTCGGCGATGTGGGCAAAACTGGCCATGCCCATCACGCGCACGCTCATGACGCGCCCGCAAAGCTTGACCACTTCGGGAGGGCCCTCTTCACCTTCCCTCTCCTTCCAATCCTCAAGCATTTCGAGCGCCTGGGCCGTGGTATGCGTGCACTCTGACCGCAGTGGATATGGGTCCACGCACTTCTCTCTCAACCGCTCCAGTTTCTCGCGTCGCT
>CAZNMJ010000255.1:0-4855 GCA_964573815.1 uncultured Anaerolineales bacterium
CCAAGACCGGCTGGACGTCCGTCGTCGCCGGCTTCATCCCGTGCAAAGACGATAACCGTGGCAGCGACCAAAACGAATATCGCTTGCAGTGATCCACTGGCAGTATGTCGGCCCATGCGGCTTCTCAGAATAGGTTCGCGGGCGCCGGGATGACCGCCCGACGCCCGCCTGGTTCTGCGCAATTCAGTCCCTGCGCCAGGTCAGCACTACTCTGCCCAGCGCACGGTGTCAAGCATCATCTCCATGGCCGAGGAAGGATAGAACCCCTCCAACCTGTTGTCGGCGCCGTAGATCCACTTTGCGTGGTAGATGAAAACGCCCACGGCCTCGTCAGTGATGATCTTCTGGACTTCTTGAATGAGCGGACACCTCTCATCGGGATCCAGCGTCTGGGACGCTTCGAGCAACAAGTCCTGGACTCTGGAACTGTCGTAGTTGCTGTAGTTCCACCCACCTTCCACGAGACCAGCTGCACCGAAGTTGTTGTCCAAGATGTTGGCCTCACTGGTGGGCGCCACGTTCCAACACGCCTCTGTCAATTGCATCTCGGGCACCATGGTCTTGTCCATCCAGGTAACGTTGTCGGTGATGTCCAAGTTGACCTTGATACCCACAGCGGCAAGGTCGGCCTGGATTGAGGTTGCGATCTCCACGGGCGACAGCATACCCGAGCCCGATGCCGGCAGAATCATTGTCACTTCGAAGCCCTCCGGGTAGCCCGCTTGTGCCAGCAGCTCTTTCGCCTTCTGTGGATCGTAGTCGTAGGTCGTGACGTCAGGGTTATGACACTTGTAGGCGGGCGCTATGGGGCCGTCGGCAATGTCTACCGTGTCCTGCAGGATGTCATGGACGATGCTCTCTTTGTTGATAGCGTAGTTGAGTGCCTGTCGGACTCTCACATCCTGGAAAGGTCCCCAATTCACATTCGGCGCAATCCACCAGAGCGAGCCGGTTGACACCTCGACTAAGTGGTGGTCTGAAGACGCCTCCAACTGCTCTATGATCGCCGGTCCGATTTCCGGAGCAAGATGCACCTCTTGGGTAAGAAAGGAGGTGAGCTTGGGCGTTTCCTCTTGGATGATTCGGAAGACCACATCTTTGATGGCCGGCGTCCCGGCCCAGTAGTCGTCGAAACGCTCCAGTAGTATCTGGGAACCTTTGTCCCACCTGACAAACTTGTAGGGGCCTGTACACACCGGATGCTCGACGAAGTCCTCTCCGTACTCCTCAACTGCCCCCGGGCTGACCATATAGCTTTGCCCATCGATTCCGAAGTCGAAGAAATCGGCGGTGGGCGTGCTCAGATTGAGACGAAGCCTGTATTCGTCCAAGACGTCCGCTGACTCAACCTGTGGCCAGTAGGCTTCCATCAACCAGAAGACCCCCGTATCCTGGTACGGGCTGCCCGGCAGCTGCCGGTCGATATTCCACTTAGCTGCCTCGGCATTGAAGGGTGTGCCGTCGTGGAAGGAGGCGTTCTCGCGCAAGTGGAACGTATAGTGTAGGCCATCATCTGAAACCTCCCAGCTTTCGGCCAAGGCCGGCTCGATGTCCGTCGTCCCTGGCTTCATCCTGAACAACCCCTCACAGATTGCACTAATGACATACCAGGCGTTGACGCTATCGTACTGCTGAGGGTCGAGGGTTTCCGGGTCGGCCAGGATAGCCACTACCAGCGGGCGATCCACCTCGGGGGGCGGAGCCGGCTCTTCCGTGGCAGCGGGCGCTGGGGTTTGCTCGCCGACAGGCGTAGCCGGTGGGATCTCTCTCGTGGGAGTTGCTGCAGGGCCACACTGGGTAGTCAGAACGCTCGCAGCTAGTATGGCAACCATAGCCAACATCTTGACACTAGGATTGATTCTCATTCTTCCCTCCTGTGCAGCTTACGCTTTGTGTGATGATGGTGAACGAAGGTTCGGGCGAACTGCCCGTCGGGATTGGTTCCTCTGCAACCACCTCCTTTCAGCGCTCAAACTGCAAGCTCGTACGCAGCGCCAATTCGTCGTGACACAAGGTGTGGGAACAACTACGGGATACCGGTCCGGCCAGGGAGCCAATCCGGGGCAGACATAAGGAAACATGTCTCATGTGGCCTCTCTCCTAGCTGGCAAATCAGCACCAAGCTTGGCCACCAGGCCCCCAGGCTAGATGATGTACAAGTGCGATATTCGTGGTGATTGGCCTCAGAACTTGTCATTATTATACCAATCTTCTGATAGGATGTCAAGCTTTGCCGACACAAGGGAGTGTTGTCCACGATGATGGCAGACAGAGTGAGCTGCCTCCTCCGCTTCTCTGGAGGGAGGAGGCCTCCCTCCGGAGTGGAGCTTGCACACTCCGGAGGACCCGGAGGTCGCAACACTCCACGAGGGAAGTGGCGCGGGGTCTACGCCAAGGCATGATATCCAGGAATTGCTCCCGCCTCGCCATCGGGTTTGACAACCCTACGTGAGCCGAGGCCTTGACCAAAGGAACACATCTGTGTTGCCCGACTGAGAGTGGCGTGCCACGGGCTGACGTCTACGTGCCATAGAAAGTGTGACCCATCTCGCAACGGCGGCGGGTCACCTCGGCTTTCGAGACAGATCTGCAATACGCTTCTCAGCGTTGTTGTCTGAGATCTAGTGATTCATGCGAAGTCGCACCCTGCAGTCGTGACTCTACGGTTTGCACTAGTGCGGCAGTAGCGCACGATTTCCACCAGGACTTGACATTTCCTCGGCAAGTGGTATACTACTGGTGCCAAGTGGGGCCAGGTACCGCCAATGGCGTTGGGCAGCCTGGCAGGTGTCGAGCTGTATGGGATTGCCGCTCCCTGTACGGCGAGCTTGGTAGCAGGGGCGGTGTCGCCATTTGTGCGAGCGCCTTCATCACGAAGGGCTTGCAGACTTGGGACGAACTACCATCGCTCGCTTGCTGTCGGGCGTCTAAGCGAAGGGCGACGCGAGCGTGGGAATAGCGGGGTGCCTGGGGCGTCCTCTCAGTCGGATCCAGGGCCTCAGGTGCAGGGGAAGGTTCCTGGGTCCTGCCGGTTGGAGGCAGAGTCCGTGCGCCAAACTAGAGAAGGAGTGCCAGAGCAGCTAGGAGAACTTGGGTGCGACGGGAGATGGACGCAATATGCCCTCAGGGATGCCTCAGGGAAACCTGAGTGAGCTGATCACGTAAACTGACATCCACTAGGGGTCATGGAGCAAGGAGGACTCGAGTGGCGGTCTATCAGAACGACTCAAACCCTCATCGGATAACCTACGGCACTACGATAGGCATCCTCCTCTTGAATAGTCGCGTCCCATGCATTCCAGGTGACGTGGGAAATGCCAGCACATTCGGGTTTCCTGTGGCGTACCGGGTTGTGGACGAACTGCTTATAGATAGGCTTATTGTGGATGCTGACCCGGCGCTCGCTGAGCCAATCATCCGCGAGGCTCGTGCCCTGGAACAGGCAGGTGTTGCAGCGATCACCGCCGGGTGTGGCTACATGGCGCTTTTCCAGAAGGAAGTCTCCGCGGCAGCGAATGTCCCGGTCTTCCTCTCCAGTTGGATGCAGGTGCCTTTCATGTACCAGATGTTGCAGCCAGATCGGAAGGTAGGAGCGGTGGTGGCAGATAGTCGCTACGTCCGGGATGAGATCCTCGTCAATGCGGGAATAGACGACTCGATCCCGCTCGTTATCAGGGGCATGGAAGACCAGCCGGCCTTCTGGTCTGCGATAATGGAAGAAGAGGGAACGCTGGACAGCGATGCGATGGGACGCGAGGTGGTTGGAGTAGCGAGAGACCTGGTCCAGGCCAATCCAGATGTTGGTGCTCTTCTTCTGGAGTGCAGTTCTCTGCCCCCATATGGAGCCGCGGTCCAGGATGCCGTGCACTTGCCGGTCTTCGACTTCATCACCATGATTAACTATGTATACTCCTCCTTTGCCAAGTCACCTTATGAAGGAACCATATACTAGCCAGTCCGTGATACGGTGAAGATAGCGAATTGTGGGAGCCAGGTCTTGTCCCATGCGTGATGGGAGCATTCCTAGTCATGACCCATCTGACCGCCTCAGTTGAGCCAGAACACCTGTGTTAGACAGAGCCCAAACAACTGGCGTGTGCAGCGTCTGGCAGTGAGATGGGGGAGATGATTTGATGATAGATACCTCTGGGCTACCAGTGATCGACGCGCACTGTCACCCCTTCACAGACCAGGGCGCGCTGACGTCAGACAGGTTCACGGAGCTGGTTTCGCTGGCCTGTGTGTCAGAAGAGGCCTTTGCAACCGAGATTCAATACCACAGGCGTCGTAGCATCTATGTTCGCTGGCTCGTACGCCAGTTGGCGGACTTCCTCAATTGTGAGGCCCGACTTGAACGCGTGGTGGAGGTTCGCAATCGGGCGGCGCGGGATCATCGAGATTACATATCGCGGCTGTACCAGGCATGCGGACTCACGGCGCTAGTAGTGGACTTCGGCTATCCGGAGCCGCCCATTGACAGAGCAGAGTTCAGCAAGGATATGCCGGTCACCGTCGCGCCAATCTATCGCATTGATCCTTTGATCGATGAGCTCCTGAAGGAAGGAATTGGCTGGAGCGAATTCAGCAGGCGGTACGAGGAGGCCATCACTCAGGCCATAGACAGGGACGGCTATCGCGGACTGAAGTCTACAATCGCCTATCAGACTGGCCTAGATGTCTCGCCCACAAGTCGCACCCAAGACCAGGGCCTGCTGGCCCTCGACGCCATCGGTCTGCGTAGAGGAGGTGGGACGAAGAAACTGCTCAACCATCTACTCTGCCGGGCTCTAGAGCTATCCATGGAGTTCGATGTACCGATGCAGGTCCACGTTGGCATCGGTGACTTCGAAATAAA
>CAZNMJ010000256.1:0-4832 GCA_964573815.1 uncultured Anaerolineales bacterium
ACTGCTACCCCGATGAAGTCATGGACCAGGAGATGGCATACCTGGCCGCCCTGGGGGGCGCCGCCTCGTTCAAGGTTGAGGGCGACAGGCTTGAGATAGCGGGCTCCGCGGGCCGGACTGTCTTGGTGTTTGCCGTACGGCAGCCCGCACCCTTGACGGGGACCGCGTGGCAAATGACCCACTACAACAATGGTCCAGAAGCGGTGGTCTCGCCGCTGCGGGGCACCGAAATCACGGCTCTGTTTGGCGAGGATGGCAGCCTTACCGGTTCGGCGGGATGCAACAGCTACGCGACTACCTACGACCTTGACGGGGACAACATCACCATAGGCGCCATAGGAATCACCTTCATGATGTGCGCCGAGCCCGAAGGCATCATGGAGCAGGAATCCGCTTATCTGGCAGCTCTGGAATCGGCCAGAAGCTACAGCATTGAGGGCGATGCTCTGGAGTTGAAGGACGCAGACGGGAAGCTCGCGGTCTCATACGTTGCTGCCCCTGAGCAGGGCCCCGGCCTGACGGAGGATGCGCTGAGGAACACGGTCTACCAGTCGGAGTGGACGGAGTCCGGTTTGGCTCCCCTTGTCGATGGTGAGTACCGGGAGCAGGCGGCGCCGGGTTCGGCAACCGAGATCGTAGTCATGTTGACTGAGCACATCGCCTTCGGTCAGTTGGGAGGGCAGGAGGCCGCGGCTGTGATACTGGTGACGGATCCGGGTGGAAGCGGTACCTTCTATGAACTGGTCGTAGTCGTCGAACAGCGAGGTCAGCCAGTCTACGTGGCCACGACACCCCTGGGCGATCGCGTTCAGATCAACTCCTTGTCCATCGAGGATGGTGAGATCGTCGTGGATATGATCACCCATGGTCCGGATGATCCGATGTGCTGCCCGACGCAGCAGGTTGTCCAAACCTACGAGTTGCGTGACAACGAACTCGTTCAGACCTCTGAGGAAGTGATCAGTGCAGCTGCGGAACCGGAGATCGTCGGCGTGGTGTGGAAGTGGGTGAGGTTCCTGGGCTCGGATGATACGACCATCGTTGTTGATGATCCCGACAAGTACACGCTGGAGCTGCTGCCAGACGGCCAGGTGCGCATCCAGGCGGACTGCAACAGCGCCAGCGGCACCTACACGCTGGATGGCGCTGGCGGTCTCACGCTGGAGTTGGGGCCGACGACGTTGGCCGAGTGCGAACCGGGGTCCCTGTACGATGAGTATCTGGAGATGCTCGGGTGGGTGCGCACGTACGTCCTGGAAGGCGGCCAACTGTTCCTCAACCTGATGGCAGACGGTGGGGACATGGTTTTCGACAGGCCTGGCCCGACCGCAGCCGCTGGTCCGGACGTTGTTGGTGTGGTGTGGAAGTGGGTGAAGTTCCTGGGCGGTGACGGCGAAACCATCACCGTTGACGATCCGGACAAGTACACGCTGGAGCTGCTGCCTGACGGCCAGGTGCGCATCCAGGCCGACTGCAACAGCGCCAGCGGCACCTACACGCTGGATGGCGCTGGCGGTCTCACGCTGGAGTTGGGGCCGACGACGTTGGCCGAGTGCGAACCGGGGTCCCTGTACGATGAGTATCTGGAGATGCTCGGGTGGGTACGCACCTACGTCCTGGAGGGCGACCAACTGGTGCTGAACATGATGGCCGACGGCGGGGACTTGTTCTTCGAGAAGGCGAACCCGGCCTGAACACCCGACGTGAACGAAGGGCTGAGCGGGCTGCCCGCAGACTACGATTAGATCAGAGAGGAGAAACCAACTGTGTGTGGATGTATATTTGCTTTAGGCGCGGCGTTCTTCCCCAGGCTGGGGGTGCTGGCTCTTTGGCTCTTCACCCCACTCGTGAGCCGAGCCTTCGACACGATCATCGTGCCCATCCTGGGCATCATCTTTCTGCCCTTCACGACTTTGATCTACGTCTTGGTTTGGCACCCGGTGGTGGGTGTCACGGGATGGGGATGGGTCTGGGTGATCCTGGCGTTTCTGTTTGATCTCGGAGCGTATGCCGGTAGCGGTTTTGGCAATCGTCGCCGGCTTGGCTTCTAGCGAGTTCAGCACGGGCAACCTGGCTCACGACGCAACAGCGTGGCGATTTCGGCAAGGGCGCTTGTCGACGGTCTGGGTTTGATATGTGACGCTGGCGCAGCTAGTGGCTGGTCCGGCCAAGTGATCTGGAGTGGAGCAGCATGAGTAAACCAGCGCAAGCTAGCAGGAGGAGAGAGCTTCTCCGGTTCTTTGTCCGCTTACTGGTGATCTGGGGCATCGAAGTGGTAGGGCTGTTGTTCATGGCCTGGCTTCTGCCAGGCGTGAGCGTGGATGGCCTGCTCACGGCCGTCGTGGCCGTGGCAGCCATCGGGGTGGTGAATGCCCTGCTGTGGCCCATCCTCAGCTACCTGGTACTGCCGTTCGCCGTCCTCACCCTTGGATTCCTGTCGTTAGTGCTCAACGCCCTCTTGATACAGCTGGCCAGCGCGTTTGTGGAAGGCTTCCACGTAGCAAGCCTGTGGGACGCCATTCTCCTCACGCTGGGGTTGACGGCGATCAATGCTCTTCTGAGCAGCCTGCTGACCATCGACGACGACAATTCGTGGTACCGAAACGTGGTGCGGCGACGCATCAAGGGTCGCAAGAAACCGGTGGGGGCAGAAGTGCCAGGCATCCTGTTCCTGGAGATCGACGGCCTGGCCAAGCCCGTGCTGGAGCGCGCCATCGAGGAAGGGTACATGCCGACGTTGGCCAACTGGCTGGAGTCGGACAGCCACCGGCTGGCGGGCTGGGAGACCGATCTCTCCTCCCAGACTTCCGCCAGCCAGGCCGGCATCCTTCATGGCAACAATGACAACATCCCAGCCTTCCGGTGGTGGGACCGCACACGCAAACAAATCGTCTCTTCGAGCAGCGCCAAGGAGGTCGTCAGGCTGGAGATGGAGCGCTCAGACGGCAACGGCCTGTTGGCCAAGGACGGAGCCAGTCGGGGCAACCTGTTCTCCGGCGACGCACCCAACGTGATGCTCACCGGCAGCACGATCACCGATTTCTCCAGGTTCCACGCGACCGACTTCGATGCCTACTTTGTTAATCCTTACAACTTCTCCCGGACGCTGTTGCTGACGGTTTGGGACATCCTCCTGGAGATTTGGCAATTCTGGCGGGCGCGGCGAAAGAAGGAATACCCTATCCTGGGCCGCGAGAAACGTGGCGGGACGTATCCTCTACTGAGAGCGTTTACCACGGTGGTCATGAGGGAACTGAACATCTATACCTTGATCGGCGACATGTTTGCTGGCGCGCCGTCGGCCTACGCTACGTTTGTGGGATACGACGAGGTGGCGCACCACTCGGGCGTCGAATCGGAAGACGCTCTACAGATCCTGCGCAAACTCGACAGCAGCTTGCTCGGCTGGAAAATGCGGCGAGACACGCACCACGTCCCTATCGCTTCGTCGTGCTCTCGGACCACGGCCAGAGCACCGGGGCCACCTTCAAACAGCGCTACCACATGACGCTCGAGCAGTTCGTCCAGCAACTGGCCACCGAGAAGTACCGGGTCTCAGGTAGCGTGGACGTCCATGAGGACTGGGGACAAGTCAGCGCCTTCCTGACCGAGGCCATCCACAGTGAACAGAAAGCGGTGAGCCGTCCCTTGGGGCGGGCGTTGAAGGAGCGCACCAGCGAAGAGCGGGTGGTCCTGGGTCCCGAGGGCGAGGAGCAGAGGCGGCAGCCAGAGGAGGCCGGCGAGGCAGAAGACGCTGCTGCACACATCGTGGCGCTGGCATCGGGCAACCTGGGCCTGGTCTATGGCACTCGGCCGGACCAGCGTGTGACTCTCGAGCAAGTCGAAGCCCTGTATCCGGGCTTGCTGGACGGGCTGGTGCAGCACGCAGGGATCGGCTTTGTGATGGTGCACTCCGAGGCGCACGGGCCGGTGGTCATTGGGGCCGGGGGCAAGTACTACCTGACCGATGACCGGGTGGAGGGAGAGAACCCGCTGGCCGGGTTCGGTGCCCACGCCGCCGCACACCTGCGCCGCACCGATGGCTTCCCAGACGCCCCGGATCTCCTCGTGAACAGCTTCTGTAATCCCGAGACAAGCGAGGTTGCGGCCTTTGAGGAGTTGATCGGCAGTCACGGTGGGCTGGGTGGCTGGCAGACGCAGCCGTTTCTCCTCTACCCGGCCGAGTTGCAGATAGGTCGCCAGGAGATCGTCGGCGCAGAGGCTCTGCACCGGGTGCTGAAAGCCTGGGTGGACCAGTTGGCATCGGAAGAGGATTCAGCACGCGACAACGCAGGATAGGCACTCACCAGTACCCGAGCTGGCCACCGACTCGCCTTTCCTTGCTCCCTTTGGCCGAAGCCGTCCGCCTGACTGGAGCGACTGTCTCTGGGAAACAGAGGGCACTAGTGAGGCTAGCCATGGTCGAGATCCGGTGTACCACAGCGCTGTGGCATGCGGAAGACCTGGGTCTTGCCTTGGGACTTGCCCGAACGAAGGCAACAGTCTCCCACAACGCGTTCTGACCTGCTGTGGGCTGGCGAGACGGCAACCCTCAGGAGAGATGGCAAAGGTTCAATGGAACCGGTATCCTACTTGACCTATGTAGGACACGCCACTGTGCTCATAGAGATGGATGGAGTCCGCATACTGACCGACCCGGCGTTGCGTGACCATATGGGCCCGCTTCGTCGCCAGGTAGCGCCCCCCGATCCGAGTTGTCGGCACGTTGATGCCGTCTTGATTTCGCACCCGCATCTGGATCACCTCGACCCTCCATCACTGAGATTGTTGAAAGGTGATCCGCATCACGTTGTTCCCACTGGTGTGGCCGC
>CAZNMJ010000257.1:0-3162 GCA_964573815.1 uncultured Anaerolineales bacterium
GTATGGACCAGGAACGTGATCCAGGCATCTGCCTGAACGCTAGAAAGCGGCCTAACCCATCGCTGGTATGCCCTGCGAAGCTGTCGTCTGCCAGCTGGTGAGAGTCCGGTCGCCGCAACTGCCAGGAGGCCACGTAACAGGCTCCCAGCCCTTGCGGGTGACTGGAGCTGCTGAAGCGGAGTATCCTCCGGATAACGGGGAGCAGAGCAACCGCCCGCAACGTAGGTTGAATCCCGAAGCGTCGAAATGTTAGCCCTTAAGGAAGCGGCCTGGAGGGACCCGAGTTCCTCAGTGACAAGGAGGTCCATTGAAGTGGCGAAGAACCTGGAGAGCGGTCCTCGAGGACCCTCGGGCGTGGCGGGAGGGGGATGTTGCGAAAGTAGGCGACGGAACAGGGGAGGTCTCACCTGGTTGCTGACAGATAGATGGCCCGTGCTGGGGAGGTCCCTCGGAGAATGGAGCCGCCCGCAAATCGGGCGGTTTTCACATTGCGGTGCATTTGACTTCTCGGCACAAATGTGGTATAGTTGGCGGTTAGAGGAGGACCTATTCAGACGATTTCCCTGTTCCGGACTCAGGGTACCAGGAGGATGTGCACAAGCAGATTTGTTGTGATGCCACAACGAGGTGAAAGACATTAAGAAGACGCGACGAATCAACGAGGGGATTAGGGCCAGAGAGGTGCGCCTAATCGGGGAAGAGGGCGAGCAGTTGGGTATTTTCCCTGTCGGGGAGGCCCTAGAAATCGCCCGGGGGCAAGATCTGGACTTGGTCGAGGTCGCCCCCCACGCTGATCCTCCTGTGTGTCGCTTGCTGGACTACGGGAAGTACAGCTACGAGCGGGCGAAGAAGGCCCGCGAGGCGAGGAAGTCCCACAAGCCCGTTGAGCTCAAGGAGATACGCCTGCGGCCCAAGACGGGTGACCATGACATCAATTTCAAAGTCAGCCGCATGCGGAGCTTCTTGGAGGAGGGATTCAAGGTAAAGGTCCGGGTACTGTTTCGCGGTCGGGAGATCACCCATCCAGAGATAGCGCAGGATAGGTTGAACAGCATCGCCGCTGATCTGGAGGATGTGGCTACCGTGGAATACAGTCCTCGCATGGAGGGAAGGAGCATGTTCATGATCCTCTCTCCGGCCGGCAAGAAGAAGACCTCGAGCTAGGCATCCGGTTGCAGGTGAGGAGATTTCAAACGGGCGCCACTGGCGCCCGTCTCCGCGCCGCACTGGACAGCTCACGGTTTTTTCAGGGAGGCTCACATGCCCAAGATGAAGACTCACAAGACCACTGCCAAGAGGTTCAACAGAACGGCTTCGGGCAAGATACGACGAGTGAAGATCGGTAAGAGTCACTTGCGCCGGAAGAAGCCAGGCCGTGTCACTCGCTCCTTGGACAGGACCATCGACGTCGACGACACGGGCACGGTGAAGCGCGTGAGGAGATTGTTGCCCTACATGAAGAAAAGGGGCAATCGTAGCTAAGGCCCAGGCACACATCATCAAGGAGTATATCGAGTTGACGAGAGTGAAAGGCGGGCCGAGGGCTCGCAGACGCCATAAGAAAGTTCTGAAGCTGACCAAGGGACAGCGGGGGACCAAGCACTCTCTCTACCGCAGATCCCATGAAGCTATGCTGAAGTCTCTAACGTACGCCTACCGCGATCGCCGGCGGCGCAAGCGAGATTTCCGACGATTGTGGATTACTCGCATCAACGCGGCTGCTCGCCAGAATGGACTGTCCTATAGTCGCTTCATGGCCGGTCTGAGACAGGCGGGAGTGGAGCTGGATCGCAAGGTTCTGGCGGACCTGGCGGTCAGTGACGCTGAGGCTTTCGCTCGCCTGGTTGACGTGGCCAAGGGAGCCCAGTGATCACCAGCAAAGGCAATGAGAAGGTAAAGTACGTCCGCTCATTGCACCGTAGGCCGGTTCGGCACCGCGAGAAGCGCTTCATTGTCGAAGGCGTGCGGTTGACAGAAGAGATGATTGAGACGGGCCAAGAGCCCGTCTTTGTTTTTCACACCGAATCCTTCTCGTCCAAACCTCGAGGGCGCTCTACTCTTGAGGCTCTGCGCGCCTCAGGAGCTGAGGTCCTGACCGTCAGCGATCGAGTGATGGCCACTATGGCGGCCACCAAGACGCCCCAAGGCATTCTGGCCGTGTTGCCTTTCCCCGAAGCCATCCCAGGCGAGTCTCCTCTGATCCTGATGTTGGACCGACTCCGCGACCCTGGTAACCTGGGCACGATCCTTCGTTCCGCGGAGGCGGCCGGGGTGGGACAGGTCATCACCATCAAGGGGACGGTGGACGTTTTCAGCCCCAAGGTGGTGCGCGGAGCCATGGGCGCTCATTTTCGCCTGTCGATTCTTCACGATCAGGAGTGGGACGATCTCAAGCGTGAGCTAGAGGGGAGAGAGATTCTGATCGCCGAGCCTGGAGGCCAGGTGCCCTACTACCAGGTTGAGTGGACCCAGCCCACCGCTCTCATCGTGGGCGGCGAGGCCCATGGGCCGGGAGAGGAAGCGCGGGCGCTGGCAACTAGCTCCGTGACCATCCCTATGAGAGGCGGAGCGGAGTCCTTGAATGTGGCTGTGGCCACCAGCGTCATCCTCTTTGAGGCGGTGCGGCAGACAGGGATGACGGGCTAGACACTAGCCCCTATTGTCACATGATCGGTCAGACGATTCCCAGCATGCCCCGACGGACCTTCTTCCGCGACCGGCAGGCTGCGGGCCGGGTGTTGGGTGAAGTGCTTTCCGAAACGTATGCTGGTGTTGATGGGATAGCATTGGCGATCCCTCGGGGCGGCGTACCGGTGGCTCTTGAGGTAGCGCGGGCACTCAAGATACCCCTGGATGTGATCGTGCCACGGAAGATCCCCATACCGTGGGAGCCTGAGGCTGGCTTTGGCGCCGTGACCGCCGATGGCACACTGCTGCTGAACGAACCGCTGGTAGCGCAGTTGGGCCTGACGGAGCCTCAGATCGAGCGGCTGGCAGCCCAGGTGCAGGAGGAGGTGCGCCGTCGCCTTCAGGTCTACAGGGGGAGCCGGCCTGTGCCCGATGTGAAGGGCAAGACTGTGTTTCTCATCGACGATGGTTTGGCCTCGGGGTTCACCATGCTAACAGCCGTGCGGTCCGTGCGCAAGGGGGAGCCGGGCGAGG
>CAZNMJ010000257.1:3262-4829 GCA_964573815.1 uncultured Anaerolineales bacterium
GGGTTCACCATGCTAACAGCCGTGCGGTCCGTGCGCAAGGGGGAGCCGGGCGAGGTCGTGGTCGCTGTGCCGGTCAGCCCGCGGAGGTCTGTGAACCTAGTGCAACCAGAGGCGGACGAGCTGGTGTGCCTCATCGTACAGGAGACTCCACCATTCGCTGTGGCCAGCTTCTACGGCCAATTCCCCGATCTGTCTGACGGGCAAGTCATTGCCTTCCTCCAGGCTTCGAGCACCTAGAGGTTAGTTGCCAAGCTTACATGCCATGGAGAGGACGACACAAATCTCGGCCAATCTGCGTCGAACGGCTGGCACGAAACTCGGTTCTGTGATAGGATGTTCGGATGCGGCGGAATGTTCTCGTGCTCCTGCCACGTTGAGCTGACAGGGCTTGGAGCCTTGAACTGCACAGAGGGAGTCTTCGGCATGCAGCTTCCCATGGGGATGGCCAATCTCGACGACGAAGGCCAGGGGATGATCGAGTATGCCCTGCTGATAGTGCTGGTTGCCCTCCTGGTACTAGGTGCCCTCAGCCTCGTGGGCACGTTGGTGGGTGACGTATTCGCCATGCTGAGCGAGGTGCTGGGGAGCCAGTGTCAGCCTGGCCTGCACATGGTCTACGCGGATCAGCGGTTCACTCCGGGGGAGGTGGAGCCGGGGGGTATCTCCTTGGTCCGGCCAGCGGCTGGGCGCATCAGTCAACGGGCCTGGGCTTGTCATCATGCCATAGACATAGCGGCCCCCGTCGGCGTCCCCGTCTACGCTGCTGCCTCTGGTCAAGTGGTGAAGGGTGGCTTCACCGAGTACCCGGGGTACGGCCGCATGATAGTGGTCCGGCACGCCAACGGCTATCAGACTCTTTACGGCCACTTGAGTGCGTCCTATGTCCATGTTGGGGAGCAAGTGACGAGAGGTGAAGTGATCGGACGGATGGGTAGTACTGGCCGCTCCACCGGCTCTCATTTGCACTTTGAGATTGCGAAGGAGAGTTGGCTACTCGACCCCCTCCAGGTGTTGCCCTAGTGAGGGCGACATTGCCAGACGTGGGGTCGGGTGGAATTCGATAAGGACTTCAAACCCATTCCGGGGTAATCCGGGTGCGCGCTCGAATCCGGCCCGCCCTGCAAGCAACAAGCACATTATGTAGTAGCGATCGGCGAGTCTGTTCCACATCTTCGACTACTTGGCTCTCCAATCACTGGAGAGCCCTTTCTGTTTCCTCAGATAGTGCTGCGAACCTTGAAGAAGCTGGTAACACGAAACTGCTGCGGACCTGCGAGATGAATTCCGCGGCGGAGCGAGGTACGGTCGTCCTCGTCGCCGGCGGTCTGACACGTGGCATGCTTGAGCGCCAATGCCATGCCATTCGGCGAGTTGCTGGAAGGCGGGAGATTTAAGGAAAAGAGGCTTGACAAGCGTTCCAATTTGCGGTATAATGGGGTTGGGAGCGCTCCCACAAATCGTCCTCGGACTTTTCGTGCGATAGCTTGCAAAGGGTCTTTTGTGGGGTGTCTTCTGGGAGCGCTCTCAGGACCGGCCGATGGCCCGTACACTGGAAGAAGTTGCCCAA
>CAZNMJ010000258.1:0-4826 GCA_964573815.1 uncultured Anaerolineales bacterium
TCAAAGGGCAAGGAGAAGTGCGTCCCCTCTCTTTTGGGGCCGGATCGGAGCACCGACATCCAGGGAGTGACCGCCTCGACCTTGGCTTGCTATAAAAGGCATTGTCTGGTATAATACTAACAGAATGGTAAAAAGCGCACTTCAGTGCAAACAAAAAGGGATCAATAGAGGTGGCACTCTGTGAGATCCCAACATTAGCGCCTCGCTTCCTGTAAGGGAGGAAGTAGGGCTCGTTGGCATACTACCATACAAGCCGCTTTCTGCGTAAACAGGAAGCGGCTTTTGTGCTTTTGCGTCAGCTCAGGCTTGCACCGCTGGGCCAGGCCAGGTGTACGTTTGCCCCTTGGAAAAGGGTATGATATAATGATTCATGCAGAGCAGGGGCACACCAACTGGGTCGCTTCGCCGATGGCCGGGCGGGTTTGTGTTTGGAGGTAGGTACATGTCCCCCATCCAGCAATTGGTCAGGTTGCGTCCAGAAGTCGTTAAGGGCAAGCTTCACGGCATTATCTCCCTATACGCCCTTCTTGATAAAGAATCTACGGCCTTCGAGCGCGATTCCGAACAGGTCTTCCCTGCTACCTATCCCTCTGCCGCGCTCAAGCGGCTGCTCCACCGTTTGCAGACGTCGCTTAGCTCCCGCAGTGCTGATCGCAAGGGCAATTTTGTCATCAGCGGCGGCTACGGCTCCGGCAAAAGTCACTTGCTTCTGACTCTCTACCACATCCTGGCCCACCCCGACCAGGCTCGCCCCTGGCTGTCCGAGCACGATATTGACTTTGACCCGCCCCAAGACGCCGTGGTGGTGCTGATGCCCATGACCAATCTCACTCAGCCTGGCACCGACGCTCTCGTGGAGTACCTTTGGACTCCTATCTTCTTCGCCTTGGGGTATGACGGCTTTCACCACACCGGCAGCAACTTCCCTACCGTGGTAGACCTGCGCAAGGCCGTCGCCAGGCGCCAGGTCTTCCTGATCATTGATGAGATCGAGCGTTGGTTCATGCCCATCCGCGACCGGTACCAAGCCGAAGCCAACCTCTCCTTTCTTCAGAACCTCATCGAGTTCGCCCGTGACCCCGACAACGGCGTGTTTGTCTTCCTGACCTTGCTGATGCTGGAACCACGTATTAGCAACATCGTGGGGCGCGACGATGCTTTCTTCGAGGACCTAACTCAGGCCCCCGATCGCCGTCAGGTGGTCATGCATCGCCTGGTCGAAGAGGTAGACCAGCCTGCCGCTGAAAAGGTGGTAGATGTCTACTTGGAACAGTACAGGCCGGTGGACGCTCACGTGCGCATCGGTGACTACAATCGCTACCGCCAACAGATGCTGGAATGCTACCCCTTCCACCCGGAGACCATCGAGGTGGTCTTTGAGCGCTACTCCAGCGTGGCCCGCAAGGAGGAGACCAGCTATCAGAACTCCCGTGGTGCCCTCTATTTGCTGGCCCACGTGCTCCAGGAGACACTGCCCCCCGCCCATGGCGGGACAGGACAGTTACGGGACCGCGACCTCCTTCTGCCGGGCGACATCTCCCTCACTATTGAGCGGCTGACAGACGACCTGGTCAATCTCGAACCCAGGCTGGTAGAGATTGCCCGCGAGAACGTGGCCCGCAGCGTGGAACAGGGCGTGCCCCACGCTGCCCTTATCCTCTCCACAGTGCTGCTGCATTCTCTGGGTGACCCCCGGGCTGAGCGGCGGTTGGGGGCTGGGTTTGGCGACATCTTGTTAGGCACATTGCGACCCGGAGACGGGGCCGGCGAACCGCTCACGGCCAGCGGCGTTCAGATGGTCCTGCAGCAGCTAGAGGAGACGGCGCTTAACTTGCACGTTGAACCCCATCCACCGCGATGGCTCTTCAAGGCTGAGGTCAATGTCGTCGCCCAGGTCAACCGCCGTGCCCGACGCGTTGCCCCCGAAGCAGCCCAGGAGTTGTTGGTCAAGACTCTGAAGCAAATGGTGGGGGGTACGGTCTGTGTTTTCCCCTTCGATGAGGTGCCCAACCAGCGGGAACTGACGCTGGTATTGACTACGGAGCGATTGGAGAGCGAGGAGATCCTGGACCGGCTCTACTATGGCCTCGCTTATCCTAATGCTCTGATCATCGTGGACCCCCAAGACATGGCCTCGGTGACCGACGACCCCGACCTGGTGTGGATGGCCAAACGTATTAAGGCTGCCGAGGCCCTGCGCTTCAATTTGGTGGGAGACCCAGACGCCCAGCGGCGGGTGGCCGACTTTCTAGAGGGGGTCAGTGGCTTGCGCCAGGCCCTCCGTGACCGTCTGCGCGACCGATACGGGGCGTGGCGTGCTCCTATCTACGATCCTGAACGAGGTGACCTGACCTTTACCCGTGTCGAGGTGCCTCTGGACCGCACGGCGATCTACCGGGCGGTGGAACAGCGCTACGACGCGGCGCGCTTCCGCCAGAACGTGATGGAGGCAGTGGAATCGCGCAGCTCGCCGCCCACCGTGGCTGACGTGCGCGCCGAGTTCCTGCGCCAGCGCTCCTTCGCCAAGCCGGTGTGGGAAGGCCGCCCCAGCGACACGCCCATTGACCAGGCCATCCGCGACTTGGTGGCCCAGGCCCGGCTGGAGATCGTCAGAGGCGGCGATGAACGTTATGTGTGCGGGCGTGATCCCGGTGATCTACAGCCCCAATGGACGGTGGCTGTGCCGCCGGAGGCCCACAAGCCCCGTTTCCGCCTTGACGAAACGGTGCACACCGTGGTGGAAGCGCACCCTCAGGGCCTCACCGTGCGCGAGGTGCGCGAGCATTGCTACCAGGTGGGGGCTCAGTTCCCCGAAATGGTCAACGCCGGGCGAGTGGATGCTTATCTGGCCGACCTGCTGGCCCGCCGAGAATTGGAGACCTCTCAGGTTGATGTAGCTCTCCAGGGCCCCTTGCCCGACGACCTGGTGGTGCGCCCAGCGCGGCGCGTAACGGAGGTTGAGCGGGAAGTTCCACGAGGGCCGGAGCCCCTCCCCTTCGGCCCAGGCCCCGTGCCCCAGTTGAAGACCGACGTGGTCCGCTTGGTGGACAAAACGGACCGTTTGAGCCAGGTGACCATCAGCTATCGTTGCACTCTACGCGGCGATGACTTGGCTGCTCACCGGGATTTGGTGGGCCTGGGTAAGGGCGATCCCGGCGACGCTGGCCTGACCCTCTCCTGGACGCTGCGCGAGGTCCCGGTCACAAATCGCAACGACTTATTGTCGCTTCTCAATCGCCTGCCGCATCCTCATATCTGTGAGGTCACCGTCCGGCTGCAACGGGAGAAAGCGTGATGTGCAAGGTGCCAGGCACTTCCGAAGTGCCTGGCACCTGAGGAAGCAAAACGATGAACCTTTCGCTCATCCGATGGCTAATTGAAGACGACGACCCCCTCCAGACTCTCTACGAAGTGCTGACCAGCACCGTATGGACGGCAGAACGCTTTGCGGAGGCCCGACAGCAAGGTGACCTGTTCGCTTACCTGCGCGAGGGGGAGCATGCCGTCTCGATGCTGGAGCACGAGGTGTATGCCATCTACAGCGATGTGTACGCGCTACTGGAGGCGGATGATCCCCGCCGTGACCGCGTGGAGGGGGTGCATCGGTGGGAACAGTATACGTTGCTTCTGATTGATGCCCTCAGCTTGCGCGAGTTGCCCCTGATTCAGGAGGTGTTGGCCACACACGACCTGCCTCCCCAGGTGGACTTTGCCCTGGCTCCGCTCCCCACCGAGACGGGCGACTTTTGCCGGCGCCACTACAATGCCAGCGGCCCCAGTGACATGGCCAGCCGCGCCCACCGTTACCCCTTTGCTTTCCGCCACGTGACGAGTGAAGGGTGGCAACCCGACTTCTCTCCCAGCGAGTGGCAGCGCTTTATCTGGTATGCCTTCCCCGATGATTACTTCAGCCTCAAGGAGACCGACTACCCCCGCCACGTCGTCCAGCCCATCGAGGCAATCCTGGAAGCAGTGCTCGGCGATTCCGCCCCGGTGCATCCGTTGGTAATCACCGGCGACCACGGCTACCTATGGCAGGGTGGGCGGTGCACCTGGGCGCTGAAGCGTGATGAAGGGGCTGTGCTAGCTGAACACTTTAAGTTGGGCCGCTCCACTCGCGCCACCACCGACGCCCTGGCCGCAACCGGCAAGGCCTGGGTGTTGGGCAACGTGGCAGCGGCGCGCGGGCGTTTCGCCTGGGGTGGTATGGTGCGTGGGGCTGGCTCGCTCTTCAGGCACGGTGGGGTGAGTCTGATGGAGTGCCTGGTGCCGTGGGTAATGGTGGAATAGCTCCTGTTACTTGCCGTTTGCCGCAGAAACAGAGCGGAGGACAAGATGATTCAAGGCAAATGTCCCCTCGAAGAGTATTTGGAATCCTGTGACGATAGTTTGCTCAAGCGAATCATCCAGGTCTACGCCAAGCACAAGTACAAAGGCAGGGAAGGAGTAGTCGATCACCTGACAACGCTATTTGCGGCAGTGTTTGAGGAGAGGCTCGATGCAGAAGGTGATAATTGAGTGGATCAGACCTCATTGCTTCCGTGCATTTGGTGAGTGTGATCCTATCGTATTTGAAGATCAGTTGACCATTTTCTTTGGAGGCAATGCCTCTGGGAAAAGCAGTCTTGCTGAGGCGATAGAATGGCTTTTGCTCGGGTATACTACACGCCGCCGCAAAGGGGACGATCTAAGCAAAGAGGAATACCGAGGAAGCTACGCCAGGAATATGCAGAATTGTCCAGACACTCCCTTTGTGGAGGCAAAGATTCGCCTAGCCTAATGGTTGCGCAACCAGGAACGAGATGTTTCCTGAGATGCGAAAACTG
>CAZNMJ010000259.1:0-4817 GCA_964573815.1 uncultured Anaerolineales bacterium
ATGCCCTCGGTGCAGATCTCTCTTCCCTGATAGCGTTCCGGGTTGGAGAGCAGATCACTGATATCTACCTTCATGCTTTGGATGCAACCATTGATCAGAAGAGCCAACAGAAGTGCCATGACGATTGAGGCTCCTCTTCTGATATGTAGCGCTGCGATCACGCGGAACTCCTCCTGCCTCGCGGAGAAACAGTGTTCTGCTGCGACGGTGCACGCATTCCTGCAAACCAGATGAGTAACTCCAAACGAGCCTGAGTCATAGCCAGCGATGGGCTGAAGCTCATGGTCCACTTGACAAACCTGACCAAGGACGGCTGGCAGCAGTCCCTATTGCGCGCGTCTGTAGACCAGCACCCCGCCCCCGTCGGCCAATATCTCGAGCTGCCCGTCAGTGACGGTGAAACGAGTTGCTGCTCTTAGGGTCTGGAGGTACTCCGTTTCCTGCTCCATGATGCCCTCGGGTTCGAGGCATGCCATTTCCGTGTTGGCAAGACCCTGGAAGGTCAGGCCATCCATTCCCTCCACCGTGTATGGGCCAAAGTAGCTGTTACAGCCTGCGGAGCCGCTGGCCTCTCCGTCATCAAAGGCCAGAGTGATCTCGGTTCCCTCGAGGGGGCTACTGCCATTGAGCGATGCAAGCACCCACTCGGTTCCGTCGAGGCTTGCAGACGGCTCGGACTTGCCACATCCGGCCAGCAAGACGGGCAAAGCGAGGATCACGAGCATTCCGGTCACCAATTCTTTGCGCATTGTCACGCCTCCTTCTACTACTTCTCCAATTCAATCATGGATACCTAGTTAGATTCAAAATCGTCTTCGTGGCCAGTCGGTTCTTCCATACTGTGGCGTTGTTCTTGGTCTTTGACTGATGAGATCTCGAGAGCTTATCAGAGCACAATAATGGGCAAGCGCGTTCGCATGTTGGGCCACGAGGCCTCGCCATTGGGAGCGGGCCGGTTGATTATTGTTTGGTCTTGTCGGGCCGGCGAGCGGGGGGCGATGAGCTAGTGAACCTCCAGCCACAGGGTTGACAGGTCACTGGCCTTGTGGGTATACTGGCTTAACACCTTCTTCGCATCGTAAGTCCCTTCGCGGTTTTGCTGATTCACGAGGAGGTTGTCATGGGTGGCTTGTCATGGCCCTTGTCGGACGAGGTCTTGCGAGAACTCGCTCTTGCCGGGATCATTGTCGTCTCGGTAGCGGTGGCGGCCAGATTGCTGGTGCTCTTCATTGACCGCATCGTGGTGCGGGTCACTGGCAGGACCAGGACGGCCATGGACGACTTGATCATCAGTGCGGTCCGCACTCCACTCTTCCTCTTCATTGTCCTGGTAGGCGTGTGGCTGGCTGTCAGGCAGCTCAGCTTTCTCGATGAGACGTGGAGTCAGGTCATGAACGGTATCATCTTCGTGAGCTTAGTCTTGGTAAGCTATGTCCTCCTCTCTCGCCTGATCGGCGACATCCTCGAGTGGTACACCAAAGACCTCGCTCTTGCAGGGGTCATCGACGCACAGGTGGTGGGCTTCTTACGACGGCTCATACAGTTGACGCTGCTGGCTATCGCTGGGATCATGGTTCTGGATCACTTCGGCCTCAATATCAGCGCTCTGGTGGCTACCCTGGGTGTTAGCTCCTTGGCTTTCGCGTTGGCGGCCCAGGCCTTTCTGGGGGACACAATCGCTGGCTTCCTCATCATGATCGACCGCCCTTTCAGTGTGGGTGACCGCCTCCAGTTGCCCCAGGAAGTCATGGGCGAATATGGGGACTGGGGGGATGTGGTGGACATTGGAGTGCGCAGCACCCGCATCCGCTCCACCGATGGGGTGGTGCTGACTGTACCTAACTCCAAGCTCACCAACGAGGTGGTGGTGAATTTCAGCCACAGCGAGAGCCCCAATCTCAGGGTACGGGTACGGGTAGGCCTGGAACCCAATCTGGATAACGTGCAGAGAGCCGTGGCCGAGATCGAGCGGATTGCGGCCGAGGATCCAGACATCTGTCACGAGCCAAGGGCGCCCCAAGTCGTGATCCGTGAGATCCAGCAGTACGATGTTCTGGTGGAGCTTCGATTCTACGTCGACGACGCACGCAAGATGAGGCCCACCAAGTCGCGGGTGACGGAGGAGATCTTGCGGACCTTCGAGGAGAAGGGTATTCAGATCGCCACTCCCATGCAGGTGGTTCACCTGGTGCAGGAGGAGGGTGCGTAGTCTTGACTGGAGACCCAGGGGACCATCGCGACGCCCTGCCTTGACGCTCCTCGTTTTCGCCAGCGAGAACACAATGGACCTACTTTGCGTTGGCGAGCTACTCGTAGACAGAATCGCCGTTGGATCGACTCGTGGGCATTTCCTCGGTGGAGCGCCAGCCAACGTGGCCGTCAACTATGCTCAATTGGGTGGCGAGGCAGCCGTCATCGCCAAAGTGGGCGCAGACTCTCGCGGGCGCTTCTTGCTCGATGGATTGAAGGCTCATGGAGTCAGCACCGAGGGGGTAGTCATAGACGGTCAACATCAAACCAGCGAGGTGTACATTGGCTCCGCCGACACCGCGTGCCGCCCGATGCGCGACGCCGACGTGCATCTACGGCCGGACGAGATCGATGAACGCCTGGTGAGAGCGTGTCGAATAGTCCACACGTCGGTGTTCTCCCTTGCTCAGGAGCCTTCTCGTTCGGCAATCCTGGAGGCGGTCAGGTTGGCAAAGGCAAACAGGAGACTGGTTTCTCTGGAGCCCAACTACCGACCTCAGGTTTGGCCCGATCGCGAGGATGCAATCGAAACCCTGGAGCAGCTGCTTCCTTCGGTCGATCTGGTGAAGCCGTCCATGGAGGATGCTCGCTCTCTGTACGGTGAGATGGCGCCAGAGGAGTACCTTCGGATGTTCGCAGCATTCGGCCCGCGAGTCGTGGTGCTCACCATAGGTCAAGAGGGATGCCTGCTCCTCGATGGGGGCCGGATCACTGGCGTGCCTGGCCACAAAGTCGACGTCGTGAATACACTGGGTGCGGGAGACGCCTTCTGGTCAGGTTTCCTCTGGAAATGGTTGGAAGGAGAGTCGTCTGTCGAGGCGGCCAGGTTTGGCAACGCAGTGGCCGCCCTGAAGGTAGGGTCCGTGGGCGCCGTTGCCCCTCTGCCCCGCGCGGACAGAGTGTACGACGAGTTGCAGAGTCGCTTGAAAGGCAGCAAGGAGGGTTCGCTACATGACTTCAAAGTGGAAGAGTGAGCCTGAGGCGGTCGACAACAGCGGGCCGCTGAGCCGCTGGTTCGAATGGGTTTCGCATGGCTGCGAGGGACCGCAGCCCCTTCCCCCTCTGCGCGGGGCAGGGAGGCTGCATACTCGCAGGCGCAGGAAAGAGACCCTGGCTGCCCTCGAGACACCGAGCGAGGCCCAAGTCTGCGACACTTTGAGACGGCAGTTCCCGTCAGGGCTGACCTGCGCGCTGGTCAGCTATCACACCAATCCGCTCTACGCCATCAAGGAGCGGGTCGGGGACGAAGAAGGCATTGACATCGATCCATTTGACCAGGGAGGTCAGGGTACCTATCAGGAGAGGCTGTCCTTCGAGCTGGCTGAGCGATTCGATGTGCGAGTGTTGACTTTCACCATGGCTCGGTCTTTCCTGACCAGACAGCAGTATCTCAATATCCATCCGAGCGCTCCTGTTGTTCCTGTGCCCCATTCCGGCGAGTACGTGGAGGATGCAAGCGGCCTGGTCAAGAAGGAGAACATCTACTTCATCATCGATGAGTTGGTGGACAACACGGTTGACTACCTGGTTGACAACGCGCTTCAGGTAGATTTCTTCTCTGGGCACTACGCCACGGGCATGGCGGCAGTACGCAGGCTCTCCAAGAAGTACGGCGACGCGATGGGGAAGACGGTGCCCTATTCGGCCACTACTCACTCTCTTGGTTGGGATCGCTTTCTGGCGACCTACGATGTTTACACACAGGAGGAGTTGACCAGATTCAACTTCGATCGCCGACTCAAAGAGGAGATGCTCAGCATGCAGGGGGCCGACCCGGTGATAACCGTCGCTCCCGGCGAAGTGGAGACGGTCACACATCCTGGGCTCTACAATGTCCCCAGAGACAAGGTGGTTACCATCCCTGGTGGGGTAGACACTCAAGTCTTTCGCCCATACCAGGCGGGCGAGGATTCCGACGCCGTCACCGCACTGCGCAGCCGGCACAAGCTCACAGAGGGCGATCGTCTGATTCTGGTCATCGGGCGGTTGTGGGACTATCGCAGAAAGGGCGTGGATATCGCACTGCAAGCCTTTGCCGGAGCTCGGAGGGTGATGGGCGCACGGGCCAAGTCCCTTCGCCTAGTCCTGGTGGGCGTGCCGCCCCACGATGACGCCACGGGGAAGTGGGGCAGGCTACGAGTGGAGGTAGAGAATCTGGTCGCGAAGAGTGGGGTGCAAGATAGCACTCTGCTGGTTGAGATGATACCTCATGAGGTTGTTCCAGCGTGGCTTCACTTCACGGCGTTGTCAGGCGGGGTCGTGCTGGCTCTGCCCAGAGTCGAACCCTGGGGGCTTATGAATCTTGAGGCCATGGCCACCGGCAATGTCGTGGTGACCATAGACAAAGGTGGGCCACCCAATTACATTGAGAGCGGCCACAACGGCCTGCTCGTGAACCGGGACGATCCTGCGGGCACCATCCAGGCACTGGCGCAAGTGCTGAGCGATGACGAACTCGCTGGTAGAATGAGGAAAAACGCTCACATCACAGCCTCGACCGAGCACTCGTGGGCAGACGTGGCACGAAGGTTCCTTTGGGCCCATTTGCGAGTCATGGACGCAGGAAG
>CAZNMJ010000260.1:0-4811 GCA_964573815.1 uncultured Anaerolineales bacterium
GGCTGGTGGAGAGTGTGAGAGATCCCGCTCATGCTTGCAGCGTCGGTCTCCTCCTGTGGGCTCTGAGATGTGGGCCCGACACGAGTCACAACGGCGCAGGGCGCCGACGAGGCTTGCTGGGGCACTTCAAGAACCTGTTTCACGTCCTCACTCCAGGATAGAGGACTATCGACCGTGGCCGTCTGGACAATCCCCCAATGGTCGAATCAAAGAAAGGGAGGTGGCAAAGAATGACTTACATACCGGAGCTGGGTAACTTCGCCAAGATCAAAGTCATCGGTGTCGGAGGCGGGGGCGGCAATGCTATTAACCGCATGATCAAGGAGAATTTGCAGGGAGTGGAGTTCATCGCGGTGAACACCGATGCTCAGGCCCTCTTCTTCTCCGAGGCGCCCTACCAGATTCGCATCGGCGACAAGCTTACGAAAGGCCTGGGAGCCGGCGGTGATCCTGAGATCGGGGCCAAGGCCGCACAAGAGAGCGAAGAGGAGCTCAGGAAGGTCGTGGAGGACGCAGACATGGTCTTCATCACGGCTGGCATCGGCGGAGGTACAGGCACCGGTGCTTCCCCTCTCATCGGTCGACTGGCCAAAGAGGCAGGCGCCCTCACCCTCGGCGTTGTCACCAAGCCTTTCACCTTCGAGGGGAAGCATCGTACGAAGGTAGCCGAGGAAGGCATCGCCGAACTCAAACAGCGGGTTGACACTCTGATTGTCATCCCTAACGACCGGCTGTTGGAGTTGGTGGACAAGAAAGCCTCCATCCAGGAAGCCTTCTCCGTGGCCGACGATGTCCTCCGTCAGGGCATACAAGGGATCTCCGAATTGATCACTGTGCCAGGCTTGATCAATCTGGATTTCGCCGACGTGCGGACCATTATGGCCAAGGGTGGTTCGGCCCTTATGGCGGTGGGGCACGCCAGCGGTGAGGCACGGGCTGTAGATGCCGCCCATGCCGCGGTCAGCAGCCCCCTACTGGATGTGACCATCGACGGAGCGACTGGAGTCCTCTTCAACGTAACCGGAGGGACCGACCTCACGCTTCACGAGGTGAATGAGGCCGCAAGGGTTATCAGGGAAATGGCTCACCCTGACGTCAACCTCATCTTCGGAGCGGTCATGGATCCCGAGATGGAGGACGGCGAGATTCAGATCACAGTCATCGCCACCGGCTTCGATGGTGCCCAGAAGCGGCAGCCCGTGATAGAAACCTCCAAGATAAAGGAGTTCCCTATACCGACCTTTGACAACGAGAATCTCGACATTCCGGCCTTCTTGCGCCGGCGATAGGTCCCTGAGGCGAGAAGTACCTCGTCCAAGGTAGTGACGAGCAACACGAACATCCTTGTCCTCCTCCCTTTGGGGGCCGAAAGGCCCTCTTTCTGCGCAAGCAGAGTCGGGACTCTCTTGCCAGAAGGATCCTTTCCAGGGGGAAGGTTACTGCGCCACCTTCCCCCACCCCCTCTTTCTCTCACACCGAAACACGCCCAGTCCCCAAGTTTTAAGGTTTGAAAGGCTTTCTGGCCTTGCCATAGTCACGCCTTTGTGCTAACTTTATGAGGCCGTACGCCACAACATGTTGGGGCACCACTCGCATTACGTGCCACATATAGTGTACTAATACATTGTGCAAACCCGGGTCTCCATCTTGTCAAAGGAGGAGAAACCATGAAGTGCCCCTACTGCGGCAAGAAGCACACAAGGGTCATAGATACTAGGGAGGTCGGTGAAGGCATCCGGCGACGCAGGGAGTGCAGGAACTGCCAGCAGCGCTTCACCACCTACGAGCGAGTGGCGAAGACCAGCCTTTTCGTAGTGAAGAGGGACGGGCGCCGGGAGCCTTTCGACAGCGACAAACTCTTGACTGGGATCCTGCGTGCCTGCGCCAAGCGTCCCATCCCTACCGAGACCCTGGAGCAGATGGTCAAGGAGATAGAGAGAGAACTCTACGAGTTAGGACGAGCTGAGGTAGAGAGCGAAATTATCGGCAAGATGGTGATGACTCGGTTACGCGAACTGGATGACGTAGCGTACGTGCGTTTCGCCTCTGTGTATCGCCGCTTCCAGGACGTAGATACCCTGGCCGAGGAAATCGAGGAGTTCAAAGAGTGGAAGAGACGGGAAGCTGAATTGGAGTCTCAGATTCCCCTTGACTTGTAGCACAGCGGCCAAGCCGACCCGGCCTGCTGATCCCTGGAGACACAACATGTCGCGCGGACGCGCCGCCCTTGAGCTATCGCCCAATGCCATGACGGTGTTGGAAAGGCGATATCTGAAAAGGGATGAGACAGGCAGAATCACAGAGACATCGGAGGAACTGTTCCGGCGTGTGGCCGAACACGTGGCTCAGGTAGACGCCACATACGATCCATCAGCTGGCGTGGCGGGCACAGCCGAGAAATTCCGTCGCCCCATGGCTAGCCTCGAGTTCCTACCCAACTCCCCCACCCTCATGAACGCCGGGAGGAGTCTCGGGCAGCTTTCAGCTTGCTTCGTGCTTCCCATCGAAGACTCAATGGAGAGCATCTTCGAAACCGTCAAGAACACTGCGCTCATCCACCAGAGTGGAGGAGGGACTGGCTTCTCGTTCTCGCGGCTGCGGCCCAAAGGGGATGTTGTCAAGTCGACAGGCGGGATAGCCTCCGGCCCGATCTCGTTCATGGAGGTCTTCGACGCCGCGACTGAAGCCATCAAGCAAGGGGGGACCAGACGCGGAGCCAACATGGCCATTCTGAGAATAGACCATCCAGATATCCTGGATTTCATCACCGCCAAGGCGGATGAATGGAGGCTCAACAACTTCAACATCTCCGTGGGCCTGACCAGACAGTTCATGGAAGCTCTACGTCGGGACGCCACCTTCCCTCTCATCAATCCTCGCTCTGGGGAGGTGGTAAGACGCCTGCGGGCCCGGTCGGTTTTCCATAAGATAGTGGAGATGGCATGGAAGAACGGCGATCCTGGGGTAATCTTCCTCGACAAGCTCAATGAGGGCAATCCGACCCCTCTTGCGGGCGAGATCGAAAGCACCAACCCCTGCGGCGAACAGCCTCTACTGCCCTTCGAGAGTTGCAATCTGGGCTCCATCAACTTGTCCAAGATGGTCGCGGACGGCAAGATTGACTATCAGCGCCTGGGACAGACGGTTGAGTGTGCCGTACACTTCCTAGACAACGTCATAGATTGCAACAAGTATCCTCTGCCCCAGATAAAGGAAATGACCCTGGCCAACCGCAAGATAGGGCTAGGAATCATGGGCTTCGCCCACATGCTCATCACCCTGGGTATACCCTACGATTCGGAAGCAGCTGTGACGATTGCTGAAGAGGTCATGCGCTTCATCCAGGAGAGGGCCCGGCAGGCCTCGGCGGCTCTGGCGGAACAGCGGGGCGTGTTTCCCAACTTCCCGGGCACCATCTACGACGTGGCAGGCGGTCCCAAGTTGAGGAACGCCACTGTGACAACCATCGCGCCCACCGGTAGCATCAGTATCATCGCCGGTACCTCCAGCGGCATCGAACCCATTTTCGCCCTGGTCTACAGACGGCACGTGCTTGACGGAGACGCCCTTCTGGAGCTAGACCCCATCTTCGAGCAGCTGGCCCATGAACAGGGCTTCCACAGCGAAGACTTGATGAAGAAGGTGGCTCAGACGGGCACTCTCCAAGACCTAGATGAAGTGCCGCCTGAGACTCGAAGGCTACTCGTGACCGCCCATGACATCGCTCCCGAGTGGCATATCCGGGTTCAGGCCGCATTTCAGAAGCATACCGACAACGCGGTGTCCAAGACCATCAACTTCCCTCACGATGCCACCAGGGAGGACGTGGAGAAGGCGTACCTACTCGCCTACGATCTCGGCTGCAAGGGGGTGACCATCTACCGTGACGGCAGTCGGGCATCCCAGGTCCTGACCAGGGGCCTGGCAGAAAGCCAGCGCAAGAGGGCAACCAGAGCTCCGCGTGCGCGTCCGACCGTGACCCACGGAATGACAGAGAAGATCACGGTGGGTTGTGGACAAAGCATATACGTCACGATCAACGAGGATCAGGAAGGCCTCTTTGAAGTCTTCGCCACCATGGGCAAGAGTGGAGGCTGCATGGCTTCCCACTCGGAGGCGATTGGGCGCTTGATCTCACTGGCCCTCCGCTCCCGCATCGAAGCGGACGTGATCATCAAGCAACTGCAGGGTATCCGCTGCCCAGCTCCGGCCTGGCAAGAGGGCAACATCATCCTATCCTGTGCAGATGCCGTTGGCAAAGCGATGCACAGATATGTCAACGACAGCGCTGCTGAGACGATCACTGTATCGGCTGTGGACATGGTTGCCAGGAACCTCCTGGGCATGTGTCCCGAGTGTCCTGACTGCGGCACCATGGTCGAGTTCATTGAAGGCTGCCTCCGCTGCCCCTCGTGCGGCTACTCTCAGTGCGGGTAGTCACACGGGTTCTTCTCCCCCGCCCTGTCGAACTGGACTTGTTTGACAACCCCGCCGAGTTTGGGTACAATGACGGCGGAGAGACGTGAAAAACCTCGGACCCGTCTGCGCAGGATTCCTCAAGAGTGGGCAGCAGCACAGAGCATATGTTCAACCCCTCTCTCGGTGACGAGCAAAAGGCCCTGCGAGAGCTTGCTCGGCGATTTGCCCAGAACGAGATTGTCCCCGTCGCGGCTGAAGCCGACCGTATCGAAGAGTACCCTTGGGAGCTCGTGGAAAAGGCTCACCACATCGGCCTCATCAACATCACCGTTCCCGAGGAGTACGGAGGCGCAGGCTTGGGCTACTTCGAAGACTGCCTCGTCGCCGAGGAG
>CAZNMJ010000261.1:0-4806 GCA_964573815.1 uncultured Anaerolineales bacterium
TACACAGTGTACCAGCCAAGATCGTGAACTATGTCTTCGGCTTGGGAGGCAGAGACACGACCCCATCGCAGATAGAAAGCGTTTTCCGAGACCTGGCAGACATCGCGGAGACCGGAGAGATCAGGCAACTGGTGACCTACCTTGGCGTGCGTGAATGAGGTTGTAGGCCGCGTTCGAGCTCACAGTTTGACGTACTTGAGCATAGGCCGCTTCTCAACAAGGAGACTGGGATGGCAACAGCACTGAAACTGAAAGAACTATACAAGAAGGAAGATCGTCTAACCTCCGGACACCGGTTGTGCGCTGGTTGTGCCGCGCCCATTATCGTGCGGCAGATCCTAGCGGCCATTGATGAGCCAGTGGTGCTCTCCAACGCCACTGGGTGCTTGGAAGTCTCCACCACCATCTACCCCTACACAGCCTGGAATGTGCCTTGGATCCACACCGCCTTCGAGACCGCAGCGTCAACCATCGCCGGCGTAGAAGCGATGTACCGGTCGCTGGTTAGACAGGGCAAGATCGAGGAGCGAAACACCAAGTTCATAGCCTTTGGAGGCGATGGTGGCACGTACGACATCGGCCTTCAGGCCCTCTCCGGCATGCTGGAGCGGGGTCACAAAGCCCTGTATGTCTGCTACAACAACGAGGCATACATGAACACTGGCATCCAGCGCTCGGGGGCCACGCCTCTCGGTGCGTGGACCACAACCTCGCCCGTCGGCAGAGTGATCCCCGGCAAGCCGCGCCCGAGGAAAGACCTGACGGCCATCGCCGCGGCTCATGACATACCTTATGCAGCTCAGGCCTCGCCCCACAACTGGAGAGACCTGATGCGCAAGGTGCGCAAAGCCGTTGCCGCTGATGGTGCTTCCTTCCTGAATGTCCTGTCCGACTGCAACCGAGGCTGGCGTCATGACACCAATATGACCATAGAGATAACTCGGCTGGCAGTGGAAACCTGCTACTGGTCCGTCTATGAGGTGGAGGGCGGCGAGTGGAGGTTGACCTATCGTCCCAAGGAGAAGCTGCCCATCGAGGAGTTCCTACGACCACAAGGCCGCTTCCGGCATCTGTTCCGTGAAGAGAACAAGCACGTCCTGGAGCAGTTGCAGGCCGAGGTGGATCGCAAATGGAGCCAGTTGCTCGAACGGTGCGGCGAGGAAGAGTAGGCACCAGCTCAGGGAGCATCAGGGCAGCGTCACCAGACCGTGGCGCTGCCCTTTCTCTTTGCCACGTCATATCCTCAGTGACTTCAGCAGCAGCGGCGGGCGCTCCAACCCAAAGCCGCGAATCTGCAGGAAGAAGTCATATCTGCCCGGGGGCAGTTCGGCGGGGAGCAGCAGGTTGTGCTGGTCGCGCACTATCTCCCCATCCTCCCAAATAGTGGGCGGATATGCGCCTCCCACAGGTAGGACTTCCCGTGACACTACTGCCAGGCCATTCTGGTCCACCAACCGCAGGCTGAGGCTGAAGTCTGGGTCTATCTCTCCCACAGCCTGCCAGTATAGGGTCGCGTGCAAGATGTCCCCAGGATGCAGCGGCTCATCCGGCTGGTGTCGGTATCCTAGCTTGTGCACGTCATGACCCAGAAGACGGAGAGGACCATAGTCCACCTCGCGCCTTTCTTGCATGCCCAAGGTTTCGACGAGAGGCGGCGGCCTCGACTTCACAACTCGAATAGGTTGTAGCAGGATGCGATCGCCGAGGAGTTCTTCGTCCTTGTGGACGGGTAACCTCTGGCCCGTCTCCAGGCTGTACATCCCTATCTCCAGCTGATGTTCCCCTGGTGGGGTGCCCGGCATCACCAGAACTCCATAGTTGTCGGCGATGATCTCCCCTTCCTCCCATGTGGTGGTGGGTCGAGCCCCGCCCACTGGTTCCGCATCCCGCTGGCCCACGATGTGCGACCTGCCATCCAGGACATGGGTGAAGACCTTGTACCGTTCCCCTACGTCATCCAAGGCCTGCCAGAAGAGGGTCAACTGAAGGATGCCGCCGGCCCTCACCTCCGAACTGGAGGTGCTGTAGCCCAGCAAGAGTATGTCCTCGCCAACTTTGACTTCAAGCGGATGCTGTACTTCCGTGCTGATCTCCGCTTCCGGCACGGCATAGATGGCCAACCGCACATTGCCGTGCCAGGAATCGACGGCCTTGAAGGTTCTCCGGTCCAGCCAACCCTCGATGAACCGGTCTGGGTCGCTTTCGTCGGTGCCCCAGAAGAGAGCAAAGAGGCTCCCATGTTGCGCCGCTATGCTCTCCAGGGCCTGTTCCGTCTTGGCCTCGTCCAGGGGACGCTGCCCGGGCAGAGGATAGACTGGCAGAGGGCCCTCATAGTAGTAGGAGAAAATGTCGATTTGTCCAGGGGCGTTCAAGATGATGGCATCTCCCTCTCGACCCGCAGCCGTGATGTACTGGGCAATGCCACGGTAGTCGTCGCGGGCATACCGCGCGTCGAAATAGTAGTTGGCCAGCGATCGAGCACTGGTAACGGTGACGAAAAGAAGAGCCACGCCAGTCACCGCGCACCGAACTACAGTTGCGGCCTGCGGCAGTCGGTGGTCGCGCCCTTCGTGGCTGGCTGTGCCTTCCAGGCCTGTCCGGTCCATCTCTCCCAACCATTCGGCGCCCACCCCTCTGGCGAGGATGAGATGAAAGGCAGGAGTAGCCAGGAGAAGGAACTTCGGATCATACGCGGGACGGCTCAGGGAGAGAAGGGACATGGCCAGGACGGGCAGACAGAGGTAAATAAGACAAAAAGCTAGGGAATGAAGCTGGTGGCGCGCCACGAGTACGCACAGATTTGATCCTCTCTTCCGCACAGACCCTATCTGACACGGGAGGGCCCCCAGCAGCAGGAGCAGGGCGAAGGCCACGACTACAGCTGTCGTCTCCGCCTCCACAGAGAGGCCCAAACTGAAGACGCGGAGAAGATCTCGGACCAGAAAGGAGAAGCTGAAGGGTTCACTGACAGCTGGCCACGTGGCCAGTTGCCCGCCAGCGAGCCGCAACCAAGGATAGTACAGAGCTACGATGATAAGCTGTGCCGCAACCCAGCTGCCTATCACCTTCGGTCGACGCAAAGATGGATACGCGATCATCCCCAGGCCGTAGGCCAGATTGGTCACCAGAGGTAGCGTGAAGGTGAAGTAATGTGTATACAAGGCGGCGGTGGTGAACACAACATAGAGAGAGGCGTACAGCATCCACCCCGCCCGGCCAACGGCAAGGCGTGCGGGCATCTGCGACCCGAAGCCGACGACTGGCCACGGTTTCACGAGCCTCAAGAAGAACAGGATGGCCAAAGCAGACCACAATGCCGCCAAGATGTACATCCTGGTCTCCTGGGAATAGTAGATCTGGAAGGGGGAGATAGCAGCAAGGAAACAGGCGATCAAAGCCACTCGGCGCTTGAACAACTCACCGCCCAGGAGATAGGTCACGAAAACCAGTGCGGTGCCCGTCAAGGCAGACAGGCAACGTAGAGCTATCTCGCTGTTGCCGAGAATGCGCACCCAGAAGTGGAGTATGTAGTAGTAGAGGGGCGGATGGATGTCGTGGGCTGCATCGCGGGTGATAGTGGCGAGGCTCCGCGCTGCCAGAGCTGCGCTATTGCCTTCATCGGCCCACAGGCTCTGCCCATCGAGGCGATACAATCGCAGACACAGAGCCAACAGGATGATCAGGCCCAGGGCCAGCCAGGCGAGCCGAGGTTGCCTGCCCCTCAGCATGAGGAACCTCATCTCAGCCAACATCGCCACAGGCCATACAGTAGGACGATGGCGAGAGAGACGCAGACCGCCAGAGCCAGCGAGCGATGGAAAAGAAAGGTGGGACTACGTCGCACGATGATGGCGTCAATGGCAGCCCTACTGATGCCATCTCGCGACTCAGCGACCGCTAGAAACACCTCGTGCTCACCCTCAGCCAGGCCGGTCGCCACAGGCACCTCAACTTGATACTCCGATTCTGAACTCTGGAGATCAAGCGTTGTCTGTCGCCCGTCAAGGGTGATTTCCAGCCGTCCCATGTCGGTGCCGCGCACCGGCACCAGGCTCAGATCCGTGCCCCAGAAGGTGAAGCTCAGCGCATCCCCTGCATTGTCAGTAGCGCGATACCCACCCAGCACAGCCCTCTCATCGTTTACCTCTTCCCAGGAGCCTTCGTAGTGCAGGGCCCAGTGATCCTCCTGATGATAGCCCAAGCCCAACATCGGGGGAGAGGTGGCCTGCTCTTTCAGCGCGTCGTAGACCGGGTAGGCATAGAAGTCGGGCTCCATCATGCGGAAGTAATAGAAGGCCTGATTCTTCTCATGATCGCTGGCCCGCTTGAAGAACCAGTAGCTCATCACCCCCATCCAGGGCCACTCCCTCTGCGCCCGCTCATACGCTGAGGCTGAATACTCGGCCTGCAGTTCCTCACTCACTCGCCCGTAAGTGGGGAAGCCCTCGAAGTCGCGTGGCAGGGCGTTCCATCCCACCTCTGATGCCCAGATGGGTTTGTGAGCGTCCCCGTTGCGCACCATCAACTCGCGGATGAGCATGACTCGGGAGAAGTTGGCTCGATTTGGATGCACACGCCTATCCGTAGGCCCGTTCCACAGTCCATATCCCTGGACGGACATGATATCGAAATACTCCTCGGCCCCAGCGTCGTACATCCGCTCCAAGAAGACCAGGTCCATGAGGTTCTCGGGGGTCATTTCCGTAGTGGGCGCCAGCCCCGCGCTGAGGATTACGGCCTCCGGGTCGGCCTCCTTGGCTCGGGTATATGCCACCTTGAGGAGTTCCGTGTAGGCCTCGGGGTCGA
>CAZNMJ010000262.1:0-4755 GCA_964573815.1 uncultured Anaerolineales bacterium
CATTATGCCGACAAGCCAGAGATCATCGCCGCGCACTCTTCTCCGGTGATGATCAACGTTGAGGAATCGCCTATGCTAGCCGCAGCCGATGGTGTGACCATCCTGGAACAGATCGAAGGCGCTCTGGCGTATCTGGACACGGTCGGCACGCGGGCCGAGGACGTGGCCTACAAGCGAATGCGCCTGGTTCTGACGTCGGCACATCGTAGCTTGCACAATCGCCTGCATCAACTGGGCTACTATCACGGGCACACACCCAGGACCGACCACCCGGAGCACCATTAGCACGGCCGCCAGGATGCGTCACCCTCCGCTGCTCCGTCCCCCTCGGATGGCGGAGCGCTGGTGGTTCGACCGTTCGGCTGGCTCAGGGCAGGCCTGCTCACCAAAAAGGTGGGGGTGGAGAATGGAAGGGACAAGACCACGTCATCCCCTTAGCCTCCTTCGATGCTTCGATACGTCCTCGACTTCGTCTCCGCCTACTCAGCATGCTCAGGCAGGCCTCCCTCACGGGAGGGAATCTGGTACTCCGTTCCAACAGAGGTGGACACCGAGATAGCCCCTCCCTCTTGAGGAGTGTATGGACTGGGGACATAGGTAACACTTGTTCGGGGACATGGGTAACACCTAGAATGGGGCATGATGTCTTGTCAGGAGTATCGAAGGATTGCCGCGATACCGCGTGCCTATCCAGAGCCCAGTGCAAGTATCGAAGGAGCAGATGAGCGCAACGGCAATGTGGGCCTGCAGGTCTCTGACTTGCGGGTGTTGACTCAGGAGGGTGCCGGAGCGGGAGAGAGTGGGATGCCCTCGTCGATGACATTCTGGTAGAGACCGAAGCCGTGTCGCTTCATGCGCTCCCACCGCTCGTGACCGACAACGCGAGGAGCAATGAGCACGTCATACTCCAACGACACGCGTGCAGCAAGGGTGCTGATGGCATGCTGAAACCGCCAATCCTCGTCATCCACAATGATCAAGATGTCTATGTCGGACCAGGGTCCACTGTCACCACGGGCCTTTGAGCCGAACAGCACCGATTGTAGGATGCGTTTCGGGTACCGCTTAGACAACTGGTCCACAAAATTGGCGATCGCTTGCCGTTCGTTTGGTGACAGCGGAGGAGAGGAAGACTCGCTCATAACCAGCCTCCCTCCTTCAGGTAGTGCTCGATCCTGTCAACGAATTGACGGGCGTCATCCAGGTCCGCGCGGGCGCGATCTGCTTCGATCAGCGCCTCAACGTCGTAGTCGCTGATGTGCCGGTCGTCCATCACCCGACCGTAGATGTCCCCGTATTCCGTCTCGATGAGTCCCGGCTTGACAAAATGCAATCGGAAGGTGGCAATCACGCCCGAGTGTTTGCTGCGGGAAAGCCCTTGGGTTGCCAGGATCGCATTGGCAGCGTAGAAGATGGCGTAGTAGGCGCGGTTGATGGACGACCCGTAGAAGCGGTCAGCCAGATTGCGTTCGGCTACCTCTAGCATTTGACGGGCGTGTTCTAGGTAGAGGCCAGCCTCCCGTCTTGCAGAATCCTCTGGCACGGACATGCGCACCTCGCCCCAAGAGTATAGCAGCGAGCGAGAAGCAGGGCAAGGCTTCAATCTCAGTGTTCGCGGCAGGGTAACGACTCGCTCGGACAGATAGCTCCCTTGGAGCGATTCAGCTCTCTCGCCCCGTGGCGGCCTTCTGACGCAAGAGGTGGCTTTCGCGCCCGGCTCTTGGGTGCTCACTTCTACACCGCATCACCCTGTTTGGCCCTTTGTCCGTAGGGGCACGGCATGCCGTGCCCCTACCGGCGGGCGATTCGATGAGCCGCGCCCTGGGATTGTCGAAGGGTAGTGCTGAGTAGCCGGGCATCCTGAGCCCAGTCGAAGGATCGAAGCAGTGGCGAAGGGGGCGCGGGTCCCACAATCAGCAACGTAGTGGGCGGCGCCCCCAAATGCTGCTCATTTCCTATTGACAACCTGTTTCACTTGTGCTATAATGTGCTCACGCGATGCAGGGGGAGCCCCCTGCCATCATCTTCTCTTCGACGAGGCTGGCCTTGTTGGCCTCAATTGTGGTCAATCAGGTTTGCAGCGAAAGGAGGATCAAAGATGTGTGAGTTTTGCACCAAACACGGGGAGGGAAAGAAGTGGTACCTCCAAATCAAGAACTATGCAGACGAATTCCTACATGAGGAACTTTCCTCCACCGAAAAGGAGATCGTTGAGGTAACCACGCGTGTCGAGTGGTTGGATGATTTGTTCGAGAACTTTGTGATGCCAGCGATGAGCAGTGTGTCCAAGGAACCTGACGAATCAGAGAGTGCGCCGCCATCTACCGAGCCTCCCCAGGTTCTACCCAGCGAAGATGAGACCGTGGCAGCTCGGCAGGTGGAGCATTTCGGTCAGGTACTGCCTATCGAGGACGTAGAGGAAGTGATAGACATAGCGTCTTCTATCACGAGAATGGCTTGTGGATGCCGGTTCGTTTCCACAGGGAAGAAAGATGAGCGATACCATTTTGGCTTGATGGTAGACAGAAGGGGCTACCTAGGCAAGTTTCCTGATGCCGCTTCGTCCCTGGAGGTACTGGAGAAGGAAGAGGCCAAGAATCTATTTCGCAAATACGACCAGGAAGGGCTGATGCACATCGTTTGGACAGCCGTAACCCCTTATGTTATGGCTTTATGTAACTGTGACCATGATTGTCAGAACTACAAGGGGTACATTGAGAAGAGAGGCGCCCCTCGGTTCTTCCGAGGAGAATATATCAGCCAAATAGATTGGGACCTTTGTACGGGGTGCAAGTCTTGTATGGCTCAATGTCAGTTCGGCGCCCAATTCTACTCCTCTACGCTTTCCAAAGTCTATATCGATCCCACCAGGTGTTTCGGATGCGGCGTGTGCAGGGCGGCATGCCCAGACGGGGCGATTACGCTTCTTCCGAGGCAGAGAGTTCCTGAGGCTGCAAATGTTTGGCTGAAGTGACCGCGGGAATCATGCTTGCCTGAGTTGCCTGAAGACCGATGCCATTCGTCTTCTTGACCGCGTGTATCGATCCAACGAACTCCATGGCTGAGATCTACCTCGGGCACTGGCGCCGGTGGACCTCGTTCTGTGTACGAGCGCGACAAGGCTGAGTTCACCAAGAACTCTGAGGGTTAGAAGGGCCACATCGCCATGACAAACAAAGAGCGGGTTCTCACCTATCTTCGTTCTATCTCGCCCCGGGCAGCCACAAACAGAGAAGTCAGGGATGCCACAGGAATCGAGCGCCATCAGGAGGTCTACCAACTGACCCAGGAGTTGACGCGAGAGGGTCTGACCCACGGCGTCCAGCGCGGGCGCGAATGGTGGTTCTGGGTTGGTGAACCAGACAGCGTGCGGCTTCCACGTCCCGTGCCGCGGCGTCGTGGCCGGCTCAAGTCGCGCCAGTTCGAGGCGCTGGCTCGGCGTAGAATGAGCGATCACTATGGGGTCCCCTTGCAGCCCGGCTGGGTGGGCGAGGTTCACAAGCAGTTCGACTTCCTCTCGCCGGATGGGCGCATCGTTGGCGACGCCAAGTACTACAGGCGGGTGGGCGGGACTCGCTGGCCGCCGGCCAAGGCTGCGACCATAACCGAGCACGTCTGGCTGCTGGAGAGGACCGGCGCTCCCGAGACCTTCCTGGTGTTCGGCAACGACCGGCGGGTGCCGATGATGTGGCTTGAGCGGTACGGCAATCTGTTGGATGACGTCACCTTCTACTTCCTGACGGACGAGGGTGATCTGGAGGAACTGCCGAAGCCACCGGGCGCGAGCTACAGGAAGGTGTAGTGGGGCTCTTTTCTTTGTGCTGCTGTACACAGCCTGAGCATCTCGCCGGGCCCATCCTGAGCGCCGTCGTGAGCTTGTCGAAGGATAGGCTCCGCAGGAGCCGCATCGAAGGACGCAGCGGCGTACCTGTCCTGAGCCCAGTCGAAGGATCGAAGGGCGAAGCAGCGCATCGAAGGATGGAGTGCAGCAGCGTTAGGACTGCAAACCGCACGCCGGGGCGGTTGCGGCACTCTGAGAACATGCTCCCCTTGACCCCATTTGACAATATGGCGCATTTTCCGTATAGTAAGTGCAGAAGGCACACATTGACCCTGCTTGTCGTGGGTGGAAGAAGCTCATCCGTAGCTGTTTTCTCATCCTGGCCTGCGTGGCGCTGTGTAAGTGCTGAATCCGCATAGAAGCAACCGTTTCTTGAGGCACAGGCGCGCCTTCAATCTAAGGAAAGGAGAGTTGAACAGCTATGGAAGAGTCCAGAGTTGCTGGAACCGTCAAGTGGTTCAGTGATGGCAAGGGCTACGGCTTCATCACCCGCGATGAAGGCAAGGACGTATTCGTCCACTTCTCGGGCATTCGCGCCGGCGGACCTCGTTCTCTGAACGAGGGTGACAAGGTGGAGTTCTCCATCGAGACCGACCAGCGTGGGCCCAGGGCCACCGACTTGGTGGTAACCGAAGCCGCAGAGCGCCCGACCTTCGGCCGGTACTAGGCCGAGCGGAACTGAACGCGACAACGAGAGAGCCTCGAGGGGTTTCCCTTGGGGCTCTTTTTTTGTGCAGCTGACCGCATCCCTCGCCTGAGAAGCTCAGCTCTATCGCGCCCTGGCGGTCTTCTAACGCAAGAGGTGGCTTCCGTGGTCAGCGACGGCGCACGTTGGGAAGCAGCGGTGGCTTTCGCGCCCGGCTCTTGGGTGCTCACTTCTACACCGCATCACCCCCTTTTGGGGTGTCGTCCGT
>CAZNMJ010000263.1:0-4728 GCA_964573815.1 uncultured Anaerolineales bacterium
GAAGGAGCAGGTTACAGCCTCATTGGGCCGGACGGTGAGACACGACCAGCCTACACGGCCCTGCGGGAAATGCCGAAAGCTCGGCTACTACCGTCCCTGAACGAAATCGTGGACACAGACCGGGAAGCCTTGGCAGGGATCCGGACCGAAGAGCAGCCCCGCGCACTGGGAGAAGACGTGGTCATCCATCTTGGCGACAACCATTGGCCGGCGCCATGGGTTCCGCTCTACGGAGGACAACTTCCCAGCACTACCTGGCAGGGAGAGTTCTACGTGAGAGATCCTGACGACGGCTCCTGGACGCTGCACATCGACCTTATGCAGAACAACGAGCGGGGCAACTATCTGATGGTCAACCGGCATCCGGTGGAGCCCCAATACCTCCCTGTGGAAGACTACAGCCGCAGTTGGGTCTCCATATCCTGTGACGTCTCTGCCGATCACCTGCACTCCGGCCTCAACGAGGTGAGAGTGGTCGTCAGCAAGGAGATCCCCGCCCGACACCGCGTGGGCACCTACGAAGATCTGCAATTCAGGGATGTCTTCCTGACGCGAGAATGAGCCATTGGCGGACATGCCCGCGCACGGGTGGCCTCCGACGAGTGGTTCGAGACGTCATGAGATGATGTCTCGCCGGGTCAATTCTGCCAATAAGCGAGGGTGGCATTCTACTTGGCTTGATTGGCTACGCTGGGTTGCGCTGGCCCTCAAGGAGGATGGGACAGGCACACTCTGATTTCTCGAATACGCTTCGAGACGCCGCACAGGTATAGGAGGTCTGGATTGCGAAGGGGCATGAGCCAAGTTCCCATGCCCCTTTGCTTCTCTTGCTGGAGCGCCGTGTGCGCTGGAGCGTCAGGTCAACGCTCGGGCGCCTCTAGGGGTTCGCTCTGCGGCCAGGGAAGGGAATTCACAATGGCGGCGGCTGCCTCGACAGGACCCGCCACGACATCGATGAGTGGGCTTTCGCCTCTCCGGACGACTACCACCTTGGCCAGGAGTGCGCCTTCCTCGGTCCGAGTCACGAGCATAGCGACCTTGTCTCCGATCTCCAGGTCATCGAGACCAGGATCTTCCACACCAGGGATGCGGTAGATGGTCTCTCCGTCGGTTTGAACCGCCACCTCGCCCTGGAGGGCGTCCAGAACGATGGCCCGGCCCTCGATACCGGTCACCTCACCCCGCACAAAGCGAAGATGCGATGGCCACCGTGGGATCAGGGCCACGGCCCGCGCCGTGAACACCTCGTTCGCCACGTGCCAGCTTCCCACCACCACGACCAGGTCACGAACGTTCAGGTCGTCGAGGCCAGGGTCCTCCACCCCGGGGATCCGGAAGACGGTCTCCTCGGTCGTCTGCACGCGCACCATTCGGCCGCGGGTTGCCAGGCCGAAGGTATCATCCCCTATGGAGGTAATGAGCCCGCGTATGGTGTGCCTCCGCATCTGTGGACGACTGACCACAGCCACGACGCGGGCCAGAAGGTTCCCTTCTTCGTCCGGCCGGCCCAGCGCCAGGATCGGGCCCCCTAGGGAGATGTCCTCTATGTCTGGCTCCTTGATGCCGGCGATCAGGAAGCGCATTCCCTCGTCGGTGCTCACCAGCCTTTCGCCCTGTGGGGTCCTTACAGTCAACGTCTCGTCCTCGATGGCCAGCACCTCGCCTCGAACCATGTGCCTGCGACGGGCATACTCTGCAGGCACGACGACCACACTCATGGCCAGAACGTCGCCGTCTTCGTTTCTCTGCCCACGCACGCCGATGTAGTCACCTTCATCGATGTGGGCTATGGTCAGCGATGAGACCCCAGGGATGCGGAAGCTGGTTTCCTCATCCGTGATGACCCGGCACTCCTCGCCCGAGGCAGTCTTGACCAATAGGGCGTCGCCCTCGATGGCAACCACCTGACCGCGCAGCCCTACCTCCTCTGCTGGCTCCTCCGCCCACGCTACTGCGGTCATGCTCAAGAGCAAGCCCACCAACACCAGACCCGACAACAGCCTCACCTTCCACCTCATGTCACTGCACCTCCCGATAGAGTACGAATGGTTGTACGCCTTCGTCTCATAGTATCGGGATTCCCCATTAGGCTACGGTTAGCTATGTGCAAAATCTCTGTAAAATCGCCTTCGAGCGCCAGAGCTGTCGAGGTCAGCCATAGCCAACGGCCTCTCCAACCATGCCGCGCCGTTGGCGGCCCCAATGTCGCCTCCGTAGCAGGTCGAGATACCTGGGCACCACGACAGTGTACAGCCAGTAGAGAAACCTCGAGGTTGGGAAATCATAGGCTCCTATATGAGAGGTGAAGTCTCCCCCAAAGCCCGCCTTGAAGCGGTGCACGCCCCACATGGGGTCCGACTCATCAAGCACCTCGGGGGCACCCCACATGTCATAGAATCTGTACCCCTCGGCTTTGGCCCACCTCATCGCTTCCCACTGAAGGAGGTGGTTGGGCATCAGATTCCGATGCTTGTTGGTCGAAGCGCCGTACATGTACCAGGCTCTGTCGCCGAAATGAAAGACTATCAAGCCAGCGAGGGTCTCTCCCTCGTATCGTGCCAGCAATAGCTGAGCCAGGTCCCGCTCGACGAAGGTCTCCCATACGTCGGCGTAGTAGGAGTACGGGCGGATGACGAAATCATCTCGTGCGCTGGTGGTGGTGTACATCTCGTAGAAGAGAGGCAGGTCTTTGACGCCCCCCAGGCTCACCTCCACACCTCGCCTTTTCGCCAGTCGGATGTTGTACCTGGTCTTGGACTTCATGGCCATCAGCAGGTCGTCCTCGGACCGGCGCAGATCGATGAGCAAGGTGTTCCGGAACTGAATCTGCTCCTGGGATGCTCTCCAACCTCGGTAGACCAACGCTTCCCTGACGTGGCTTCTGTCGGCCAGCACATCCGGGTCTATCTTGATGAAGATGGCTCGTTGCTCTCTGGCCAACTCCTCCAGTCTGCCGAGCGCCGTGTCCAACAGCTCTCTATCATCGTAGTCCAGAGCCGGACCCTTGGGCACGTACATCACCCCCCACGGAAGGCGGGGCAATCGCCTCAGCAACACAGAAGCCGCGCCCACCGCCTCCTCTGCAGCCATGAAGAGCAGTCGAAACGGAGTCCATCCGTGGCGACTCTTGAATTCGCCCCATTCGTAGGATTGGAGGACATGCCCGCACGGCAGATGAGCCACGGCCTCATTCCACTGCTCCCGGTCGTCAACTTGTACTATCTCCGATATCTGGTCTGTCAACCTCTCAAGTTCTCCTCTACGCAGGGAGATAACGACACCCCTTCGGTCCCATCCTTCAATCCTGGTCCCATGAGCGTCCTGTCGTGCTGTCTCGCATCATGCCAACCGCCGCTTCGATGAATGAAGTCTTGGCGTCCGTGTAGCCCTCGCGGTCTGAGCCGAACTTCTCAGCCAACCCCTTCTTCAGGCGGTAGTACTCCTGCGCCTCCTCGGGATGCGTACGCAGGAAATCCCGAAACAGCAACTGTTGCTCCCAGAAATCGCTCGTCAATTCGACCATGTGCAGATGGTGCGTGCGGGCTTCAGGAGGCCCTTTGTGGAAGTAGCGTCGTTCCGGGATGATGTCGTTGTACTCAGGGACATACTCGTAGCCGATGGTCTTCAGCGGCGTAACACAGCGCTCAGCGTCAACGAGCTCGCGAACTGCCGCCATGATGTCGATGATGGGCTTGGCTCCCAATCCAGGCACCGCCGTACTCCCGATGTGCTCGATGGCTACGATCAAGTCGCCAGTGGCCGTCAGGATGCTTTGCCTTTCTTCCTCGTACATGGCAGGCCAGCGGGGATTGTACTCTACGATGACCACAGGGGCAGGCATCTGGTCTCCTCAGTCGCCTATGTGGAGTCACTTGACCACGCCACGCTGGCCAAGGTGCAGGAAGTACGGTGAGCATCTACTTGAAGAATAGCAGACGGAACAGCAAGAATGCAATCAAGGCTGGCAGGCAGACTGCCAGCGACCTCCACCGCCGTAGCTCTGCCTGTCTGTGAGTGAATTCCACCGTGTAGGCGACATTAGGTACCGCGACCGCTCCCGGCCGATAGAGGGCCATCGCCATGTAGCGGAGATTCCTCTTCAGGGAGTGGTCTCCCATGAACGCCCTCTCACGGCTCGCGTACGCACCGGTAACCATGGCGCGGGTTGCCCCAGGACTTCGGCTGATGGCTGACTGGCCCACCCATGGGGTGCCCGCCGGTGTAGGGGACGTACCAGGCTTCGTGCTCACCGTACTCGTTGGCCGCCCAGTAGTAGATGGGCAACTGATCTGGGATCCAGAGCGGCGTCTCCTTGTCAGGGGTGACCGTACAGTTGGCGCTCTGCGACTCTCCATCCCAGGTGCATCCGGCGGTCTCCCCATCCCGCACCAATGAACGCACAATCTCGTCAGCGGTGGGCATGCGCCAGATGTTCTGTGGCTCGGTCATCAGCGTCAGCCCGTCCTTACCGAGATAGCGGCACAGGCCGGTGACCTCCATGTCGCCCGCTGAGGCGTCCCTGTCCTCGTAACCTGGCTTGTCCTCCAGCCCTGCTGGGGCAACGCCGTACAGGGCGATCTGATTCCACGAGGGATACCCGCCCCACGGTTGCCTGCAGTTCCACCCCGGCCCCTCAGGAGCCCAGACAAGCGCCACCCCATCGCCCTCGATCAACCTGGCTCCCCGGTCGCCGTCATCCAGGCGCGTCAAAACGATGGGCAGCCAGTA
>CAZNMJ010000264.1:0-4723 GCA_964573815.1 uncultured Anaerolineales bacterium
GAGTGGACCCGGGCTCGCCAGGCACTTCCCAGCGAGCCCGAGCAGGTACGACCAGCCTACTGCGTGATGCAGACGTAATCTTGTCCTTCTATCGGTGTGCCGTCCCACAAGCTGCCTGTAACGGTGGCCAAGGTTGTGCCTGCCGTCCAGACACCGTCGACATCCGCAATCTGAACGACGAGGTCATAGAAGCCATCGCCGTTGACGTCCTCTATGTGGGCCAGGAGCTTATCGCTCTTACCCACCATCCTGACTGCGAGGCCCTCGAGTTGCACGGAGGCAGGGTCTATGCTCGTGACATCGAAAGTCTCGCTGCCCAGAATTGCCACAGGTATCACCCCGTGTCCATCGTTGTTGAAGCAGTTGGGGTCACTACCCGGCTTGATGTCGATGGTCACCTCGATCACGCATGGGTGCGTAGGACCGACGACGCTCACGTCATCGAGGAACATGCCGAGTGAGTCATTGTTGGCTGCCTCAACAAAAGCCAGGGCAGTCCACTCGCTCGACGCGGTCAGGATCCTGGTTTCTGGGTTCCAGATTGTGTTTCCGCCTCCAGGCCCCGAATGGTTGGCAATATTCAGTCCGCCCCACGAGACGGCAATGGCGTTGTCTGCATGGCCGGGGCGCGGCGACCAGTAATACTGGAGTGTGTAAGTCTCACCTGGACACGTGGCAAGGTCTTGATAGATCCGGACGGATGCCGGCTCGTTGTTGAGCGTGCCTAGGTGATCGTTCCAGTCAGTGTCTAGCTCCGCATGCTGGTATCCACTGTGAGACGCCCAGTTGTTAACACCGCGGTGCAGCTCCAGATGGGCGGGGTCTGGTCTGGTCCAACCACCCCACGAGGCGGGCACATCAGACCGCCACTCCACTGTCCATCCGAGCCCACCGGAGCCTGAATCGTAAATGTCCCAGCCCTGGGGGGCGGTTACCACCGGCATCTCAAAACCGCCGTTGACGACCAGGTTCCCGTCCGATGCGGAAACGTTGGCCGCCGCCAAGGCCACGATGGCCCCAATTGCCACTGCTACCACTATTCCCTTTTTCACTGTTGTTTCTCCTCTTCTTTTAGGCTCTAACGGATTGTCAATCGAGAAGAGAATTCGTCGCTAAGCATCACCCCCTTTCTAAGCTCAGACTAGTCTACGGTGCACAACCGTCAACATCGACCACTACTACCATCTCAGGGCAGATTCTCGATCACATCCTCGATGAACTCGAGCGTCTGTGGTATGTCAACGCGGTAGTTGAACGCACTCGACACGCACTGGGCGTCGCCCCAGGAGGTGATGCCGACGAGGATCTCTTCCCCGGTGTCGGGATCGGTCCAGAAGGCCGGGCCTCCGGAGTCGCCAAAGCAAGTCCCGCCGTCATCGGTGGCCTGGTTCTGTGACATCCGAAGCCAGGCCTTGAGCAGGGTCTTGAACTCAGATTCCGCGAAGCGTCGGTAGTCGTCATACGAGATCTGAGGAGGCGGCCACTCTAGGATGCCCCCATAGCCAACCAGCGTGAAATTCGCCCCGTCTGCGCCCTCGCGCAGGATGCCCTCTTCCTCCAGTCTGTCAAGCAGGTATGGCTCGGGCAGGACGGCTAGCCCAGTGCGTTTTGCAGGCTTCTTGAGGATCAGCGCAGCCACGTCGTGGGGATCGGAGGTGGGACCCCAGTAGTAGTCCGGATGGGTGATCACCTCTTCAACGTCCAGGAAAGTACGTTCGTTAAGGGCGTACTCGTCGAAGTTGACCCAGACGGTCTCAATACCGTAGGCCTCCAGGTCGAAGGTACAATGCCCGGCAGTCAGGAAGACGCGTGGATGGACCAGGGTTCCGGAGCACCACTGAAACGGGCCATAGCCGGGCCAATCCACCACCATAGCACCGACGTAGGTGTGTTCGGTATCCGGTTGTCCCCATGTAATGGCTAGGACGGGCTGTACACCAACGACGACCAGCACAAGTACGGCACCTGTGAGCACGATTTTCCTTCTCATATCTCCTCTCCTTTCCAAACAGAAAACCGGCCTTCCGCTGTACGCTTGCAGGAGATCCCCTGCTGACGTCTCGGTTCCGGCCGGTTTCACTATTGGCTCCCTGAGGTCCCAGTGACCATACCGCGGCCCTCAGATCATCGCCGCCGGGGCTGTATTGCACGTAGAATAAGAAAAGCTCCAACCGTCAGCTGCCTGAGACATGACAATTGGAGCCTTCTACATCGGTGGCGTCCTCCTTTGCACCTCTGGTGACGCTACGATGAAGACCGATTGCTGTCTATGCCGTCGACAAACAAGAACACTTGCGGCGAATGCAGAAACTACTCCTACATTATATCTCATATTTCAACTAGTGTCAAGCCCATTGTGCCGGGCTAGAGTTAAGATTTGGTTAATATTACTCGCTACAGTGCCCAGCGCCGTCTTGACGAGCGCTGCGCGGCGGGAAGCTCCACCCGGCACGCCGCAGATTCCGCGCCTTCACCTGTGGACTCGCAACCCATGCGCGGTGCGTGCCCCAAGAGATGATCTTGCCCATGGAGAGCGGGGCCAATATAATGGCAGCCATTGGAGGGTGCTATGGAGAGAAAGTATGGTAGCCAGAGGATGGTCGAGCCGCTACGCCGGGTGCTGGTCAAGCGTCCGGACGAAGCTTTCGCGGTAGACGATCCGGCAAAGTGGCATTACAGCGGGCGGCCCAACCTGGAGATCGCCCAACAGGAGCACGATACCTTGGCTGACATCCTTCGCGAGGCCGGAGCCGAGGTGATCTACCACGACGAGTTCCTGCCTGAGCACGCCGACGCCATCTTCGTCTACGATCCAGCAATCGTCACCGATGCGGGAGCGGTGATCCTGAGGATGGGCAAGGCCCTGCGCAGGGGAGAGGAGGATGCCATAGTGCGACGGTTCGAAGAACTGGGCGTACCAGTGCACTACAGGCTACACGGTGAGGCCATGGCCGAGGGCGGCGACCTGCTGTGGCTGGATCAGGATACGCTGGCTGTGGGGCAGGGCTTCCGCACCAATGCCGAGGGGTTGCGCCAGCTGCGCGAGGCACTGGAGCCGCTTGGTGTGACCCTTATCCCCGTTCAGCTACCTTATTACCAAGGACCGGAGGCCTGCCTGCATCTGATGTCTGTGATCAGTCTGGTGGACTTGGACGCAGCGGTGGTCTATCCACCTCTGCTGCCGGTGCCCTTCTGGGAGGAACTCAAGGATCGCGGCGTCCGACTCATCGAGGTCCCTGATGAGGAGTTCGGGACCATGGGGCCCAACGTGCTCGCCCTGGCACCCGGCAAGTGCTTGATGTTAGAAGGCAATCCCATCACGAAGAGTCGCTTGGAGGAAGCCGGTTGCGAGGTGCTGACCTACAAGGGGAACGAGCTCTCCCTCAAAGCTGAGGGCGGGCCGACATGTCTGACGAGGCCGATTCTGAGATATCCCTAGGGGAGGTGGAAGAGGTGCAAGAGATCGAGGAGCGGGTGCTCAATGCCATCGACGTCGATGGGATGCTGGAGTACCTGTGCGAGCTGATAGCCGTGCCCAGCCTGGTCGGTGAGGAGACGTCGGCTCAGGAACATGTAGCTACGCAGATGGAACGCTGCGGCCTCCAGGTCGATGTCTGGGAACTGGACTTCGACCAGCTGAGCCAGCACTCCGCCTTCAGCATAGAGGCGGAGCGCGAACGCGGGTTAGGTGTGGTTGGCGTGATGGGCGAGGATGCTGGCGGCCGGAGCCTGATCTTCAACGGCCATGTTGACGTGGTGCCCATTGGAGACGACAGCCGCTGGCACTACCCACCCTGGCAGGGGACCATCACCGAGGGACGGGTGTACGGGCGCGGGGCTGTGGACATGAAGGGTGGCCTATGCTGCGCTCTTTTCGCCGCCAAGGCTTTGCACGATGCGGGCGTGCGCCTCAAGGGCAGGCTAATGGTGGAGAGCGTCATCGGGGAGGAAGACGGCGGGGTGGGTACCTTGGCTAGCATACTCCGCGGCTACACCGCAGACGGTGCAGTCGTCGCCGAACCTACGGAGCTGATTGTGGCTCCAGCTCAGGCGGGAGCCTTCAACTTCCGGGTGACCGTCCCCGGGAAGGCGGCGCACGGCTGTGTGAGGGAGGAGGGGGTCAGTCCCATCGAGAAATTTTTCCCCATCCACGAGGCGCTGATGGACCTCGAGCGAAAGAGGAACGCCGAACTCAAGGACGCACTCTACGGGCGCTACCAACTGCCCTATGCTCTGTGCATCGGGAACCTGAGGGCAGGTACTTGGGCCTCGTCAGTGGCCGATAGCTTGGTGTTCGAGGGACGGTATGGCGTGGCCATGGACGAGGACACCGATGAGGCACGTTGGGCTCTTGAACATGCCGTGGCTCAGGCGGCCCAGAAGGACCCTTGGCTGCGGGAGCACCCGCCCGTGGTGGAGTGGTGGGGAGGGCAATTCGATCCCGCACGCATCCCCACGGAGCATGCTCTGGTGCAGACGGTGACCGCCTCCTTGGAAGCCGCGACGGGTCAAGCAGCACGGGTTGAGGGCATGACTTACGGTGCTGACATGCGACTGCTGGTCAACGTGGGTGACACTCCCACAGTGCTCTTCGGGCCTGGCGACGTGCGCGCCTCTCACCGGCCAGACGAGTACGTTCCTGTGGACCATTTGGTGGCGGCGGTGCGGACCCTGGCTGTGACAGCGATGCGCTTCTGTGGGTACGAGGCCTGATGGATGTCGC
>CAZNMJ010000265.1:0-4722 GCA_964573815.1 uncultured Anaerolineales bacterium
CGCTGGGTAGGCCCGGGTCCCACGTGTACTGTGACCGCAAAGCTGCATTCAACACACCGACCTCGACAAAGATGGGGCGCCCCGAGGGCATGTACCTCGCCGACAGTTCGTCCCACGTCTGCTGTGGTGGTGGCGCCGAGAGTTGAATCCCCAGTTCCGAACGTATCAATATGGCAACATCGACAGTCTCTTCGCCGAGAACGCGCATTTGCCAGGTGCCATCCAAGAGCACTGCATCCTGCTCCACGACCCAGACCTCATAGCGCGGATCGAGGGCATGATACACTCCACCGGCGTACGCCGGGTCGACGATGTTGACGTTCGCGGGAGAGATAAGAAGATCGATGGGCAGTTGGCCCCCACCTGCGACCCTGGGCACGGCAAACGCTAGACTAGTCACCCGTTGTTCTTCGAGCACCGTGGCCAGAGTCTGCAAAGTGTTCGTCTGCAGCGGTACGTAGTTGACATAGGCATTATACCTTATGGCGGCAAAGATCTCGGTGTAGACTCCGATCAACTCTTCCGGACTAGACGCTCTGTAGGCTTGTCCCCCGGTCCTGCCGGCCACCTCGGTTTCCAGAAAGTCGAAATCGGCCCCGTCTCCCAGCGCTACGGGAAATACCTTCCAGAATCTGCGCTCTTCGAAATCGTCCAGAACGTCATGCAGCACCTGACTGCTCTCTACCTCCTGGACTCCATCGGTCAAGAAGACCACGAACTGGCGACGCCCCGGCTCGGTCTGGTCTAGCATGTTATAGGCGTGCCTAAGGGCTTGGCCCATGAACGTCCCCCCCATGGTAGGCGTTGCCAGCTCTTCAAGGGCATCGTTGAGGGCTCGCCTTCCCAGGCCTGTTCGGTCCAGCCAGGTACTGATGGAGGTCAGACCTGCCACTATCTCAGTGTGATCCCGGCCAGACATGCTGACTATGCCGACGCGATCCCCTTCGCTGGAGAGATCAACAAAGAGCTTGGCCGCTGAGACACGGATGTTCTGGGGATCGTTCTCCCTCATGCTGCCTGAGTTGTCAACCACAAGTATGACATCAATGGCATCGGATCGAAACTGCGCACGTGCAGACTTGGAGGGGGCTAGTAGGCAGAGCACATTGAGTGCCACCATGCCAGCTGTCAGTGCTGACCTCTTCATAGTTCAGCCGCCTGTTCGATACTACGATTCCTAAGGGATCTACGCCTTCCTACGTGCGGCCTTGCGGATACGTTGGGCCGCGAAAAGATCGTCAGGCAATCCTGCTTCGTACTTCTCTATCCGCTCTAGATTGACGGGAATGTTTCCTGTGGCTCGGAAACGTCCCACGACTTCTCCTTCAGCTGTCACTCGTTCCTTCTCGAAGACGAAAATGGGCTGCATCTGGATGCGGCCGTCCTGAATGCCCTGGACCTCAGAGATGTCAATCATCTTGCGTGATCCGTCCTCGAGGCGCTCAAGCTGGACCACGACATCCAGAACGCCGATCTGCCTAGTTACAAAACCGGAAGGTAGGTCCCCGCCTGCCCAAATCACCATCGTTTCCAGTCGTGAGAAGGCATCGGCTGGAGAGTTGGCGTGGATGGTAGTCAGCGAGCCCTCATGGCCAGTGTTCATGGCCTGCAACATGTCCAGCGCCTCTGCCCCTCGAACCTCACCCACGATTATGCGGTCGGGCCTCATGCGCAGCGCGTTTCGAACCAGGTCACGAATCGTCACCTCTGCCTCGCCCTCCTCGTCCGGCGGCTTGGCGACCAGCCTCACCACGTGCGGCTTCTCCAGTCGCAACTCTGGCACTTCCTCAATGGTTACCGTACGTCCCTCCTCTGGAATGAACCTAGCTAGCACGTTCAGCATCGTCGTCTTGCCACTGCTAGTTCCTCCAGAGATCAGGATGTTGAGCCTGGCCATGACGCACGCTTTCAGAAGAGCGATCATTCTTCCGTCGAAGGTACCCATCGCCAGCAGCTCTTCCTCGCTGAAGGGCACATCGCGGAAGCGCCGGATACTCAGAACGGGCCCACCCTGGCTGACAGGAGGCAGCACGGCGTGGACGCGGGTACCATCTGGAAGCCATCCGTCAACCATGGGGTTGTCTTCGCCAATCCTCCGGCCGAGGGGCGCGACGATGGCGTTGATCAAACTACGCAAGTGGTACTCATCCCTGATCCGGGCGGCAATGTCGGGCCGACTGACAAGCTGGCCGTCCTTCTCGACGTAGACCTCATCTGGTCCGTTCACCGAGATCTCGGTGACATCTTGGCTCTTCAGCAATTCGGTTCCCATCTCAGCCACCAGGTGCTCTGGCTCGAAGAGGTCATGGGGCACCGGCACGCCATACCGCTTCAGTCGGGGTATTGCGTTGGGACGAATGCCGGTAGGAGTAAAGGACCCGATTGCCTCCCCACTTTCTGTGTCGAGGCCCACGTGCTCGTACAGAAAGATGTCGCGCAGGGTTATGTGCCCTCGTTTCACACCCTGTATCTCCACGATGCGCATGATCTTGCGGGCACCGTCGGGCAGACGTTCTTGGTGGATCACAATGTTGATGGCGCTCACCAGTTGCTCACGGATAGCGGTGGACGGCAGCTCCGTCCCCGCCCACATGACCATCGTCTCCAGTCGAGAGAAGGCATCCTGGGGAGAATTGGCGTGAATGGTGGTCAGAGATCCCTCATGACCTGTGTTCATCGCTTGCAGCATGTCCAGGGCCTCGGCCCCGCGGACCTCGCCTACAATGATTCGATGAGGGCGCATGCGTAGCGCATTCCTGACAAGCTGACGAATAGTAACCTCACCTTCGCCTTCCACATTGGGCGGTCGAGATTCCTGCCGTAGGACATGAGGATGCGTGCGATAGAACTGCAACTCCGCTGTGTCCTCCACCGTTATCACGCGCTCATCCGGCGGTATGAAACCAGCGAGGACATTGAGAGTGGTCGTCTTGCCCGAACCTGTACCACCTGAGATCAGTACATTGAGCTTGGCTATGACACAAGCCCTCAGGAAATCCGCCATTTCCTGGGTAATGGTGCCATTGGCGATCAGGTCCTCCATGCTCATGGGCGTTTCGGGAAACCGACGAATCGTCAGCACTGGCCCGCTGATGGAGAGTGGAGGAATGATGGCATTGACGCGGCTCCCATCCGGTAGCCTGGCATCCACCATGGGGCTACTCTCGTCTATTCTCCGGCCCAAAGGGGAGATGATGCGGTCAATGATATGGCGTATGTGATCCTGGTCGTTGAACCTGATGTCGGGTCGAGGAGATATCCTTCCGGAACGCTCGACGTACACTTGGTCAGGCCCGTTGACCATAATCTCGGTGATCGACTTGTCGCGCAGGAGGGGTTCAAGAGGACCGTAACCCGCCGCCTCATTGGCGATGAAAGTGATGAGTTGAGCCCGATCCGCATAGGAGATGAGCCGGCCTTCCTCTCGGATCATGGCTCCGACCAAAGCCTCGATCTTGGCTCGCAGGATCTCGGGCGGCAAAGCAGTCAGCTTTTCCAGGTCCTGTTCCTTAAGAAGCCGGCCCCGGTAGTGGTCCGCCAGCTCCATGAGAACTGCGCTCCCTAGCTCCCCGGTCCCATCGGCTGCTTCATATGCCGATCCCTGTCGCCACTGCAAACGATCAAGTACTGTCATCGGATGCCTCCCCCAGTTCGACTAGCGGGAACACAGGCTCCATGCGAAGATGCATGGAACGTCACACTACATTAGTGTCAGGCAAGGAAATCGCGCTCGCAACCTACAGCCACGTCTGAATTCTACACGAAGAAATATACCACGCCTCTTCTCCGAGCGCAATGAGTAGATGCCCCAGTGGAGTAAGGGTTCTGGGATTGACCCGCTCTCTGAATACCGGCACAAGGTTCTATACCAACCGATCCTTTTGCTGTGATGGCCCAAACCGGTGCCCGTCCGACTCAGTGCTCTACTGGCGTAGCCTGTCTCGGTTGGTCGAGGCCAGATTGACCATTGAATTACCGGCACGATCCGGCAACTTCTTTGATCCTCGTCTCGTGAGGGCAGCCCCTTGCACCATTTGCCGAAACAACCCCTTCGAGTGACCGCTATTCGAGAGGTCTCGCGCAGCGAAAGCCTCTCGGGCACGCGACCGGGTCAGATCCCCGTAGACAGTGCCACAGTGCGTCGTTTGATGCGGGAGCGTCTAGCGGATGCCTCCCGATGGCCGAGTAACACCCATCAAGACAGAGCATCCTCTCCTCACTCTCAATCACAGGATCAGCTACCCATTCCGCCAAGGTCAGCTGTCCGGTTGCCCACAAAGTGCTGCGTCGCCAGTTTGACACATTCTCGCAGGCGTTTCGCCACTCCGCCAGGGTGGGTAGCCTTTTCCCCGCCCATCTGCAGTAGCGGTCGGCGTCGTACCAAGTGGCTCTATGCATGGGCATGTAATCCTTGATGGGCGCCAGATCGTACGACTGGCCGTCTGACGGGGCAAGCATGTACACTTGCGTAATCCGGCTGCAATACGTGTCCTGTACGCAGTGTTGATACTCGCCCCACGTTACCGCATGATCGTCAATATAGTGGGCTTCAAACGTCAGTAGTCCACCGTCGGACGTCCGGGTCTCGCCCGCCGGTACATAGATCATAGCTGGTGGGGCTTGTCGTGGTACAGGCGTTGGGGGCGCCGGGATGGGTGTGGGGGGCCTTGGTGTTGCGGTAGCCACCTGGGTGGGAGTTGGTGGCAGCGGAGTGGCGGTCCC
>CAZNMJ010000266.1:0-4721 GCA_964573815.1 uncultured Anaerolineales bacterium
TCAGCATGCCGCTTGCCCTGGTGAGCACGGTGTGGATGGTGGGCCCGTACGTGGGGCAGCTAGTCACCAGCTTTGTTGGGAATCTTCGATAGAGCTGAGGTGCGGTTGCGAGGGGACTCGGCGGTCGCTGCAAAGCACCGGGTGGTCGTTCTTTCACCGGCGAGGATTCGGCGGCGAGCTGGCGATAGAATGGCGCGCCCTGGCGCCGACGGCAGCCTTGCGGCGCACGAGTGCCGAAGGAGTAATAGACTGCTCAGGGAAAGGGCTCCGACTTGGAGCCTCAATCTGAGAGCCGGTCGCCACGGCCAACGCGTGGACTGAACAAAGCATAGCAGAGGGCGACGCTTGATGGACCAGAGCATCTTCAAGTGTACGCCCCATTCGAATGCACTATCAAGAGCCGTAGTATCGTGCAAGGTGCGCACTGACGACGGCCTGATGAGTTGTGGGAGAGTGTTTGGTATGACAGATGGTAAGTGAGCTCGGCAGTTGTTTCCGTATCACGTGCGGTTTTCGGGTGGGCCTGTCAAGTTGCGTCGGAGGTGCTTCAAATGAAACTAAACGAAGAGCAGGTTATGGAGATAGCCCAACTGGCGTATGGGAAGGGTGAAAAGCCAGACTTGCGCGGGCGCGACCTGTCAGGGCTTGGCCTGCACGGGGCCCGCCTGACTGGAGCAAATCTTTCCGAGGCGGACCTGAGTGAGGCCAGCCTGAGCGAAGCCGATCTGAGCGACGCCCAACTGTCCAAGGCTAGTCTGACCCAGGCTATCCTGCGCGGGGCCGATGTGAGAGGCGCCAATCTAGCCAAGGCTAACCTGTTCGGGGCTGACTTGAGTATGAGCGACCTGCGGGACGCTGACTTGCGCGGAGCTCATCTGGAGGGGGCAAACCTGGACCATGCCGATCTGCGTGGGGCCGACCTGCGCGGGGCGCTGTACGATGAGTATACACGGTGGTCGGTCGACTTTGATCCTGCAGAGGCTGTTGGAGAGTGAGCGGCGTCTGACAGTGGACGTAGGAGCCAAGCGCTGTGGTAGTGAGGGTATGATCGACACGAAGGGAAACATCAGAACTGCGAGTATGCCTCCCCGGATCCACGTGTTGGCCAAACCCACGGGTGCGGTCTGCAACCTGGCCTGCGAGTACTGCTTCTTCCTTGACAAGGAGCTCCTCTATCCAGGCAGCAAGTTTCGCATGTCGGATGAGGTGCTCGAGACCTATATCCGGCAACTCATCGAAGCCCATCGCAGTCCCCAGGTGACCGTCGCCTGGCAGGGCGGAGAACCCACGCTGATGGGTGTCGACTTCTACCGGAGCGCCATCGAGCTTCAGAACAAGTACAGGAAGCCTGGCATGACCTTCGAAAACACCATGCAGACCAATGGCACGCTCCTTGACGACGAATGGTGCGAGTTTCTACGGGAGAACGACTTCCTCATGGGCATCAGCATCGACGGCCCGAGGGAACTGCATGACACCTACCGGGTTGACAAGAAAGGCCGGCCGACGTTCCACAGGGTGATGAAGGGACTCCGCCTCTTGCAGAAGCATGAGGTGGAATACAACGTCCTGGTCACCGTCAACCGCACTAACGCCGATCACCCTCTCGAGGTGTACAGGTTCTTGCGGGACGAGGTGGGCACTAGCTGGATACAGTTCATTCCCGTAGTGGAGCGCATCGGAGAGGACGGACTGCGTCTCTACCAGCAGGGAACATCGGTATCGGAGCGCTCGGTGCTGCCCGAACAGTTTGGGGATTTTCTGAGCGCCACATTCGACGAGTGGGTACGCCACGACGTGGGTAAGGTATTCGTGCAAACTTTCGAAGCCACCTTGCGCAACTGGATGGGCCTGCCTTCATCGGGCATGTGCGTCTTCGAAGAGACCTGCGGCCTGGGGCTGGCCCTCGAACATAACGGAGACGTGTACTCGTGCGACCATTTCGTAGAGCCCAGGTACCTGCTGGGCAATATCCAGGAAACCCACATTGGCGAGCTCGTCTCCGGCCAGTTGCAACGGAAGTTCGGGCGCGACAAGCGCGACGCCGTGCCGCGCGCCTGCCGGGACTGCGACGTGCTCTTCGCCTGCCACGGAGAGTGCCCTAAGAACCGCTTCCTCACCACGCCCGATGGGGAACCCGGCCTCAACTACCTGTGTGCTGGCTTCAAAGCCTTCTTGCATCACGTCGACCATCCCATGAAGATCATGGCCTCGCTGATGGGCATGGGCCGTCCCGCCTGGGAGGTGATGGGAGCATTGGCCAGAGAGGAAGAGGCTGCGTGGGAGGGAGCCTTTGCCAAGGCAGGGCGCAACGACCCCTGCCCTTGTGGGAGCGGATCGAAGTTCAAACACTGCCATGGCGGGAAAGACTCGGAGCGTCGGGGGAGTAGCCTTAGCGGAGCCACGCAGCGGTGTCGACCGCGGGAGGGACCGGTTGTGGGCGCCTGAGTAGCGTCAGCGGGAGTCGGAAGGGACTAGCTGGCGTCAATGATTAGCACAGTCAGAGCATACTATTAAGGAGGTTAAGAAATGCCTGAGAAGAAAAAACCCAACATTCTGGTCATCTGGGGAGACGACATTGGCTACTGGAACATCAGCGCCTACAGCCACGGCATGATGGGCTACGAGACGCCGAACATCGACCGTGTAGCCAAAGAGGGTATGCTGTTCACCGATCTCTACGCTGAGCAAAGCTGCACGGCGGGGCGCTCATCCTTCATCACCGGCCAAAGCGTCTTCCGCACAGGATTGAGCAAGGTGGGAATGCCAGGGGCTGAACTGGGATTGCAGCCCGAGGACCCGACTATCGCCGAGTTGCTGAAGCCGCTGGGCTATGCCACGGGTCAGTTCGGCAAGAACCACCTGGGCGACAGGGACGAGCACCTGCCCACCAACCACGGGTTCGACGAGTTCTTCGGCAACCTGTACCACCTGAACGCCGAGGAAGAGCCGGAGCACCCCGATTACCCCCCGCCCGAGGACTTCCCCGACTTCAGGAAGAACTTTGGCCCCAGAGGGGTGATCCACAGCTACGCCGACGGCCGCATCGAGGACACCGGCCCGCTGACCAAGAAGCGCATGGAGACATGCGACGAGGAGTTCCTCGAGGCTGCCCTTGACTTCATCGACCGACAGCACGAGGCCGACAAGCCGTTCTTCGTGTGGTTCAACACCACGCACATGCATTTCCGCACGCATGTGAAGCCAGAGAGCCGCGGCCAGGCTGGCAGGTGGCAATCGGAGTACCACGACGTGATGATCGACCACGACAAGCACGTCGGAGCGTTGCTGGACAAGCTGGACGAGCTCGGCATCGCCGACGACACGATCGTGATGTACAGCACCGACAACGGACCGCACATGAACACCTGGCCCGACGGCGGCATGACTCCGTTCCGGAACGAGAAGAACTCCAACTGGGAAGGGGCCTTCCGGGTTCCCGCCATGGTGCGCTGGCCCGGCGTGATCGAGCCCGGCACCGTGTCCAACGAGATCGTCAGCATGCACGACTGGCTGCCCACCTTCCTGGCGGCTGCCGGCGAGCCGGACATCGTTGAGAAGCTCAAGAAAGGTCACCAGGCCGGCGACAAGACCTTCAAGGTGCACATCGACGGCTTCAACCTGTTGCCATACCTGAGTGGTGACGAGGAGCAAAGCCCGCGGCCAGGGTTCTTCTACTTCTCCGACGATGGCGACCTGGTCGCCCTCCGCTACGACAACTGGAAGATTGTGTTCATGGAGCAGAGGGTGCAGGGCACCCTTGAGATCTGGGCAAACCCGTTCGTCCCGTTGCGGGTTCCAAAGCTCTTCAACCTGCGAACGGACCCCTTCGAGCGTGCCGACGTCACCTCCAACACCTACTATGACTGGCTACTCGACCGCGCCTATCTGCTTGTGCCCGCCCAGCATATCGTGGGACAGTTTCTGGCCACGTTCCAGGAGTTTCCCCCGCGAATGAAGGCGGCCAGCTTCACCGTGGACCAGGTTATGGACAAGCTCACACAGGGCATCACGAGCGCCTGACCGCGACACGAAGGGAGCAAACTGAGGGGACCCCCGCGGATGAGCATTGCGCTGTAACCGGTGGATCTGCGGGGGTTCAAATACGCATTGAGTGAGTGAAATGACCTTGGAGAACGCAAGAGTGCCAGGTGGGTTCGCCAGATACTTGCCCATCTTGTACTGGCTACCCAACTACTCATCCAGGTGGCTGCGAGCTGACCTGGTGGCCGGCCTGACGACGGCGGCGGTGGTCATCCCGCAATCCATGGCCTACGCCACCATCGCGGGTCTGCCGGTGGAGGCGGGCCTGTACACCGCGCTGGTGGCGATGCCGGTCTATGCCCTGCTGGGTACCTCGCGGCCACTGAGCGTCAGCGTCACGTCCACCATCTCCATGCTGACGGCGGCGCAACTGGCCGTCGTGGTCCAGAGCGGCGACCCCGCCGACTACATGGCCGCCGCGTCGACGCTGGCCCTGCTGGTGGGCGGCTTTCTATTGCTGGCCGGGGTCCTGCGGATGGGTTTCATCGCCAACTTCATCTCCATCCCGGTCCTGACCGGTTTCAAGGCCGGCATCGGCCTGGTCGTCTTCGTGGGGCAGCTGGGCAAGGTGCTGGGCATCCCGGTGAGCAAAGGTCCCCTTTTCCAGACCATCGTCGCTGTAGTGCAGGGACTTGACGCGGTGCACTGGGCTACCTTCCTGGTGGCCCTCGTCACCT
>CAZNMJ010000267.1:0-4713 GCA_964573815.1 uncultured Anaerolineales bacterium
TTGGGAGGAGCGGTGCACCCCTTGGGCACCGGGCTTGTCACCCTGGGGTGGCACTGTCTTCTGAGGCGCCAGCCCGGTGCGGGCCTTGGCTGGCTGAGCGGATACGGTCTGGCTGTTGGCATCCATGCCCTTTGGAACGGTGCATTGGTTCTGCTGCTGGCTCTGTTGGGCGCCCAGTTCTTCGGGGAAGCGCCGCCGGAAGTGGATGTGCTGGGTGTGACTGTGGCGGGCAGCCTGCTAGCACTGCTGGCGCTTGTGGGAGCCGCCGCCTTCGTGGGTGCGAGAGCGCTGGCACGCCGGTTGGCGGTTCCTGAGGAGGGTGAGGTGGAGGAAGCGCCCCTCCTAGGTGGTCTGGCACCGGACCAAGTCATGGCCGTCTGGGCGCTGGTCTGCCTGCTGGCTTTGTTGCCCGTGGGTCTGGCGCTCTTGCGAGCTGTCTGGTGAGGAGTGATGCGGCTATTCATTAGTGCTCTGAGGAATCCCAATCTGTGGATTGTGGTGGCCCTGCTAGTAGCCAATGGCCTAGCCTGGTCGCTTACTGTCGCCGCTAGGGAACCGCCGTACGTGGCGGAGCCGAAACTCGACCCTGAGCTGGCTGATCTGCGAGAGCGCATTATCGAGGGCACGCACCACGGTGAGCCTTACGAGATCACCCTCACCAACCTGGAGGCCGAACAAGGTATCGCCTGGTTTGTGAACCGCCACCCTAGCATTCCGTTCCGCTATCCTAGGGTGCAGATTCATCCCGACGCCGTCGAGGTGTGGGGCGAGGCGCACGTGGCCGGGCTGCGTGTGGGGGTAGAAGGGCGGGCAGGTGTTGCCCTGCGGGACGGCGTGCCCATCATCACCGTCCAGCATCTGAGTATGGCCGGCGTCTCCATCCCGAGTTTCGTCCGGCACCGCATCCAGGCGGAGATCGACAACCAACTGTCGAAGGCCTACAACCTTCCTATGACCATTGAGACTCTTGAGCTGCAAGAGGGCCAGGGAACGGGGACTGGGACGATCCGGTAGGCTTAGCCAGACGAGCTTGTGCTGACGAAAGGCGCAAAGTCTCCGGCGATGACCTTCCCGAGATTGGCGACTCCACTCGGGGTATCTTTTCGAGACGGGGAGCTAGGGGTAATTACCGAGTCGGAGGGGGCTCTCTTCAGGGCCGCCTCTGATTTTTGGTTTCAAGCGGGCCGCGCGCTGATCATCTTGTCGGTGACCAAGATGAAGGAGTGGAGAAGCGGGATCTCCCTCGCCAATATGGAGTAGTATGGGTGGCGCTGATGCGGATGATCACTTGCCAAGCATTCGACTGTGAGGAACTAGAGAGTTGCTCCACATCTTCATCTGGTGGTTGATTCTGCAGATACTGGGGTGGACAGCACTGCCTCTTGCCTACCGGTTGTTCAGATGGCTACCGGGACGGGGGTATGCCTTTGCCAAGCCTCTGGGACTGCTTCTGGCGAGCTATACACTCTGGATCTTGGCCTCATTTGGCTTCCTGGCTAACACCCGGGAAGCTATCGTTTTTGCTATCCTCGCGGTGGCGGCGGTGGGAGGATGGTTCTATGCCTCGCACAGGCGCGATGACGGCAGCCAGGACGGAGAGGCAGACCTGCCGCTGCTGGAGTTCCTCCGCCAGCACAAGAGCCTGGTCTTAACGGTGGAAGTCCTGTTCGCTGTGGCCTTCTGCGTGTGGGCGATTCTGCGCGCCTATGCCCCCGATAAGATCATGAGTAGCGGCGGTGAGAAGTTTATGGAAATCGCCTTCCTCAATGCCATTCTTAACAGCGCGCACTTCCCACCGTTGGATCCGTGGCTATCGGGCTTTGCCATCAGCTACTACTATTTCGGCTACATAATGATGGCCCTGCTTACGCGACTCTCTGGAGCGCCCTCCGGCGTCGGCTTTGAACTGTACGATGCATTGATATTTGCATTGACGATCACGGGTGCATTCGGCGTGGTTTACAATCTAGTGGCTGGAAGCCGCAGACTCAAGGCTGGGAGCGAACGTCTCCTTTCCGGCGCCCGCCAGCCCATGTTGTACGGGTTGCTGGGTTCGCTCTTCGTGGCCGTCATGGGCAATCTGGAAGGATTGTTGGAGGCGCTGTATGCCAAAGGAGTCATCTCGAGGACCTTCTGGAATTGGATTGACATACCTGGTCTCGTCGAGACTGGTCGCGTCACAGGCTCCTGGTACCCTGGGCACGACTGGTGGTGGTGGCGTGCCTCCCGTGTGTTGCGTGACCGAGATTTATTGGGTCAGCCTATGCCCGTTGGCCCCATAGATGAATTCCCTTTCTTCAGCTTCCTCCTCGGCGACAACCATCCTCACGTGCTCGCACTGCCCTTTGTCTTGGTGACACTGGCCTTGGCGCTGAACCTCCTGCGCCGCCAGCGGGTGGTCAGTGCAGAAAGAAGAGATCGTGCACCCTGGTGGAATCCCATAGCCACGTGTCTAGACGGCGATTGGACACTCTTTGTCCTTTACGCTCTCATCCTGGGTGCGGTAGGTTTCCTGAATACGTGGGACTTTCCCATCTACTTGGGCGTGACCGTGCTGAGTTATGGAGTCGGCTCTTACGCCGCTAGGGGACACACAAACGGTGACGTGATCCGACGGATGGCAACACTGGGAGCTGGGCTCCTGTTGGGAGGAGTGTTCTTCTATCTGCCGTTCTATGTCAGCTTCACCTCGCAGGCAGGAGGTGTGTTGCCCTATTTGTTGCCCCCCACTCGCCTACCGCAATATCTGGTGATGTTTGGCCCGTACATTCTCATCGTAGCTTGTTTCCTGATAGCTCAGATTTCGATAATGGCAAGGCGGGAATCCGCAGGGCCGCTTCTACGATCCGTTGTGCGATGGTGGGGCCTGGTGATGCTGCTCTCCTTCGCCGTGTTTGCGCTAACGATGGTACCCATCCTTCTCACCAGTCAGGGACGCCAGTTCGTCTATGAAGTACTGGCCAACCCAGATGTGCAGTGGGTTCTGGGCCGCACGAGCATCGGTCCGGTACTGCGAGAGAGTCTCATGTCACGCCTGCGAGACCCCTGGCTGTTCTTATTGCTCTCATTCTTGGTCGCTCTAACGGTAGTCGTCATCGTCCGGCACGGGCCGACCAGAACACAGAGAAAAGAAAAGCTCGGAACCTACTGCCCAACCGCCGGAGATTTCTTCGCGGCTGTGCTTGTCTTCACTGGACTGATCCTCACCCTCACCGTGGAGTTCATCTATCTGCGCGACAGCTTCGGCGTGCGTGCGAACACAATCTTCAAGTTCTACTATCAGGCATGGGTGATGCTGGCCTGCGCAAGCGCCTACGGGGTATGGTGGATGGTCCACCGCGGAGAGCAGGCCGTGGGTGGTGCAGGCCGCTATGTGTTCCTCACAGGGGTAGTGGCTCTGGTGGCAGTGGGCATGATCTACCCGGTGATGGCAGGCTACAGTCGTGTGCAGGGCTTCCAGCACGACCCTGACCTGGACGGCTCGGCTAACTTAGCCAGAAGTAATCCCGACGATTGGGCTGCCATCGAATGGCTGCGAGCCAATGGGATGGGCGTACCGGTCATCTTGGAAGCACCTGGCCGATCATTCAACTACGAAGGCCGCATCAGCGCTTTCACCGGCTTTCCCGCGGTGCTGGGCTGGTCGTTGCACGAGGCCCAGTGGCGAGGCAACTACATCGAGCAGGGCAGGCGAGAGCCGGACATCGCGACTATGTATACCACCCATGATGGGCACCAGGCACTGGGATTGTTACGCAAGTGGGAAGTCGACTACGTCATCGTGGGTCAAACAGAGCGGCATTATGTGGAGCAGCTTTGTGATGACCCTGACCGCCATTGCCGTCCTGCCGAGGCATTGAAGAAGTTCGATGTACTGCTGACGCCGGCCTTTCACCAGGGACGGACAACGGTATACCAAGTACCATAGGGAGGATTCCTGCTAATCCGCATCGTCGATCACAACGGCCATGACAACTGATAGCTCGGACACGCCTTTGGTGCTGAAGCTCGTGGGGAGATACAAGGATCATGCCCCTTGGTGGCCCTGCCCCTGCGGATTGGGGTCGCGCAGGTTACACCGATGGGGACAAAGCACCCGGGGGGCGAGCGGTCTGCGCCCAGCATCACCACGGGCGGCAACCGCACCACCATTCAGGCTCTTGAATTGCAGGAGGGCCAGGGGGCGGCGACTGGGACGATCCGTTGAGTTGCAGCACACGAGCCTGTGCATGGACAGTGTCGGTATGGAGTCCGGTGCTGGGCCTAGTGACCAGGGGACGACTTCACCTGGCCGGATTTCGCCAGGAACTCCCTGAACTTGTCGATGTACCACAGCCCGCAGGTGGCCACGCTGAAGAGGTAAGGGGTACGGCGGCCGAAGATGTGACCCGAACGTAGACCGTCCAGCAGTTCCTGCGGCGTTGTGCGCCTGTCCACTTCAACACCAGCCCGTCCTATCTTTCAGCCGAAATGGGCATCGCTGCCGCCTGCCAGGGGGATATGCCGCTGGCGGGCTATCTCTTGTGCAGCCAGGTTGTCGGCCTGCCACAGAATACGGGCGTTGAACCCCTCCACGATATTCACTTTGTCGATGATGGCCTCCAGGTTCTGCCGGCCAAGGGCGCCGGGGACACCGCTAGCCAGAGGATGAGGTACGTAGACCAAACCCCCTTGCTGCCTGATGCGGGCTATCGTTTCCTCCATCGGGAGACC
>CAZNMJ010000268.1:0-4711 GCA_964573815.1 uncultured Anaerolineales bacterium
TGCTGATCACCCCTTCGCGAACCACCTGGTGGTCGTCCACCACTATCACCCGGATAAAAGGCTTTCGGCTCATGGTGACGCGTCATCCTTTCCAATCTGCGCAGTCTCTTCAGTCAAGGGGTCTGGACAGGATCTGTCCAGAATAGTCGTGTTTGCCAACACGTTGCGCGGCTTGCAGGGAATGATCGTCGTCACCGTCGTGCCTTGGCCCACTGTGGAGGAGACACTCAGCTTCCCTCCTAGGCTGCGCGCCCTCTCTCTCATGCCAATCAGGCCAGCCTTCTTACTGTAGATTGACGTTGCTTCCTCCACCGGGAAACCCCTCCCATCATCGCGTACCACGACTTCCACCAGCTCATCGGCAAAACGGACATTGACCTCAACGAACGTTGCATCGGAGTGCTTGACCGCATTGTTTAACGCTTCCTGGATTATCCGATATGCCCCGATTTCCGCTTCCGCCGGGAAGCGGAAAAGCGTACCGACCACACAGACGTCCAAACGCACATCGGAAATCTGCTGAAGATCTTCTACCAGGCTCTCAACCGCCGGAACCAGCCCGGCCGCGTCCAGGGTGGTAGGCCGGAGGTCAAAGATCACTCTCCGAAGCTCGGTTATCGAATCCCGAATCAGTGCCCTGGCCCTTTTCTGCTTGGCCTCTACCACCTCAAGCGCGTGAGGAAAATGGGCCATGGCAGCCTGCAGCTCACAGAGGCTTCCCACCATCATCTGCACAACACCATCGTGTACATCGGCAGCAATGCGAGATCGCTCCTCCTCCTGCACCCTCACTATGTTGGACAAGGCCCTCTCCAGCTCCTGGCTTTGCTTGACCAGATGCTTCCTAGCGTGAGTTAGCTCTTCAAGCTGGTCCAAGGCAGTCTTGTACAGGCGGGCCTTCTCAAAAGCAGCCCCAGCCTGACTGGCAAACGTGGCGAGCAGGTGTCCATCTCGAGCAGTGAAACGGTGGTTGCGGTCAACGCTCAATACGACCACAGCGCCTCTACACTCCCGACCGACCATCAGCGGAACGCCCAGGGCACCACGAAACCTGAATCGCTCCAGTTCCTTGATGCGACAAGGATAGCCTGAATAGTCCTCCAGAAAGATCACCTTTCCACTCTTGGCCACCTGGCTGGTCAAGCTCTCGCGAACGCCGAACTCTCTGCCCGGAAACATGATGGGCATGTTGCACGCAGCCACATCCCGGAAAACCTCACTCTCGGCATCCCAGCAGCCAATAAGCCCCGCATCCGCTCGGAGAAGCGCCACCGCCTCGTCCGCGATGGCGTTCAAGATGCGCCCCAGATCTTCCTCACACGCAACCAATTGACCGATACGGTTTAGGGCTTGTATCTCTTGGAGATTTTTCTCGATCTTGTCCAACGCTGTGGAAATGGCCTCATCCGAGGGAGGGTCGGTGCGGATTAACCCAAGCCAACGCTGACGACCCATTGACACACCAGCCAAGGACCTAGCCCTTTTCGAGAGGTTGGATAGTGGGCGAGCGGCCCACGAGGTGATTGCCTGACCTAGTCCAAACGAAAGCAGGCCGCATGCCCACACCTTCCAAAGGAACGGGGTGCCCCACGCCAACCACGTGGCGACCGCCAGTGGGGGCAGGAAGACCACCAGGATGCCCAACCCCAGCTTGGCTCGCATCGAGAGCCGGATTCTGTCGCCAGAGTAAACAGGCACTATTTCGGAATCCGGATCTGCCAAGAGGCCCACCTGAGGATTGTCAGGATACTCTCGGACTCGGCTTTCTGCAGGATTCATCTATGCTCTCCAGTTGGCGGGAAATCCCGCCAAAACTGTCCAGCCCAACTCGGCCGAGATGATGGAGACAAAGCGTGAGGGGGCACAGGAAGCAGCACACTCAGAACTGCATAGACAAGCAGTGGCAATCTGTCTATCAAGTAAACTGCCCCTTCTCTCTACGAACATTATACGGAGGTTTGAGGTGGTGTCAAGTGGCCATAGAGGAGGTCTCTGAAAAAAGCCTTGCTACAGAGATGCGGTGTTAGACATGACCCACCTCGGGGCCAATAGCAAGCATTTCGTCACCGTAGTGTCCCATCAGAGCCCTCATTTTGCCCCTTCCTAGGGACGTTACTTCGGAACCAGGACTTTTTCAGAGATCTCACAGAGAATCACACGGACATGGGTGCCACTGTTCTGACAAGGCAATTGTGGCGAGAAATAGCTATGTTCCATGGACGAGAAATGGCACCTCAACTCCTTCTCCCCGGTGACAATGGCTCGATCCCAGAACTGCTTGCTGCCTCCAAGGCTTGACTCTATTCCCGCAAATTGACATCTCCGTCAACCCGTGCTAGTGTGGAGGCCGGTGGAATATCTCGGCCTGGGTCCACCTGATCGAGAGCGAGATTGTCAAACTGCGGACAAAAAGTCCAGCAGACTTTTTCCGCATCTACATCGATCAGAAAAGTCCAGAAGACTTTCAAGAATCAGTCGGTTGCGAGGGGAAAGGATATACAAGGTCTAGTAGCATGGGCGGCGATTCATACAATATCTAGTACTCACTCTGCCCGAGGGGTACAGCAAACTTAAAATCCGCTGGGGCTGATCCCAGCGGATTTCCTGTGAGGCTCCACGAGATACCTCTTCCCAGTGTCTATCCCCTTCTGGCGATCAGCTGAAGACCTCTTCCATAAGTCACCAGTCAGTGGTAGATCAGTTCTCCGCAAGAGGAACAAGGTCGTTAGCCTAAGCGGAGACAGCCTGTCCCACTCCAAGCGGAGGTGGAGCGTTTTGGCCCGCATTAGGACCAAGACGATTAGGCTGAGCCAGTCGAAAGCTTGCCCGAAGCAGTGACCGGATGGAGCTCAATCCTTACTCTGCTCTTTGAGGATCTAATGGATGGGCTGCCGAGTGACTCCGAACCGATCGGCTATCCTCTGAAGAGTCCAACCTTCCTTCCTCAGCCGGGCGATGGTTGCGTGCTCTCGGGGATCGATCTTCGTGTCAGGATGGGGATGTTTGAAGAGGAATCGACGCCCGTCGTCCTCGCGATCTTTAGCTCGACGGGTTCCCGGAATGACGCCGAGCACCTCGCCACGTTGGCATCACTAGATGGCTTTACCCAGTCGGTCAAGCGGGCTGTGTGGGCGATAGAGCCGTCCGACCTCCTGTGAGCAAAGAGCAAGGTATCTTCTCACCATCTCCAGACTAGAGTGGCCCAGGATCTGTTGGAGGGTGAAGACATCGCCGCCGTTCAACAGGAACCGCTTGGCAAAGGTATGTCGGAGAGTGTGAGGGAAACAACGAACCCCTGTAATTCCTGCTCGCTTCCCGCATCTACGCATGAGCTCTCCCGCACCGTGGCCGAGAGAAGGGCGCTGGGGGTGGAAGGGACGTTGAAGGCGTTGCAGGAGCGCTCCCGTTCGGATCCTGGCGGCGGGACCCACTGGCTCCGGGCAGGCCACAAGAAGACGCAACTCGGTGCTAGTCACAGAACAAGTGATCCCCTACCTTCTCGCAGTTCCGCAAGCACGGCGGCAGCCCGCCAGGCCAGAACACAGGATTGTCGAAATGCTTCTTGCCGGCCAACTCGGCAGGGAGCTCCCACGTCCTCTCGCGGGCCGCCGACGCTATCTGCCACACTTCGTCCGAGTACTCAACTCAGCCGATCCTCAGGGCCCGCGCCCAACCGGGGGGCCTCGCCTCCACGCATCAGTCGAAACCCGGCGAGGTCGAACCGGCTCCTTGCCTATCTGTTGGCCTCTCCAAATTGGACTGCTGGTTCACGCAGCGGCCTTGTGCGACCTGCACCTTGCTTGGGGAGATTGCCGCTTTGCCGACAGGCCATCGCATTAGAATCGATGGCCAGTGTTTGGCGGACAGAGCCAAGCCGATGCCTTCTTGTCTCCACTGCGTTCACTCAGGCATGCCTGGGCGACCTCCCTGGTCGCGCAGCACAGGGACAGCCCTAGAAGGGAATCTCGTCCTCGTCTTCAGCTGGCTCTGCTGAGCCTGTGTAGAGCTGCGTCCCAAACATCCTGGCGAACCCAGTCCAACCATCCTCAGAGACGGGTTCACTCTCAAGAGCGTCGAGAAACCCACGGACAGATCCGTCGAGCCAGTCGGCGTGATGTAGTGCCACCGCCTCCAATGTCTTGGGCACAACGGGAGAGCCTCGCTCCAGCGCTCCATGGTGAGCGAGGATGGCATGCAGCAGGAGGTTGCGCAGACCCTGGGGGAAACCCTCAATGCTGTCAATCGCCGTCTGGACCATCAACGCTCCCTCGACCACATGGTCTATGAGCCTCCCCTCGTTCGTGAGATCCAGAACTGGGCCTGCGGTATAAGCAGTGGTCTTTCCTACGTCATGCAGTATCGCAGCCGTCACGAGAAGATGACGATCGATCTCGGGGTGCTCGTCGGCAACAAAGGAGCACAGCCTGACGACAGATAGGGTGTGTTCAAGCAACCCACCGAAACAGGCGTGGTGGTACAGCTTGGCGGCCGGTGCCTTACTGAATGCCGCATCGAACCCCTCGTCTGAGAACATGTGATCGAGCAGGCGGGATAGGTAAGGGTTCTCCACACTTTCACGCACCCTCCTCAGTTCCGCTCGCATCTCCTCCGGGTCGCGCTTGGCCGTGGCCAGGAAGTCTTCGAAATGGACGATCTCCACGGGCACAAGGCGCTCGATCCGGACCTGGCGCTCGCCGGATCCCTCAGGCCA
>CAZNMJ010000269.1:0-4700 GCA_964573815.1 uncultured Anaerolineales bacterium
GGAACGTGCGTGTCAGGTGTGTGGGCCGCCAGGGGTCATTGTACCACCTTGCGGCTGGATTGGCTACGCCCCCCCCGGAGGGTATCGAAAAAGGTTGTCAGACACAGATACGACGTCAGTCGAGGTTCTTGTCGCCGGTGCACGCCTGGCACAGCATGCTGAGTAGTGGTGAGTAGGTGCCTGCCCTGAGTAGCCTCGCATTGAAGCACGTATCGAAGGGGCGATCCAGCGGGGGATCCATACGTCTTTCTACACCTGGACCCAGAGGAAGGCGGCACAGACGTGCCAGGTGGCCCGTTTGAGGTGGCAAGGCCGATAAGCTATAGTAGCCCGTGGCCTAGAGGAGCCATGCTCGCGCGTCTATGACTGGCCCGAAGGGCCGCTCGGGGACGCCGAGATGACCGGAAGGACGCAATCGCCATGAGAGTCCTGCTTCTCCGGCGCTCGGGCCGATCGACGTGACTGGCCGCACGCGCCGCTGCCTGTCGTCGCTGCGGTACACTCCATCCCCAAGATCCCTGGCCCTCCTGCCGCCCACCTCCACTTGATGCTGCGATCGCTTTGAGCCCTCGCTGTTGATCAGGATGTCCTGACAGCGTCTGATACATGCGCCGATCCCAACGGCGGGGCCTCCTTCTGCGGCCTTCACCACGACTTGACACATCTCCCACCGTTGTGGTATAATTGAGTAGTGCTGACCAGAGCCCTGGGGACCGTTCCCCTTTCCCGATCGACGTTGGCAAGCGCTCGGCGCCCTCTCGGTGGTCACGGCCCTGGTCAGACAAGCGACGGTGCCACGGCTCCTATCGCCGATAACCCAAGCCGGAGCGGAACCGAACGATGGACGCGACCAAGCACCACCGACAGCTGCGCACCGCCCTGCTCTCGCTTCTCATCACCGCGATCACCGGCGCCACAGCACTGATAACCACCTCATGCATCGCTCCGCCCAGACCCACGCCAACCGGCGAGGGCCGTATCGCTTTCGTTTCCGACCGGGATGGCAACATTGACATCTACGTCATGAACCCTGACGGAAGCGAGGTCACCCGCCTGACGAACAACCCGGCCAATGATTTCGGCTCTTCCTGGTCGCCGGACGGCACGCGCATCGCTTTCGTTTCCTTCCGGGATCGCAACCCGGAAATCTACGTCATGAACGCTGACGGAAGCGGGGTCACCCGCCTGACGAACAACCCGACCCAAGATCTCGGCCCTTCCTGGTCGCCCGACGGCACGCGCATCGCTTTCGCTTCCCTCAGAGGTGGCCACTGGCGAATGTACGTCATGAACCCTGACGGAAGCGGGCTGACCAGCTTGACGAACGCCGACATCGACGGAATGGGGCCCGCCTGGTCGCCGGACGGCACGCGCATCGCTTTCCGTTCCCACCGCGATGGCGACTGGGAACTCTACGTGATGAACGCCGATGGAACCGACGTCACCCGCCTGACGAACAGCCCCCGCGACGATTGGTCGGCTTCTTGGTCGCCGGATGGCACGCGCCTGCTTTTCATTTCCTACCGGGGCAGCAATGGTGAAGTCTACGTCATGAACGCTGACGGAAGCGGGGTCACACGCCTCACGAACATCGAGACCGACGAGAGGGCGCCTTCCTGGTCGCCGAACGGCACGCGCATCGCTTTCGCGTCCATCAGCGATGGCAACTGGGAAATCTATATCATGAATGCTGACGGAAGCGGGGTTACCCGTGTGACGAACAACACGGCCGATGACGGCCAGCCTTCCTGGTCGCCGAGGTAGCGTGCGGCGGGAACCCAGGGTAGCCAAAGCGGCAAATGGGGAGCGAGAACCACTCCCTCTGGCTATAGGCTCTCGACAGCCCACGCTGCCTCCTGCCCTTTGTGATCCGCGCCTGCCTCTGGGTCGGGTCTGACACCACGCCGCCTCTTCTCCCCGCCCGCTCCGCCGGGGTGCCGCCAATCGGCGGAGGTCGTATCGGTCGGGGCAGCCTAGGCCCCGCTTTTCCGCTCCATCCGGTGGCATCCCCCGCCATGTCGGAGTACCCGATGCCCGCCTAGGCGTTGCCTTTGCACACGTGCTGCCCCACCGTCGGCCGCGTCTCAACCTGACCCTCGACGCCGTGCAGCCCGTTCTCGGAGCAATTGATGCGGCGCGCCCTGCCTTTCGAACTCCTCTGTTACCCCACGCCTCGTGGGCGGGCGGCATGCTCACATAACGTTTGAGTCGGCAAGAGCGATGGGTTGTCATCGCCGGTGGCTCAAACGAACCATGCTCGCCCCTTTGTGACTGGCCCAAGGGGCCCCCGAGGGAGGGCGAGCTGAGAAAAAGGAGGCAAACATTACGAAGATTCTGCTTTTCGCAGGCTCGGGCGCCATCGGTCGCGCCGTGGCGTGGGACCCGCCCCAGGATGACGAGGTCGAGGCCATCGGCATCGTGGGTCAGCGGAAGGAGGCTCCGGAGGAGTCTAGATCATCGTTTCCCCTTCTGCTCAAACCAGAGTACAATTGTTGGCGAAAGACCAGTGACCACTGCATCACAGGAGAAGGAGAACATTCATGGAGACGAAATCACTGCCGAGATTCGTATGGAAGACCACTGTCGTCCACGTCGTGACGTATACCCTGGTAGGCCTCCTGGCGTTCACTTTGTTTGACTACACCAGCGCATGGTCAGACCCCGCTGTAGATATGCTCATGCGCCCTATTGATCACCCCCTCACGATAGCTGGCCCCCTGTTCCAGTATATCCGCGCCCCGTTGTTTGCTTTGGTCCTTTACCCTTTCTATGATGTCCTCTTTGGCAAGAAGAGGGGCTGGTTGTATATGTGGGGACTGTTCGTCATCTTTGCCGGAATCAATCCGCTAGATGCTGGTCCCGGCTCGATTGAGGGTGTGCTCTACACCACCCTGCCCACCTGGTTCCACCTCATTGGCATCCCGGAAATGCTTATTCAGACCCTGCTTTTCTCCGTCATTCTCTACGCCTGGGTCAACAGGCCGGATAAGAGATGGATATCAATCGTGCTCTACATCCTACTCTTCTTCGCCACGCTATTTCCCATCCTGGGGTTACTATTTGGCGGCGCTGCTTAGGATATCTGAGAACAACATGGGGACTGGACTCTCGCGATTTTCGGAGTTGGAACTGCCGAAAGTGCAGAGGCTAGATTGACCAGGCACTCACCCTGCTCTTACCCAACATCTCAGGGGCCCGCCCTCACGGCGGGCCTTCTACATGTTTGAGTTGGCAAGCGCGATACGCTATAATAGCAGCTTGTGACTCAAAGGAACCATGCTCGCCCGTCCGTGACCAGCCGCAACGGGCCACCCGGAGAGGGCGAGATGAGCAAAAGGAGGCAACAATCATGAAGATTCTGGTTTTCGGAGGTTCGGGCACCATAGGACGCGCCGTGGCCTGGGACCTGGCACAGGATGGCGAGGTCAAGGCCATCGGCATCGTGGGGCGGCGCAAGGAGGCGCTGGACGAGACCAAGGAGTGGATCGGCAGCGACAAGGTGATTCCGCAGCCCCTGGACATCCTCAACAGGGAGGAGACCAAGAAGCTGATGGGGCTGTACGACGTGGGGATCATCGCCTTGCCTGACAGGAGGACGAGCTACAGCCTCATTCACAGCGCAGTGGAGGCCGGTCTACACATCGTAGACATGCTGGAAGAGTACCACCGGCGACCTGACGCCTACGAGACCGAGGGTCTACAGCTCCCCAAGGGCATGGATCTCAACGAATACGGTGACTGGATTCATGAAACGGCGATCAAGAACGGTGTGACCTTCGTGGATGGCATGGGTTTCGCGCCGGGATTGAGCAACGTCACCGTGGGTGAGGGGATCAGGAAGCTGGACAAGGTCGAGAGGGCCGTGGCCAGGGTGGGCGGTATCCCCTCCAAGGAGGCGGCGGCGAATCATCCTCTCAGATACATGATCACCTGGGCCTTCGAGCACGTGCTGCGGGAGTACATGGTCAAGCTGAACGTGATCCAGGGCGGCGAGGTGGTGGAGGTGGACGCCCTCATAGACCGCGAACGCTTCAAGTTCGACAAGTTCGGGGTAGACGAGGAGTTGGAGTGCGCCGTGACGCCCGGTATGCCCAGCTTCATCTTCACCAGGCCGGAACTGAAGGAGTTCGCCGAGAAGACGGTCCGCTGGCCGGGCCATTTCGACGGCGTACAGACGTTGAAGGAGATTGGGTTGCTGGATCTGGACCCCGTGGAGTTCGGGGGGCAGGAGATAGTGCCTCGCGAGTTCCTGCTCTCCCTCATCACGCCGAGGCTCAAGCGCCAGGAGGGCGAGACCGACGTCTGCGTGATGTGGAACACGGTGACCGGCACCAAGGACAAGAAGAAGGTCCGCGTTGACTATTACATGTGGGATGAGGCGGACACGGAGCTGGGTATGTCCTCCATGGCGAGGGTGACTGGATTCCCATGCGCTATCACGGCGAGGTTCATAGCCACGGGGAAGATCGAGGGCAAGGGCATCGTGGCTCCCGAGGATGCCATGATGGGGCCGGTGTACGACGAATTCATTGCCGAATTGATCAAGAGGAACATCAACATCCTCGAGGAATTCGGCGAGGTCGAGGAGTGAGACCACAGGCTGCCACCGCTCGACGCGCCCCTCACCACGCTCCCACCCTCTTGAGGGTGTATAGACTGGGGACATAGGTAACACTTGTTCGGGGACATGGGTAACACCT
>CAZNMJ010000270.1:0-4696 GCA_964573815.1 uncultured Anaerolineales bacterium
CCGTCCGGTCTGATCTCCAGCAATCCGCTGAACAGTTGATCTATCGCCGTGACCGAAGCGAAGTCCACAGACAGGCTTGGGTCCAGGGTCCACGGTTCGAGGATAGCTATCCTGAGCGCGTGAGGTGCAGGCGGAGGCATGGCAGCGGGTCTAGCGTCTCCCACCCGTCGCCATAGAATGGACCCTTCTTCAAAGGCCTGACGCGCCGCCTTGAAGTCAAAAGCGTTGTGGTAGGTCAGCCCCAGTTTCATGAGCGTCCGTGCTGCCCGTTCATCATCTCCCCGCTCCCTGAGCAACTGCAGGGCCCGCTCATAATGGTTGATCGCCTCGTCGTGAGCGAATAGTCCGCGAGCCCGGTCTCCCGCCTTCAATAGGTAGTCTGCCGCCTTCTCGGAGTTCCCGGCTTCATCGTAGTGGTAGGCAAGAGCTTCGAAGTTGTCGGGGTGCAAGGCCTCAACGGCGGTCGCAGCACGGCGATGAAGCCGCCGGCGCTCCAAGGTGCGCAAACCCTCCACCAGCGTCGTCGGGATCAGCCGGTGCTCAAAGGCGAAGGTTCCTCGCCCTTCCTCGCTCACTTCCTGGATCAACTGCGCTCGCTCGGCGCTTTCCAAGGCATCGAGGAGCGTCTCTTCGTCCAGTTCGCTTGCCTTCCCCAGAGTGTCGAAGTCAAACTCCCGCCCCAGAACCGCAGCCAGATGCAGCGTCTCCTGAGCATCGGAGGGCAGTTTTCCCACCCGCGACTGGATGGCCACCTTGACGCTCTGGGGAATGCCCAGTGCAGCCATGCTCTCCGGCCGATGCCAGCGCCCGTCTTCGTAGTACACCTTGCCGCTCTCAACAAGCGCCTTGCAGACCTCCTCGATGAAGAAGGGGTTGCCCTCGGTTTGGCGATAGATGCCATCGAGGAATTCTGGTGTGATCTCCTCGGCAAATAAGGCCGCCAGTAGCTCTTTGGTCTCTTCGCGCCCCAGCCTGGACAGTGGCAGACGAATCGCCAGTCGGTCACGATCCAGATCCAGAAGCACTTCATGCAGTGCCCGCGCTTCGTCAATGCTCACTTGGAAGTAGGTAGCGACGATCATCAGTGCCTGCCGTCGCGTGTGACGCGCCAGATGCCGTAGCATGGACAACGTGCCGCCGTCCGCCCAGTGGATGTCTTCCAGAGCCACCAACAGGGGTGCCCGCTCGCTCAGAGTCGAATAGAAGATGACTAGGCTCTCAAAGAGGCGCTGCTGCTCTGCCTGGGGATCCAGTGGCGGGTTGGCGGGCACGTCGGGATACCGAGGGCGCAGCTCCGGGCTAAGCGTGAGCAGATCTGCCAGCACGAACTCGGGCACAGTGAGGCGATCCATGAGACCGTTGCGCAGCACCTCGCGTAGCATCTGCCTGAAAGGAGCGTAGGGCATACCACGTTCTTCATAACTTGCACCAACAAGGGCCTGGCCACCGGAGACCTCAGCCTGCGTCACAAGCTCGCGCACCAGGCGGGTCTTGCCAATGCCTGGTTCCCCGCTAATGAGGAGCATCTGGGCCTCACCCGCTAGGGCCCTATTCCAGAGAGCCCTCGCTTGCTGCATTTCCTGCTCACGGCCCACCATCCGGCCGCGTTCGATGCGTTCCAGGACAGAGAGTTCCTCTGCAAGGACAGCCTCCATGTCCAACAGGCTCGGCTGCCGAAGTAGTTGCACGACCTCGGCGGCGGAGGAGGGACGGTCCTCTGGTTTCTTGCTCAACAGCCCCACAATGAGGGCATCGAGGGCTGGCGGAATCTCCGGATTCTTCGCCCGTGGGGGAACGACAGGGGCATGGAGATGTTGGGAGATGACGGCGACTGGATCGTCGGCCGCAAACGGCAAGCGCCCGGTCGTCAATTCATACAGCATGATCCCCAGAGCGTACAGGTCGGCGCGGCCATCATAATCCGGTCCTAGCGCAAGTTCCGGCGCCAGGTAGAACACTGTGCCCATGACGGTGCCTTCGCTCGTCAAACGCGACGCCACAGAACGCGCCAGGCCGAAGTCCGTTAGCTTCGCCACACCTTCCGGATCAAGTAGCACGTTCTCGGGCTTGAGATCCCGGTGCACAACCCCGTGGGAGTGGGCGTGCTCGAGCGCAATGCACACTTGCCGAGCCGCGGCGATGATATCGTCCAGCGCCTCTGGGCGCTGCTCGTGGAGCGATTCGCCTTCCACCAGTTCCATGACGATGAAGGGAGAACCATCCGCTTCTCCTGCGTCGTAGACGGAGACGATGTTGGGATGGTTGAGCTGTGCAGCGGACTGAGCTTCGTGCAGGAGGCGGGCGCGCCCTTCGGTGCCCAAGGCGGCTGTGTTAGATATCACTTTAACGGCGACGTCACGCTTCAGCAGTGTGTCGTGGCCGCGATAGACGACGGCCATAGCACCTCGGCCAAGTTCGGCGTCGATCCGGTAGCGTTCGTCTAGGAGCGCACCAATCATTCTAGGGTCCCATCACTCCTATGGCCACTCACCATTTCCCTGTGGCCAAACACAGAATGGCGACGCTCAGCCCAGAGTCTTGGATAAGCGACTACCGCCCAAAGGCAGCAGATTGGTCAACCATATAGGAACAGCTGTGGCCTCTAGGCCACAGTGGCCCAACCCAAAGCGGCCCTCGCGTCACCCAAACACCGTGGTCTTGAAGGCGCCACTGCGGCCTAGAACTCGTAGCTTGCCCAACCGTGTTCCAAAGCCACGGCCTCTAGAGCGCATTGGCAGGACACAAGACAGCGCTTGCTTCACCTAAGCATCGTGATTCTCAACGGGCCAGTGTCTGCTCAACCCCAGCCATTATACCCGGGGCTCGCCCCTTGTCGACCGCGGCGGGCCTCCTCTATTCCGGCGAGGTCTGCCTCCTGCTGGGTGATGTAGCCGTGGGCCTTGTGCGGAGGATCCGGAACATGCTCTAGAACCTTCAGTACCACGGTATCTTCGACCCCAGCTAGCTTGTTGATGTCGTCAACGACTCTAGCCAGCACGCCATGGCTCTCCGCCTCCGCATCCACATCCACGGGGACGACAATGTTGTAGGGCAAGTCGGACGATCCGGCGACAACGTCGGCGCGAACCACCACTAACTTGTCCTCCTTCTTGTCCAGATTCCTGATTCTGGCCGACACCCCTTGCACCGGCTCGGCTTGCACCAACACCCAGGCCCGCTCGCGCTTACTCTCCGCTACCATCTCCTTCTACCTCCTTCTCTCGTAGTAACCTGTCCAACAGATGCCTTTCTTGTTTCTCAGCCATCCTCCCGCTGCACGACAATGTGCTTGAGGCGCATCAGGGCCGGCGGGACCCGAGGCATGGTCACCCACGGCTTCACCAGGATGTGCGCGGCTCGGTAGCCCAGCGGCATGACCACCGCCTCCTCGGCCACCACAACCCGATCCGCTTCCCGGTAGAGCTCCATCCGCCTGGCCTGATCCGTAGCGCGTGCCGCTTCCTCCACCAAGCTATCAAAGCGAGAACTATGCCAGCGAGGATTGTTCGTCCCCTCGGTGCTGTGGAAGAGCACGCGGAGGAAGGCGTCGGGATCGGGATAGTCCGCGCTCCATCCAAGAAGGGTCAGATGAGCGGGATCACGAGCAAGCCGTTCCATGAACGCCCCCCATTCCAGGCTTTGGGCTTGCAGGTCCAGCCCCAGGTTCTTGTGCCATGCTTCACGAAGATAGGCGACAATCGGCTCGCCCGCTGAGCCGCCGAAATGGACCCAGGCGACCTGGGGGAAGCTCTGCCCTCCGGGATAGCCTGCCAGAGCCAGCAGGTCGCGAGCCTGGTCGGGATCGTAGGTCAGTCCGATGCCAGTCGAATGGCCGGGCATTGCCGGCGGCACGAAGCCCCCCGTAGCCGGCAGATAATCGCCTTCCGAGCTCTCCCTGACTAGGGCCTCGCGATCCACGGCATGGACAAAAGCCTGCCGCACTCGCACATCATCGAAGGGCGCTAGATCCGTACGAAAGACGAGATAGAATGTCGACGCCTGGGGTGCAAGAACCAGTTCGCGACCGTGGGCCGTTCGCACCCGAGCAACAGTTCCCGGGTCCGGGCTCACCATGCTGATCCCGTCCAAGTTGTCTGCGGCGTAAGCCTCCAGCACCGGTCCGAAATCCGTGAAGACTGGACATACGACCCGCTCGGCGTTGCCCGGGAACCGGCCCTGGTATGCCGGGTTCTTTCTGAGGACTATTCTTTCCCCCCTTAGCCACTCTTCCAGCTGGTAGGCCCCATTGCTGACGAAATCGTCAGGCTCCGTCCAGGCTTCGCGGTAGCCCTGCACCGCCCATCGAGGCAAGGGGTAGGCCACAGGATGAGCCAACAGGTGGGGCAGATAGGCCGTGGGCCTTTGCAGACGCACCTGCAGCGTTAGGTCATTCAGAGCGCTCACTCCGACCGTTTCCGGACGGTCGACCTCCCTTTCCCCGAATGCTCGAGCGTTCTCGATGACATAGAGCAGATGCGCCATCGGAGAACGTGACGTCGGGGTCAGATTCCGTTTCCAGGCGTACTCAAAGTCGCCCGCTGTCAACGGTGCCCCATCGCTCCATCGCAAGCCTTCCCGGAGGCGGAAGACATATCGCCTGCCCGCGTCGGCCACATCCCAGCGGGCAGCGGCCGCAGGCAACACGTTGTAATCCAGATCTACCTCCACCAATCCCTCGAAGAGTTGCGCTGCCATG
>CAZNMJ010000271.1:0-4693 GCA_964573815.1 uncultured Anaerolineales bacterium
CTTTAGATTCGTCATGATCGCTCCCCATGGGATAGAGAGACAGACCGGTCGGTCTTGGATTTTACCCTGCTCTTGACAGGTTGTCAAGTCCGTTGGCTACCGGCGTGTGACCTCCTCCGGCAAACCTGAGGCGTTTGCTGCTTGTTGGCACAAGGTGCAACAGGATCGGTGAACAATAACCAACGGCGAGCGGTTGACGTCCGAGTCCCGATGAGACTACAATGAAACCACGGCAGATGAGAAGGATCACTGCCGATGGCTTTCCGCATTGTGAAGGCTGTTGTCCAGAGAACGGGAGACAGAGGCAGCAATGGCCGCTTATGATTTCCAGCTCTTGCTCAAGCATCTACTTGAACAGGGTGTAGCGTGGGCTCCCGATCAGCAGATCGTCTACAGGGGCCAGCTACGCCACACCTACACCGATACGTACGATAGGGTCCTCAGGTTGGCTTCTGCTCTGCAACGGCTGGGGGTCCAGAAAGGTACCAAGGTCGGGGTGATCGAGTGGGACAGCCACCGTTATCTAGAGATGTACTTCGCCATCCCCGGAATCGGTGCCATTCTTCACACCATCAATCCCAACCTGGCCCCTGAGAACGTGATCTACACCATCGAGCACCCGGAGGACGAGGTGCTCATCTTTCACGAGGATTTCGTGCCGCTGGTGGAGCAGGTTCGCACCCGGGTTCCGTCCATTCGCAAGTACATCGTGATCACCGACGGCGAGGACAAACCGGACATCTACTGGGTCGATGCCGAGTATGAGGAGCTGCTCTCGGACTCGTCTGCCCTCGACCAGCTGCCGGATATGGACGAGAACACGCAGGCCACGCTGTCGTATACGACCGGCACGACGGGCAGGCCCAAGGGGGTCTACTTCACGCACCGGCAAATGGTCCTGCATAACTTCGCTGGATGGACCTCGGTGGCGATGCTTGGCAACGACGGTGGCTTGGACAAGCACGATGTCTATATGCCACTCACCCCTATGTTCCACGTCCATGCATGGGGGATTCCCTATCTAGCCACGGTCTTCGGCCTCAAGCAAGTCTACCCGGGCAGGTACGACCCGGAGTTGATCCTCCAACTGATTACGAGAGAGAAGGTGACCTTCAGCCACTGCGTACCCACCATCCTCCAGATGGTCATCACCGCCCCCAGTGCGAAGGGTCTCGACCTGAGCCAATGGAAAGTCATCATCGGCGGTGCGCGGCTGATCAAGGGGCTAGCCCTGGCAGCGAAGGAGCTGGGCATCAAAGCCACCGGCGGCTATGGTCTATCGGAGACGTGCCCGTTTCTCGTCCTCGCCAATCTCAGGCCTTTCATGGAGGAGGAGTGGGGCGAGGACAGACAACTGGACGTGAAGATAAAGACGGGATTTCCCATGCCCCTGGTGAAGATACGGGTGGTTGGTTCGGACGGCAAGGACGTGGCGCGGGACGGGATACAGACTGGAGAGATTGTAGTGCGCAGTCCATGGTTGACTCCAGGCTACTACAAGGACCCCGAGCGCACACAGGAACTGTGGGCGGGAGGATGGCTCCATACGGGCGACGTGGCTAACGTGGACGAGTACGGATACATCCAGATTGTGGACCGCATGAAGGACGTCATCAAGAGCGGCGGCGAGTGGATCGTCTCCCTGGACTTGGAGAATCTGCTTAGCTTGCAGGAAGACGTACTAGAAGCGGCGGTGATCGGTGTGCCCGACGAGAAGTGGGGCGAGCGCCCCCTGGCCATCATTCTCCCCGTGGAGGGGGCGGAGGAGAGGATTACGGCCGAGGCGATGAAAGAACACCTCATGAAATACGTGGCCGAGGGAGTGATCACGAAGTGGGCGGTGCCTGACCACTACGTTTTCGTTGAGGACATGCCCAGGACCAGCGTCCGCAAGATTGACAAGAAGGTGTTGCGGAGTCAGTACGCGAGTCGTCCAGACGACTGACTTCCAGCCAATCCGGTGCAAGGAACCATCTGTTTCTAGCGCAGCGTGGAATATCAGGGTGGTTGCGAAAGGCGCGGACCGCAGTGCTGCGGACCTGCCGAGAACGAAGGCCTGCGATGGGCGGTGATCTGCTACAAATGGCCATCTTGGGTAGACACATACCTGCATACTGTGTGGTCCGGATTCGGATACTGCTGATGACCTATCGTCCGTTGGAATGAATTCTCCGTGAGGGTTCGAACACTGCTGGAGACTAGAGCGGGCGCACCGAAGAGGTGCGCCTGTCACATTATGCCGGCAAAATCGTGGTAGTTGTTCTGCTCGAAAGCCGACATTATGCGTGCACTCCTGCGTAGGTTTGCCCGCATAATGCCCCTCATGTGGGCAGCTTCAACTGCGCGGGGGTGGGATCTCTCGGCAGATGCTTGTGAGCTACTAGGCAGAGGGTACGAAGTCGGCGACAGTTCGTACACAGAACCCTTGTACATTGTGGCGCATCCGAACAACAGGCGCAGGTGTGGGTTTTCGAAGGGCGCACCGCCGGAATCGCGGGGTCGGGGGCTGTTTCTTCACCACGTACCCTCGAATCTCGGCGCCCCTATTTCGTCTGGGGCTACGACATCACTGAAGAGGAGATCCATCAGATCCTCACTGACGGCAACCAGACCGAGAGGGCCTGGGTCATCACTCGCATCTTGGAGCACTGGAAGTGGGACGACATCTGGCGCTATCTGACGCCAGATCGTATCCGCGAAAACTTCGACCACTTACGTTTTCGTTTGCCACAGGATCGGGAAATGTGGGCCTATGCGTTGAAACGGTGGGCTCGCGGTGGCTAGCGATTTGTTGACTCCCCTCCGAGTGGCTTTCTTGGAGCTGTTCTTCGCCAGCTATCTCTACAGCAGAAGCCCCCCTGAGATTCCCTCAGGCCAGGGTTCAACTCGTTTCTGGATGGCACGCATCGTATATCTCTACAATCTTTTTCCCCGCCACTTCCCACGAGTAGTGGCCGATAGCTCTCTCTCGCAACTTGCTCCCTAGCCTGATCGCCTCATCGGGGTTGTCAAGGGCAAAAGCGATGGCTTCAGCCAGGGACAGAGGATCACCGAACCTGGCAAAGATGCCCCATTCGTCCAGGTACTCGCGAGCGACAGGCGTGTCGAAGGCGACCGTAGGAATGCCCATTGCCATATATGTGAGTAACTTACCCTGACCCTCAGTGGCTGATACTTTGGGGGAGACAGCCACATCACCTGCAGAGAGGTACTGATGAGCCTGCGAGTAGGGGATCCTTCCGGTGAACGTAACCTTCCTGTCGATGCCGAGCTCTTCCGCCACGGCCTGATAGTGTTCCACCGAAGGATATCCCATTATCACTGCGTGCACGTCGCTCCGTGAGGCTAGCAGATGGCGGAGAGCATGCATTAGCAAGGTCGTGCCTTGGTGTTCCGCCAAGAGTCCGAGATAGACCACCACCTTGCTGCCTGGAGGTATTCCCAATCGCCGCTTCATCTGTGACTCTTGAACTTCACCGTGATTGGGGGCGAAAGTACGGGCGTTGACGCAATCTGGGACTAGGTGGATCTTGCTGTCTCCATTGTCGAGATCTCTCGCGAGCAGTTCGAAAGCATGACGAGAAGCCACGATAGTAGCTTGGGGGAGGCGGTTTATCATCTTCTCTAGACGCGACAAGAAGACATAGGAGGGGGCGTCGGCTCGCAAGAAGCCGTGGTCGATCATCTCACTCGTCAGGCTGCCTTGGAAATCGAAGATCAAGGGTGCGCGGCATGCGAGGCTAGCGGGATAACCAATGAGAGCTCCTTCGTGCAGATGAGCGTGTATGACGTCTGGTTCCCACTGCCAAGCAACAACCAGCGTCTTGAGGAAGAGTAGCAGGTCCAAAGCTATCCTGTGATACGATGGCCCTATCTCCGATTCCTTCCTCCAAGGCAGGCTCGCCGTGCGCACTATGGAGAGACCTGGGACGTCGCGGCCAGTATGGTAGGTGCACACCTTTACCTGGTGACCCATCTGCCGCAGCGTCGTAGCCTCCTCCAGGATGCGTACATGGCAACCGTAGTCCGCAAAGAAGGAAGTCGGCGCCAACATCAGGACCCGATATCGTCGCACGGTATCTCTCCGTAGTCTCCGGTAAGTTAGAAAAGCGCTCGGTGCCTGTTCGAGAGACGCTCAGCAGCACATCGAGGCTCAGAGGTCACCGAGAAGCCTTCCCAGCGCGGACCCGGGTCATCCCTCGGAGTGCCTGCTTCCGCGGGTCCGCCTTCCTGCCTGGCCAAAGTGTCGAGCACGGCTGCTAGGTCACGGCAGCACGGCGTACAAAGCGACCTCGCGGCCCTCAAGCGGTGGCAACGGCAATTATACTCATGCGGTCACCCACGGGCAAAAAGGGCGGTCCGAGGGCCAGCAAGAGTGTCGACGTTTGCGCGACAGGGGGTGAATCCAGCCAAAGGGCACCTCATTCAACGGTATAGGGGCGGCATTCCTTGCACGCGCAGCAGAAGGGTCTATCCCAATGGCTTGCCGAGTCTCTCAGAATGTTGCATCGAGTCAGTTCGCTGGCTTCGGACGCCTGCCGCGAGTACTCCATCATCAGGACCAACTGCAGTGGTATGATTCTGAGACACCATCGTTTGTGGAGTCGGCGACTTCCGTCAACGTATTCGAGTTCATGTCGGGCTTGACATTTTTCCCGAACTGTGGTAAGCTGTTTCGTGCCAGATGACAATC
>CAZNMJ010000272.1:0-4636 GCA_964573815.1 uncultured Anaerolineales bacterium
GGGGCGAGCTTCAGGGAACCATCCAGGTATCTGGTGCGTGGGCCCTCTACCCCATGATGGTGACGTGGGCCGAGGAGTTCCAGAAAATCTACCCGCGAGTTCGGGTGGATGTCTCAGCCGGAGGGGCAGGAAAAGGCGTGGCAGACGCTCTCGCCAATGTGGTCGACATCGGGATGGTCTCGAGGGAGATCAAGCCAGAGGAGATCGCACAGGGTGCCTTCTTCGTTCGTGTTGTCAAGGATGCGGTCTTTGTCACCACGAACGAGAACAATCCTGTCTGGAAGAACCTGTCTGCAAGGGGCGTTCAGAGGCAGACCCTCATTGATCTCTGGATCAACGCTGAGCCTATGACGTGGGGCCAGATCGCAGGAACAGACTCGGACGACGTCGTAAACGTCTATACCCGATCGGACGCTTGCGGGGCAGCGGAGACCTGGGCGAAATACCTGGGCGGCGCACAGGAAGACCTCGCAGGCACCGCTGTCTACGGGGATCCCGGGCTTGCCGAAGCGGTCAAGACTGATCGCCTTGCGATCGGCTATAACAACCTCAACTATGCCTATGATGCCAGCACCGGGCTTCCGGTCGCAGGCCTCAGAGTCATTCCCTTAGACGTGAATGAGAACGGCCAGGTGGATCCAGACGAGGACTTGTACACCAAGAGCCAGGCGCTTGAGGCAATCCTCGCAGGCGTCTATCCGTCACCGCCTGCGCGAGATCTGTATCTTATGACGAAAGACGAATTCCAGGGACTCGTCAGTGAATTCGTGCGGTGGATTTTGACCGATGGGCAGCAATACGTTGAGGAAGCCGGATATATCAGACTGACAGATGCCCAGATTCAGGAATCGCTAGACAAGCTCGGTGACTGAGGCCAAGGGCCAGATAGCCAGTAACTGCCCTGGACCCCAGAGAATGGCGATCCAGAAGGGCAGGCCTTGAATACAGCGAATAGGCAACAACGATGATGTATTGGATTCGAAGCCTAAGGGCGGAAGAAGCAGGATCAGGCCCTGATGGTTTCTTAGCAATGCGCTGGAGACGGCTCAAAGACACGCTAGCCACGACTGCCATGCGTGGTGCGGTGGCGTTGGCCAACTCTATCGTCTTCCTGCTGGCCGTGGGGCTATTCCTGAAGGCCAGGCCCATTCTGGCCAGGGAATCGTTGGTGACACTGCTATTCTCCTCATCTTGGCATCCGATGAAGGCTGAGTTTGGCTTTTACTCGTTTATTGTGGGGACGGTGGCAGCTACCGCCATTGCGATGATTCTGGCAATCCCGGTGTGTCTGCTGAGTGCGATCTACCTCTCGGAATACGCCCATCGTCATGTCAGAGAGCTTGTGCGTCCCGTCGTCGATGTCCTGGCAGGTATTCCTTCTGTCATCTACGGTTTCTGGGGTGTCATAGTGGTGGTGCCATCGGTGCGTGTTGTCGGCCAAGCTTTGGGTAGTCCAACGACCGGCTATAGCCTGCTGGCTGGGGGGATTATTCTGGCCATTATGGTTTTCCCCATCATTATCGCCGTCTCAACGGAGGTACTCCAGACGGTCCCAGCCGAGGCCAGGGAAGCCTCTCTCGCCTTAGGTACAACCCGATGGGAGACCATCAAGCACGTTGTTCTCAGGAGCAGTAGGAGCGGCATCCTAGCGGCTATTGTTCTAGGATTCGCCCGAGCCTTTGGAGAGACTATGGCAGTTCTCATGGTCGTTGGGAATGTGGCAAAGGTTCCCACCTCGCTCTTTGACCCGGCCTATCCACTGCCAGCCTTGATTGCCAACAATTACGGGGAGATGATGTCCATACCGCTATATGACTCTGCCTTGATGCTGGCCGCTCTGATACTTCTGCTGGTGGTAGCGGGCTTTAACCTGGCAGCATATCTGACCCTCCTGCGGATCGAGAGGAGTCCATAGCCTAGATGCGCGCGAGAAGATTCGAAGAAGCAGTTTTCAGGGGGTTGATGCTGGCTTCGCTGGGGCTGGTTCTGTCCGTGCTGGTTGGGATCATAGTCGTGGTGGTGTTGCGTGGAGCCTCAGCTCTCAGCCTATCTATGCTCGTACAGACGCCCAAGGGTGGCTATTATCTTGGCAAAGAGGGTGGCATAGCCAACGCCATCGTGGGCTCTCTCTATCTCGCGTTTGGGGGCTCGGTGCTTGCGATGCTGTTGGGCCTACCGATAGCCTTTGCCCTCCAGAAAGAGTATACGGGTCGTCGTCTGGCCAGTATTACGAGGCTAGCCCTGGATGCCCTCTGGGGAACACCGTCCATAGTCTACGGTGCCTTCGGCTTCATAATCATGCGTTACCTGGGCATCGGCACCTCCCTGTTGGGGGGGATTCTTGCCCTTGGGCTTCTCATGATGCCCATAATGACCAGAGCCATGGAAGAGTCCATCCGCATGGTTCCCCTAGAACTGAAGGAGGTTTCCTATGCGATGGGAGCCACAAGAATCGAGACCACACTCGCTGTGGTTTTCAGGCAGGCGCTGCCCGGGATCATAACGGCGGTAGTGCTTGCCTTTGGCCGGGGCATTGGCGATGCAGCCTCCATCCTGTTTACCGCTGGATATACCGATTACATTCCTCGGTCGCTGTTCGATCCAGCGGCTTCGCTCCCACTGGCCGTTTTCTTTCAGTTAGGCACACCCTTCCCTGAGGTCCAGCGACGAGCCTACGCCTCGGCGCTGATCTTGCTGGTCATTGTTCTCCTGGCGAGTCTTGCCGCAAGGCTTCTGGGCCGTCGGTTCTCCAGGAATATCGTGAGATAGGAGTCTGAAATGCCCCATATCAGCTTGCGAAACCTCAGCGTCAGCTACCGAGATCGCGTGGCCCTTCAGGACGTAAGTGTTGACATCCCTGATGGTCAGATTACAGCCATTATCGGGCCCTCTGGCTGCGGCAAGACGACTCTTCTCAAGAGCCTGAATCGGTTGATAGATCTGTATGACGAGGTTCGCGTAGATGGACAGGTATTGATAGATGGCGACAATATCTACGATCCGAGGGCCGATGTTCTGGCGCTGAGGAAGAAGGTCGGATTCCTGTCCCAGAAGCCCTACCCACTGCCTATGTCCATCTACGACAACGTCGCTTACGGCCCGAGAATGCAAAGGATGACCAGGGAGCAGATCCTTGAACAGGTCGAATCACTGGGAGAATGCCGTGAGATAGCGAAGTTGCGTCCAGAAAGCGCTCGTCAGACCGCTCCGACCAGCAAGAACGGTGCGATGGAACTTCTCGTGGAGTCCTACTTGCGCGTTGCTGGTCTGTGGGACGAAGTCAAAGACAGACTACACGACCCAGCGGCAGCGCTTTCCGTTGGTCAGCAGCAGCGGCTCGCGCTGGCCAGAGCGCTGGCGGTCGAGCCTGAAGTCATCCTGGCGGATGAGCCTACTTCAGCCCTCGATCCCATATCAGCTCAATTGATCGAGGAACAATTCCAGATCTTGAAAAAGAAGTATACCATTGTCGTGGTCACCCATATTCTCCGCCAGGCCCGCCGGATAGGTGACTATGTGCTATTCCTCTACCTGGGCCAACTGGTGGAGCATGGCACCGCTCAGGAGGTTTTCGGTTCTCCGCGCGACGACAAAACGCGCGCTTACGTCGCAGGCGACATCAGTTGATCACTCTGCTGAGAGCGGTGCGCATCGGCATGCTAACCCAAGTTCACGCGCTGCAGAATGCTGGTCGAGTGCCCTGTGCTTCTGGGAGCCTCAGCTGCGATGGCACTGCCCTGATGGTCTATTCAGGTGCGGTCTGCTTTGAATTCGTGGTGCTAGAGCGATTTGGCAGCTTGATGGTTGAGTTCCCCGCCCCGGGCCAGCTGTTCGTCTCGAAGGATGGCCTGGACCCTGAGTTAGCCGTCAATAGCGCATGTCCATGGGTTGGATGGCGCAGGCAAGCTCTCGGCTCTTGTGGAGCGAGCCCTGCAGGCTTGCGTACCCTTGCGTTCCATGACTAGATTCAGACCGAATTCAGACCTGTCTTGGACCTGGATCATATACACTTATACAATGGAGATTGTGATGAGCTTTTCCAGGCGATACTCGGGTGTCGAGGCTGGCAGGTGGTGAGGAGGAGAGAATGGCTAGGATACTTGTGGTAGACGACGATATCGACTTCCAGGTGATCATGCGTCGAATACTGGAGGCCGAAGGTTACGAAGTCGCCATCGCTGAGGATGGCGATATGGCGTTGGAGATGGTGCGCCAGGATGAACCGCCGGACATGGTGCTGCTGGACATCATGATGGCTACGACCCTTGAGGGTGTGGACGTAGCCCGTCAGATGAAGGGGGACCCGGCTTTGGAGAAGGTGCCCATCATCATGATCTCCTCCATCGCCACCAGTCCTCATGCGGCCGAATTCCCCGCCGATGAACATATCCCCGTTGACGGGTGGATCTCCAAACCTGTGCAGCGGGAGGTGCTGCTGAAGACCTTGGAGCGCTTCTCGGGTCAAGAGTCCGAGGAGACAACATAGGACCTTAACCGCCACTGACACTTATGGGCCAGAGTTGACGACTTGCGCTGTGGCCCCGGAAGTGAGGAGTGTGCAACATGGATAAGCAGAGAGTGTTGCCTTTAGACGAGATGGATCGTGAACTCATCAAGCAGATCGAGCCGGATTGGC
>CAZNMJ010000273.1:0-4609 GCA_964573815.1 uncultured Anaerolineales bacterium
CTTACGTAGAGGTGGATCCGGAGGCCAGCTATGTGCTGCGGGGTGTTGAGCAACACACCAAGTGCCAGTGGACGCCTTTCGAGGGCATGACCGTCCAAGGCCGAGTGCAAACGGTGTACCTGCGGGGAACCAAGGTCTATGAAGATGGCCAGGTGCTCGCCCCTCCTGGCTCGGGCCAGCCCCTCGTGCTGCTCTGATTCGAGCCTACTGCTTCCAGGGCATGGGCGGAACCTTGGCAGGCCGGGCGTACGGTCCCGTGCGGAACTCGTCCCAGTAGCCCTTTCCATCCACCACCGAGTAGGCGAAAATGGCCTGGCCTTGACACCCCGCCCGGCGGGCCGACTTTATGCGCGCCTGGATCTCTGAGAAAGACGCGTAGTCGGCGTGGATTCCCGCATACACGTGCCGCCCATGGGACTCGGCCATGAAGTCCTTGACCAGCGTCTCGAAGCGTTCACGACTGCCCTTCACCGCAGTCCCGTAGAGCATGGGAGCCAGGAAATCCATCTTCCCCGCCTCCAGCCAGCCGCGCGAGTCCTGGAAGAAGCCCCCGTACCCCTCGTAGGTCGTGCTGCCGTAGGTGACCCACTGCCAGCGATCCTTGTAGATAGGCCACACTGCAGCGGAGAGAGCCATCCCCGGCCGCAAGGGCAGCACCTCGTCGTAGATGCGCGTGACCAGCTCAGTGACCTGTGCTCGCTGCCAATCCCCCCTATTGCTCGCTCCCTCTTCCCGCCAGTGCTCCTCACTGACCGGATCGTATGAGAAGTGGGGCCCGGAGTATCGTACGTAATCCAGATGTATTCCGTCGACGTCATAGTTGAGGGCGATGTCCTTGCACACAGCCACCACGTGATCGATAACGGCTGGATGTGCCGGATTGGCCGACAGGTAATGCTGATTCAGTCCCATGGGATTGCGGTTCGAGTCCCACTGGACCCACTCCTTGCCATACAGACTGTTGAGACGATCGTACATATGTCGCGGAGTGGTGCTCCTGGGGGGCGTCGTCCCCAGCCAAGAAGGATAGACATTGACGTAGGCGTGCAACTGTAGACCAGCAGCGTGAGCCTGTTCGATGGCAAACTCCAGAGGATCCCACCCGGGGTATCGCCCTAACGTACCCGTCAGCCGGTCGGCCCAAGGCTCGTACACCGAGGAGTAGTAAGCATCCCCGTTTCCCCGCACCTGAAAGAGCAGGATGTTGAAGTTGGCCGACGCCGCCTTCTTGACTATCGTTTGCACATGCGCCTTGGAGCTGTATGACCAACGGGGAACCCACAGAGCGCGAGCCTCAACGGAGGGAATCGCGGCCTGCTCCACGCCGGACGGGGTCTCGGTGACAGGCGGCTCTACGGAGGGCGCCTCCGCTGGTTGTTCACCTTGGCTCCCCGGCAGTGGCAAATACTCGGGGTCGATGTCCGCAGCTACGATGAATTGCTGCTCAGCTCTCCTGGTCCAGGAAGACGCGGCCAGAAAGCCTAGGGCCAAGGCCAAGAGGACGAGGCCTGCGCCGAGCATCAACTTCACTGTGTTCTGCATCACCTGGCGCACTTCCTCCCTGCGTCGGCGAGGTAAGACTGCTCACACAAACCCAGGGAGCCAGCGAAGAGACTGGCCCCCTGGGAATTGCTTGCTCTTTAGTTCAGAAATGGCTTCAGGTTTCGGCTACGGCTCGGATGGCGTAGGCGTCGCAAGGCCTGGGCCTGGATCTGCCGGATACGCTCCCGAGTAAGGCCCAGTTTCTCCCCTACCTGCTCCAGAGTGTAGTCCTCTCCGTCTTCAAGCCCATACCGCAGGCGTAGCACCCGGGCCTCGCGCGGCGTGAGAGATGCCAGGGCATCCTCCACTCGCTCTCCCATCAGGGCCTCCGAGGCCATGGAAGAGGGAGTAGGGGTGACATCGTCTTCGATGAACTCCGCCAGCGTGCTTTCCTCCTCCTCTCCCACCGGTGTCTCCAGAGAAAGAGGCTGCCCCCCCAGCCGCCGGAGCTCGTTCACCCGCTCCTGCGACATGTCCAACTCAGCCGCCAGGTCTTCGTTGGTCGGCTCTCGACCCAATTCCTGCGCCAACCGTTTGCTCACCCGGTTCAGCATGTTCAATTCATCGACTATGTGAGCTGGCAGGCGGATTGTGCGGCCTTGGTCGGCGACAGCCCTGAGAATGGCTTGACGAATCCACCACGTGGCATAGGTGCTGAAACGGTGCCCCTTGTCCGGATCAAACCTTTCCACCGCCTTGATCAAGCCCAGGTTCCCCTCCTGCATCAGATCGGAGAGAGGCAACCCGCGCCCCAGATAGCGCCGAGCGATGCTGATCACCAAGCGGGAATTCGCCTCGATGAAGCGCCGGCGAGCCTTATCTCCCTCCTCGACCTTTCTTTCCAGCTCCTCCTGTTCGTCGGGGCCGGGCTCGCCACTCGCGAGCCGTCTCTTGGCAGCTTTGCCCTCTCTCAAAGCCAGCGCCAGTTCCCGCTCGTCCTCAGCGCTCAGCAAGGGGATGCCGCCAACCTCTCTCATGTAAAGAGAAATGACGTCGTCGCTCTCCACACCCTTGAAGGATACAGGCTCCTCCTTTTCGTCGATTTCCATGTCAAGTTCAGTGTCGCGCAGCGCGCTCTCGTCCAACTCCAGTTCCCTCAATGTCATTAACTTCCCCCCGTAACAGCCGTCTCTCAAGACGGCTGAATGAATCGTCATCAGTATATCTTAATCCGCAACCGGGTCTCTACGCAGGCGATTCGGCAGCTTGTCGGTCGTTGTTGCAATGAACCTCGGAGAACTGAGGCACGAACCTCTCTAGCTGCTCTCTTTCCACCCTATAGTAGACACGGAGACCATCTTTTCTGTAGGCGACCAAGCCCGCGTCCTGTAGCACCCTGTAGTGATGGGACAAGGCTGGCTTGCTCTTCTGGAAAGCGCCGTCAAAGTCCTCGCATCCCAGCTCTGTGCAACACACCAGCATCCTGAGTATTTCGTACCGAGTCGGGTGCGATAGCGCTTTGAATACCTTGATCGCCTCATGTGAGAAATTGGAATCCATGTGCTGCCCCCACAGAACTAATTCCATACTTTTAAAAGAGCTTAACAATAATAGCACGAAGGCAGCATTTTGTCAAGTCCGGAGAGACAGAAAGAGCATATGAGACGAGCTATCTCGCAAGCTCAGCTACCATAATCTCCATCTACATCATGCGTGGTCGTATTTCCGACGACATAGGGGCCAAATCCATGCCAGCTTGTTGGCTCATGCCAAGCTACCTTCTGTCAATCCTCCGTCATCATCGGACTGATCGATTCGGGCGATGACTTCGTCTAGCCATTCCAATTCGGTCGTAAGATGGCGCTTCTGGTGCAAAAGCAGTAGCGAAGAGGCTTCTTCATGCACTTCGTGTGTGTGTGCCTCTTGTAGCACGCCTTCCACACTCGCGCGCCGCTTCTCCAATAGCTCTAGCGCCTCTTCAGGAAGAATCGCATCCAAGAACAGCAACCCAATGTTTCCCGCATAAACCACTGGCTGGTACTTAGCTAAGCTCTCCCGCAGTAGCTGCTGAAATGCCGCTTCGCCCGCGGGCGTGATGGCGAAAACGCGGCGCGGTGGGCGATTTCCCTCCTGTTCTTCCGTGCAAGTGACCCATCCATCGTGGGCCATCTTGTTGAGCAAACGATACGCTTCTTCTTTTCCAACTCTTTCGTTTTCTTGATCCAGGCCAAACAAAAAAAGCGGCGCTCCAGAGGCGCAGCGCCGCTTGGCACCCTTGTGGATGTCACACTAATAGACGTATTTCCGCCACACCTCGTGACCCTGCATCTTGCCCAGCAGCACCACAGCGGCGTAGCGCGGCGCAGTTGGGCGCACCAATAGCGTCATTCCGGCCTCTCGAAGAACGCGATCCCGCTTCCGCTGGTTGCAGGGTATACACGCCGCCACCACGTTCTCCCACGCATGCTCGCCGCCCCGTGACCGCGGAACGACATGATCCAGTGTCAGCTGCCCCTTAACGGGCTGCGCCCCACAGTACTGGCAGGTGTACTGATCGCGCGCCAGGATCGTGCGCCTCGTCAATGGAATCAGCAGCCGATGGGGGACTCGGACGTAGTAGACAAGCCGGATGACCAGAGGCATGTCCAAGGCCAGCTTCTCAGATCGGATCTTGGCCTCGGCTGCCTCTATGACCTCGGCCTTCTCCTTGAGGAGCAGGATTATGGCTCGCCGCACCGAGACGACGTGCAGAGGCTCGAACGTGGCGTTCAGCACTAGTACGCCACCGGTCAGCCTACCTTGCCCCGCAGCGAACGCTCTTGCCCTCATGATGCAACAAGCGGACGAGAACCGCCCCCGTCCCTCGTACCGATCATACAGGGGAGGCAGGATTTGAACCCGCAACCTACGGTTTTGGAGACCGTTGCTCTGCCAGCTTGAGCTACTCCCCTTCGCTTTGGATGCCTGGCGTAACCTCAAGCACCAACACCAGACCTCCTTGCTATGTCAAAACAATAGCACAACTACATCATGTTGTCAAGCAGCGCAATTCACGGGTGTGGAGAAACCGTCATGGCAGCGCATTGGGTGAGAGACCGGCCTCGACCGACACAAGGCGGATCTGCGG
>CAZNMJ010000274.1:0-4591 GCA_964573815.1 uncultured Anaerolineales bacterium
AGGCCGAGCGCCGCGCTTTCCGTATGGTGGGGAGGCCAATGCGGTCGATGCGAGAATATCTCGGGCAGGATTGACGCTCGTAGGCGGTTCTCTCAGCGCCTACTGATCCCGCACAGCAACCCAAGGCGATGAAGTGAGACGTCGCTGGGGTGGGGTGTTCAGCTTTTCGTACTCAGCTGTCAAGTGGGGGATCTGGCGGGACCGAGGAGGAGTGACTAGAAGAGCATATCGGAGATGATCCCTCCCACTGCTGCGCCTGCAGGCACCACAACAGAGACGAACAGGGTCCGCAGCATAGAAGTGTTATAGGGCCAGGTTCTCGCTGTCTTCACACGCTCTTCGTATGCTACCAGAGCGTTGATATCGGCCCCGAGCGTGCCCGTGCTCTTGTTCTCAGCCAGACGTTCCATCAAGGTTCGACTCGCCGCCCGGATAATTAATTGGACCGCCTCTAGCTGCTTCTTCTTCTCGGTTGATAGCACGCGGTGCGTGTCACGCATGTTGAGGAAGAAGACGAGGAAGGGTACGAAGAGCAAGACGACGTACATGAGCCAGTTCTGCCAATCGTAGGTGCCCCCCAAGGCGAGCCCGAACGCGATGCTCAGGGCGATGCCGCCGACAAACACCAAGGCGATCAGAAGGCTCTGGCGACCGACAGGCTCAAAGGGCCTAGTGTCGAGAATATCGAAACGAAGCGGTTGGCGGTGGACTTCCCTGGTCAGTCTGGTTCCGGCCAAGGCGGCGTAGGTCGCCCATCCCAGCAGCCCAAACATGAGGCCCGCAGACAGAGACAGGTAGAGCTTCAACCAGAATACGCTGGAGTGAGAGAGCCATGAGAAACCCACCACGAGCCCGAAGGCTGCGCCCAGGCCGAATGCAATCGAGGTAGCAACAGGGTTCGGCCGCGTAGCCTCTTGGACGAATTGGTCGAAGTCATCATCGTCCATGACTACCAAGGGGCGGAATGCTTCGACCACGCCGGCCTCGGCTCGCTCCATTATCGGGGTGACGACGAGGATGTAGATGATCACGACGGCCGGGAGCACGGCCAGGCGCCAGAGGTTCTGAGCGAGGAACACGTCCAGAAGGCCATCCAGACAAGCCGCGACAATCGGGGCCAGGATGAGCAACAGGCTGATCACAGCCATGACCCACGGAGGACGCTGGGTGCCAATCAGTCTGGAGAGAAGTGACGGAGAGCGTTTTTCGGGAGCATCAGCGCCCATGGCTGCCTCCAGACGGCAGTATACCCCTCAGTAGCTCGTAAGTCAATGTTGTCGGACCCACTCTCAGTGCAGGCTCGGCAAAGGGAGATAGCGTAGAGGCGGATCTTGTGCTTTGATTGACGAGGACAGGTCGCAGAGGATAGTATGAGAAGCTGTCTGCGGATATGCAGGCTCTACCGGCAGCTTGAGTGTGGGTGAGGATGGAGATAGAGACTCCTCGACTGCTGATCAGGTCGCTACAGGTCTCGGATGCCGAGGCGCTGGCCGCCATGTGGGCTGACCCTCAAGTCACTCAGTTCATGGGAGGCCCGCGCGACGGCGCTGAGATTCGACGATGGGTCGAGGAAAACGCACAGCTACCGACGCCCCCGGAGATCGACCTCTGGCCGGTGGTGGAGCGGTCATCGGGCAGGGTGGTGGGTGACTGCGGCCTCACCGACAAAGAAGTAGACGGACAGAACGAGGTTGAGCTTGTCTACGTGCTCGAGCGGGAGTCTTGGGGCAAGGGATATGCGACCGAGGCCGCATCGGCCATCATGAGGTATGCATTTATGGAGCTAGGCTTGCCACGCCTGATCTGCCTGATCGATCCGAGAAACGTGGCGTCGGAGCGGGTGGCTATCAAGTTAGGCATGACGTTGGAGAAGGAGACGGTGAGGCCGGGTGGAAAGGTGATGCGTGTCTATGCGATCTCCAATGCCTAGGACCAGACGCGGGTGCCTCCGTGTGCATCCTAGTCAGCCCTAGGTGCCCAGGCTAGGGGCGATATGCTTCAGGAGGATACCGGGTCTTGGCACCCATTCTGGCGTCTTCCTGCTCATGGTGACAAATGCCTTTTACGGCTTGTTTAGGATGATGTTCGCGCGGTGAGTCGTGCTTGGACCTGCCGGGTGCCTCTCCTTGCCACCTTTCGACGACCAACCGACGGCCAGCGAGCCGAAACGTGTTCGTCATCAGGCTTACGGGTTGGGATACTGCCCAACATCATGAGGAGGGATCTCGGTCGTATGAATGAATTACCCTCTAATGAGGCTCACGAGCTGGAAGAGCTCGTCTTCCAGCTCCAGGCGGACTTGGATTTCACCAAACATCTGGGCGGGCAGACGGCTACTGAACAACTGGTCGAATTGTGCTAGATCGATGCGGACAAGTACATCTTGGACGTCGGTTGCGGCGTAGGGATCACCCCGTGCAACATCGCCAAGTCCCATGGGTGCAAGGTCCTGGGAGTTGACCTGAGGGAGAGCATGGTTGCTCGCGCCGAGGATCGGGCTAGAAGAGAGGGGGTACAGGATCGCGTAGCTTTCCGCGTCGCTGACGCATAGGATCTCCCATTTGAGGACAATCGCTTCGACGTAGTCATGGGTGAATCTGTCTTTGCATTTGTCGGAGACAGGTCAAGGGCAGTCAACAGGTTCAGGCGCGTAGCCTGCTGGGCCAGCCGGCCGAAGACTCCCATTGGACGACACACTCGTTCAAGCATACAGTGCTCAAGGCGTCCGGGTCCTTTCAGCGACCATCATGCGGAAAAGGCGGACTCTCTACCCAACCGCTCACCCTCTCCGCCCGGGTGCAATCGAGCTATCTAGGCGGGGAAGTGTCTCCCTAATCAGTAATTAGCTGGCGCCTCAAACATCAATACCTAGGGATCCCTCAATTAGAAACAAGTTGCGTGGAAACAACAGATCTTCTTCTTGCAGTTGAATCGTCGATAAGGTGGATAGCGACGGTATCTGGAGCTATCGCAATCCTTGTTCCCTTACTAACCCTTCGTTGTTCTGTTAAATACCCAAAAGGGAGATTCATTGGCAGCTCATTTCTCCTGCAGTATCCAGCCATAATCCTCATCGCAATGCTCTATGTCGTGGTAGGAGTTGTTCTCTGGCAGCCAATCTCTCTCGGACTGGAAATGCCACTCCGAGTATTGATCTCATTGTCTGGAGTTCTTCTGTACTTTCCGGGGATTCTCCTCTATCTCTGGGCATACACAGTACTCGGCAAGATGTATTCTGCCTCCAGCGCTCTTGGCGCAACGCTGTATAAGAATCATATGTTGATACGAGAAGGACCTTACGGAATCGTTCGTCATCCAATGTACTTGGGTGTCTTGACTGCCGTTGTGGGAGCATTGCTAATATTCCGAACGTGGGCCATGGTTCTTTTCGCATCATCCTCATTTGTTGTCATCATTCGTGCCCGGCGAGAGGATGAGCTACTATCTCAGGAATTTGGCAATGAATGGCTTGAATACAGGAAACGGGTTCCCGGTTGGATACCTAACTTTCGAAGAAGAAATGGCGCCAGCTAACCACTCGCTGGAGCGGAGTCTGAGAGCAGGCGAAGAAACAAGTCTGGAATTGAATACGGGTTGTGCAAAAGTGATTGGATCATCTTATGGGCGCCGCTCAGCTTGCAGCCGTGGTCCGGCCATATACTCTATTCGCAGAGGGTGGAATCAATGGGGAAGGGCAATCTTGTCGCACTTCTTCATGCTCTTAGTGGTGTAGCCGCATTGGTCGTAGGCTTATCGACCAAGGGTGGCCTACAGCCGTGGGTCTCCTTCCTCAAGCCTGTAGGATTCGCAGGCTTTGTCTTGGGAATGCTTCTGTTTACTCTTGCGATCCTTTATCTCAGGAGAGCATTTCAAGGCAACATCCACCCCGTCACAGAGAATCTGATCAAAGATGGGCCGTATCGAATTGTGCGTCATCCGCTCTATCTCGGGATGATCATCTCAATTGGTGGTCTGGCCCTCGGTATGAGAAGCGTGTGGGGACTGATCATCACATTGGTGGTCTTTCTCCCCCTCAGTGTGTTGCGAGCGAGACTGGAAGAGACAGCACTTCATAAGAAGTTCGGTGTCATTTGGGAGGACTACAGCAAACGGACCTATTTCATTCTTCCGCCGGTCTATTAGTCTTAGGGGCACTGGCCGGATGACTATTCGGCGGAGCGGACTGTTCGACTTCGTTGCTCGCAAGCTCGGCGATGAGTGCAACAACGTTGCGCGGCCAAATCGCGCATTTCATCAGGACTAGAGCCCACGATGTTGACCTGACGCCACCTGGAGGTATCTGAATCCTATGAATGAGTCACTATCTGATCAGGCTCACGATTTGGAGGAACTCGTCTTCCAACTCCAGGCCGATCTGGATTTCACCAAACATCTGGGCGGGCAGGCTGCTACTGAACAAGTGGTCGAATTGTGCCGGATTGACGCGAGCAAGTATGTTCTGGACGTCGGTTGCGGTGTAGGGATCACCCCGTGCAACATCGCCAAGTCCCATGGGTGCAAGGTGCTGGGAGTTGACCTTAGGGAGAGCATGGTTGCTCGCGCCGAGAATCGAGCTAGAAGAGAGGGGGTA
>CAZNMJ010000275.1:0-4582 GCA_964573815.1 uncultured Anaerolineales bacterium
CATCACCTGCTCCTGACCAGCGAAGATATGACTGCCCTGCACCGCAACGCCCACGGTCTTGAGGTTCTTGGAGAGAGCGCCACCGTAGTAGGAGAACAGAGTGTTGCCCAGTCTGTCTATGAAGCACTTTAGCTGGCCAGGGATGCCCATGTGGTAGACAGGAACCGAGTAGATGATGGCATCTGCCGCTGCCCACTTGTCACGCAACTCCTGAAAGTCATCCTCCGTCGTGCAGTCACCGGCGTCCATACACCGAAAGCAGGAGATGCAGGGAGCGATCTCCTTTCCAGCCAGAGAGTACAGTTCGCTCACCACCGCCTCCGGAGCGGTCTCCTCCGCGGACGCGATAGAACGCTCTAACAGGAACCGGCTGTTGCCGGTCTTACGAGGACTCCCGCAGATGCCTAGCAGCTTCACTGTCTCCATCGTAATCCTCCCTTCGCGGGTTCTGTTGTCCTTGTCCGGTCGGCTCAATCCACACCGCGCGGATACCCTTTGCTACTCGTCTCCGTAATCATCGCCATTTGTCGCAACGCCGGGCCCCATCACCCTTGCATCTCCCCCAGGATAGCCCAGACGGATAGATGCTTCGTGGGCTGTCCTCTGTACTCTTGCCACCAGATCATGCTCGGTCATGAGGCGGTCGATGCGCTGCTCTGGGCCGCTCACGCTGATCGCTCCCACAACCACCTGACGGTGGTCCCACACCGGTGCGGCCACGCACTTCACATCGGGCTCATGCTCGACATCATCAATGGCGTAGCCCCTCTCCCTGGTCTTGATCAACTCCAGCCGCAGTTCGTCGAGATCCGTGATGGTGTTGGAAGTGCGTGGTTCAAGCCCGGTGGAGGCATAGAAGTCATGCACATCGGCCTCTGGCACGTAAGCCAACATACACTTGCCCAGGCCTGTGCAGTGAGCCGGTGCTCGTCCACCCACACGCGAGCCCATCATCCCTATCGGCAACAGCCCTTCCAGTTTCTCCAAGTAGATCGCTTCCATCCTATCGGTATCCAGGATCGCCAGGTGGACTGTTTCCTTGCATTCCTCTCGCAGGGCCTCCAAGAGAGGCAAGACTCGCTCTCTCAGGTCGAGTTGAGAAAGGAAGACAGCACCCAAGTCAAGACAGGCAACCCCCAGACTGTAGCCGCCTGTCTGAGAGTTGCGCTCCACGTAGCCCCGACTCTCAAGAGTGGCCAGAAGGCGATAGGTTGTGCTAACACTCAGATTGCGCCGAGAACTCAGCTCAGTGAGCGTGAGTTCCGGATCCGATGTGGAGAACGCAGTGAGAAGATCCAGCGCCCGCGCCACCGCCCGAATCTGATACCGCTTGCTACTGCTAGACAAACGACGTTACCTCTGGCCGAAGCCTTCCACCAGAGTCTCGATGGCGTGGTATGCCAAGTCCGGATAGCCATACCGGGCAGGGCTAAAGGCGAGAGCACCGGTTTCCGTCTCAAGCGCCTCACGCAGACGCTGATGGCACCGCACCCCTACCAGAGCCAATGGCGTGCCCTCAGCCAACTCGATGCTCATCACTCCGCGGGCTGTACCTGGTTCCAGCATGCAGACCAGGTCGGGGAAAATCGCCGCTATTCTGTCCTCTATGGAGAGCAACATAGTCTCGTTCTTGATGACCAAACGGGCCCCGCGCCCTTCATCTGGGCCTGTTCCCTTCAGATGGGCCACGGTATAGTAGAAACCCATCTTCTCCTCTTCTTCCAGGTGCTCTACAAAGCCCGTGAAAAGAGATACGCCTTTCAGAACGTCGGTAGCTGCAGCAACTGGATCGTGGCCCTCCTCCCGCGCTCGCAAAACCGCACGTCCGAGCTCAAGCGCCCCAGAGATGGTGTTGGGAACCACAGAATCCTTGGCTTGGCGACCAGTCATGGGGTAGTGATTATTGGCCCCCATTCCGCCACCATTGGTTACCACCCAGCGGCCAAGCCTGTCTGGGTAGGTGGGATCCGCAGCCTCTTGGACCACGACGACGTTACCATCATAGTCGATGAGGGGCATGGGTGTGAGGGAGATGCCGTGACCAATGAAGCTGGTCATCTGGGTCTCGGGCGCCGAGCGTCCCAATGCGTCTCCATCAATAATGGGAATGCCCATGCGGGCTCCAAGGGAGAGAATGACCGGGGTGTTGAGGCCTCCAACCTCGAAGGGCACTACATAGTCAATGCCCCTGCCCAGAATACTCTGCATTACGCGTGTCACTTCCAGCAGCTCGAAACGCTGCTCCCAATGCTCCATCACTCGCTCGATGCCCATGGTCTCCAGAACCTTGACGGAGCCCATCACTCCCCCACTGACCACTGTCGCGTCGTCGTCTATGTCTTCGACACTGATTATGCTGGGCACCCGACCCTTGGCAAGATCGTGTTCGAGAATCGCTTTGCCCCACGAAGGAGAGCCTCCCCCGCCAGTGCCGAGGATGGCCAGGCCTTCCAACAAGGGGGCAACGTCACCAGGGGAAAAGGTGTAGCGGGTCATGGTCTTCCTTTCTCTGCCGCACAGGACTTACGCGAGGTTTGGGGTTTTCGTGGCATGAAAACGGCTTTTACCACGTAATATCATAGGATATTATACAGTGATTCCTGCAAGTTGTCAAGTCTCAAGAGGGGAAGCACGCGGGGCTGTCACAAAGGTTCAAGGCTCAGCTTTGATCTTGATAGGGGCACCTGTCATGTCGGGAGCACTACCAGGCTAGCATCCGACAAGCTCGTTCTCGGGGGACCGGCATACGTCCCTCTATCCTGCATAGATCGGCGGATGGAGCCTCGGCAGGACTGTCAATACGCTCCATACTCCTTCCAGGCCTCCCACATGGCCATGACGTTCTCGGGTGGGACGTCGGGCTGGATGTTGTGGACCGCAGCGAAAACGAAGCCGCCTCCTGGGGCCAAGTCATCGATTCTTCGCTTGACCTCCTCCCTCACTTGCTCTGGCGTTCCTCTGGGCAGCACGTGCTGCGTGTCTACCCCACCTCCCCAGAAGGTCAGCTCATCTCCGAATTCCCGTTTCAATCTTCGGGTGTCGCCCATACCCGCCGCACTCACCTGCACAGGATTGAAGATGTCCACTCCAATCTCGATGAAGTCCGGAATCAGTTCGGCCACTGCCCCACAAGAATGCAAGAAAACGGCGGCTCGCGAGTGCTCCTTGATGAAGCTGAACAGTTCCTTGTGCCGAGGTTTCACGTGATGTCGATACATCTCCGGCGAAATCAACAGCCCAGATTGCCCTCCCAGGTCGTCATATTCCACAGCCACGTCTATGAGGTCGCCAACCTCCTTCGTGGCCGCAGCCCAGAAGTCCAGATGAAACCTCAGCGTTGCATCCAGGATAGCCTCCACCAAGCCGGGATCGCGAATAAAATCGCCATAGAAGTTCTCGTATCCGCGCAACCAGGCGGCTGATTCGAGGATGCCTCCGTATGCAACTCCGATAGTGACTGCCACCCCCCTAGCCACTAGATCTTCCGCTCGATCGCGCAAGCCCCGAAAGCGCCCGGGGTTGGCCCCATCAGGCCACTTCCAGTTTGCCAGCTCAGGCGGTCCCGAGACATGGGCAAGCGGATGGCGTATCATGTCGTAATAGAGTCCTCGGCCCTTGGGCATCGCCCATTCTACGCCCCACTCATCCTCGAACGTCAGGCGCGCTCCAGCATCCTTAACCTCTGCACGCCAGTTGTCGGGTGGATTCGGAAACAGCGGACGGACGTCCACCTCGAACCGTTCTAGCACATCCTCACTCGGCAATGCTAACTGCTGGACCCTGTGCCAGATTGGCACATCTTCCCCCAAGCCCAGGCAGCGCGCCAGACTGCGGTAAGCATCTCGATGGATCCCTGTGACGTCCGACCCGCCTATGTCCAAAGGCACTCGATCCGGTTCACTGTGGGATAGACTGCACAGGATTCTGTCTCTGCTATTCATGTTTCTCCCTCGTCATCCAAGGTCAGAGTGCGGAGGGTTGCCTCGGGCAGCAGGAGAAACAAAGGCAAAGGTCGATTCTCCAATTAGTCTCTTCGTAGCGCCATCAGCCGCTTGTGACGGAGACTCCAGATGCCGAGCGACCACGGAGAGAGGAAGATCGATTCTGAAGAACGACAAGATTGTCCGGCCATCCTCCGCGGCGCTTCGCGCGCATGTTCATTAGTGAGCCAATCGCGCCGCGCCGTCCAATTCTATCGCCGCTTGCTGCCACCAGGCAAGCCTGCCTTGCCAGAGGCTAAGCAAGTGGGCCCTGCATTGTCTTCGGGCAACGAAGGGGAACCTTCATGGCGAGAGCAGCCCATCTTCTTACTTGGCAGTTCCAGACTGGCGAAGATTGACAACGACGCCACCGTCCAGTAGAGTTGAACTAGTAGTCACAATACCAGACCGCAGTGTAGCGAGGGGCAGATGCCTGCGCTCCCCGCACGGCGCAGGGCTACTGCTTGACTAGAAGATATTCGGACCTCGAGCCTCCCGGCCAGCCGACGAAGCTGAACCCAAGGATGCCAGACATCTGGCAACAGGGCGGCAAGTCGCGGACGCGAGGTAGATGGAGAATTCAGAGTTGCGGAAATGCACCG
>CAZNMJ010000276.1:0-4568 GCA_964573815.1 uncultured Anaerolineales bacterium
CAGGACTTGAACCCAGCCCCACCAGCCAAAGGAGGTAACCATGAGCCGGGCGGCCCATCGCCAAACCGCCCGCCCATAGCAACTCGGGGGGTACACCCCCCGAGCACAAACTCGCATCCTGAGTAGTGCTGAGTAGCTGCGAAGCAGCGTATCGAAGCACGTATCGAAGGACTACTGCTGCATCCCGGCCAGGTAGTAGATCAAGAGCGTGAAGTCAGCAGTCGGAGACGTGCCCGCCACCAGGTTCACGTCGACCTCTACCTCGCTGCCGGCTGCGATGTGCACCGGTATCTCCACGCCGCCAAAGTGAGGCGTGAGCCACGTCCCAGGAGTCAAGGCCGTATCCGCAGCCACCGCAGTGATCACGTCCTCCTCGTCATCCTGGATGTCGACGTTGAACCCCGTCGGACTCCCCGTGAAGGCCTCAGCCTCCAGCGACACCCCCACGATCGTCATCGCCTCCAGGGTCTGAAAACAGATCACGCTATCCGCTGCATCCTGCGCCTCCAAGGAGAACGACAGAACTCGCATCACTTCGTTTGCCATGCTCTCACCCCTTCCACACCTCGTTCCTGCTCCGGCGGTACGTCGCGTACGCCTTGCGACTCACAGCAGCCAGGCCGTGTGTGAACTGCCCGCTGAAATACGCCAAAGTCCCCACCTGGATGCCACGAGCCAGCCCGTCGGCTCCACAGCCCACGTCGAAGAACTGATCCAGCCCCACGCAGGCCAGACCCACGGGCGCCACGCCTACCACCAGACAGCCCCCGAGCCAGGCAAACCGCTTCTGCTCCTTGCTCAGGGCATCCCATTTCTTCCTCAACCGGGGCACCAGGTCCATGACCAGCGCCAAGAGCGACGCCACGACCGTCACCACCAGCTCAGGTGTCAAAGTCTGCTGTGCCATCTTACCCTCCCCTCCTATCTGGGGGCCTACCGGCCCCACGGCTACGCCGCATCTGTGACCGGGGCCTACCGGCCCCTGGTGACAAACCCGTCTCGAGCTCGTCACTGGCCACGCACACCCTGTCACCAACGGTCCAACGCTCCGCCTTGGCCCGGCACACGGCGTTCGCTCCGCGGCGCCCCGGCATCGTCAATCGCTCGGGACGCTGCCTCCATCCCTGCGGTCTGGAGGCGGACGCTCTCGGGCTGCGCCTTTTCGGCCCCTTCCCGCCCGAGCCGGCGGTCCCTCGCCCTCGCTCTCACCATGGCCCTGGGCCGGCCGGCTGGCTCCGTGCTCGGTCGTTTGGTCCGCTCGGGGCCGTCCTAAGGGTCCCCCTGCGGGGTACCGTTCGGCCGTCCTACGGGCGTCCTCCCTCGGGGCGGCGCCTCCCTCCGCAGCTGCTACGCAGGTGCTCCGGTCGGCAACAGGGACCCCTTCGCTCGGAGGCCCTGCCCTCGCTCCCCTGCTCCCTCGCACCGCGCCGGACAGCCTGCCTCGCCGCTCCGCTCCGCCGCGCCTGGCCTGCGGCTTCGCTCACTACACTACGTTGCTCTTGTGCAGAGGACGATAGTCCGCCACCCCAACAGCCACGAAGAACCGGCACTTGATCCGCATCTCGTCGTTGGTGAACATCGAGCCCACCACCTGGTCATCCGCCATGAAGAGCTCAGGCTCCCGGCCATACCGGTACCCGATGCAGATGCCCGGGCAGTCGTTGGGATCGCACAACGCAGCCCAGTTGTTGGGGTCAGTCCACTCAGGGACCACCACCACCGCAGAGCTCTTGTACCGGGGCTCAAGGTAATGATACGTGGCCTCCGCACTCCAGGGCTGCTCGAAGATCGTCAGCGCCGTCCGCTCCAGCTCGATCGGCACCAGACAATAAGCCGGCCTGATGGCCAGGGGAGCGTTGCTGCCAGGCTCCGTCTGCTGGAACACCGCCTGGATCACCACGTCCCACTCAGCAGCACTCAACCCCGTCGTCAGCAGGTTGCTGTGGTTGGTGGCGTCGAACACGTTGTGACCGCACGACATCTCCGGACCCGTATCCGCGTTGTCGGTGAAGAGGGCAGATACCAGAGACGAGAGAGTCCGCCACGCGGCGTTCCCCAGTTCCCTGGGGATACGCTTCACGCCACCCACGTCGTCACGGTCCATCATCTCCAAGGTGATGCCGATGTAGCCACCCTTCTTCACGAAGTCGGCGGTCTCTTCGGCATCGCTCCAGTCCAGCTCGGTGTACGCAGCACCCTCGGAGACGGTGGGAAGCGCACCGATCCCGCCCGTCTTCATCCACGTGATCTGATTCAGAGTACCGAAGTCCTCTTCGTAGCAGACCGGAGTCCACCACTTCGGACGCACGTTGTACGCCTGGAGCAGGACCTTGTTGAGCACGTTCTTCACCACCGAGGTCATCGATGCCGTGGTCACGTTCGACAACTGGACACGGTCCGGATAGAACAGACCGTAGAAGTCGTAGTCACCCGTCATCATCAGGTACATCTCGCGGATGCCCGACAACCTCGCGATGTCAGAGTGCTCGTCCGGGATGGGAAGCCCCATCAGCCGCTCGAAGGCCAGCTGCACCCGGTCCACACTGGTCATCATCCCGGAGACCTGGGCACCATCCAGCGCGTCACCCGCACCCCTGATCACCTGGTCCTCCAGCATGCCGGCCAGCATCGAACGATACCGCTCGATCTCCCCGTCCAGCGACTCCGGTGCGAACACCTTCCCGCTGAACTGGGCCCGGATCGCATCCTTCATCGGCTGAGGGAGGTCGCACCACGTCAGCGCGCCCTCCAACACCGTCTGACACTGAGACCGCAACAACTCCTGCGCTTGCCTCGCCGCCGCATCCGCAGCAGTGTCGGCATCGATGGCCGTCGCCGTCTCTTCCACGCGGGCCTGCTCACCAGCCCGCATCTCCTTGGTCACCCTGCTTTCCTCCGCGCCAGGGGCATCGGAGGCGGCCGCAGAGTCCTCAGCTTGCCCCTCTTCCCTCTCCTTGTCCTCAGCCATTGTTGCACCCCCTTTCACTGAGTTGAGGACTCGATCAAACGACCCGCCAGCGGCGGGATAGAACACGATATCCACCGAGTACACCTTCCGGATCTCCGTCGCCACCCTGGTACGCCCCTCCAGCCGATAGCCCGCAAAGAGATCCGCACTGAGACCGACGTTGGGCACCGCCAGTCCCCTTTCCCGATCCTCCACGATCTGGTCGATCAGCACCTCCAGCCAGTCAGCAGCCGGCGTGGTGTTGAAACGGAGACGCCCCTTCACCCCGCCCCGTTGACCGACGTCGGCATCCCACTCCACGTCCGCCACCACGCCCACCAGGTTGCGCACAGAGGCAGACAAGTCAAAGAACCCTACGTGGTCCACGAAGGAGCTCGCACCATCGAACAGGTCCAGAGCAGCCCGCAGAACCGGCGCAGGAAACCGCCACCCATTGAGGGCGTCGCCGGCCTTGATCAGCGTGACCTCGTACCGAGGGCGGTCTGTCAACTCAACGTCCAGCGCCAGAGTTGCCCGATCTTCCAGAATCTCACTCGCCATGATGAACCTCCAACACCCCGCTACTCACCAGCTCATTGAAGCAGGCCGCGCACAGGTCGCACTCCTTGCACTCGTCCCCTTCGCCAACAAAGACCATTACCGGCACCGCGGGCTCTGGCTCGTCCCAGTCCTCGCCCTCAAAGCGCTCATCGCACCTGCAACACACCCAGGTATCGCCACGCGCCTTGACCAGCCTCACCTTCTCATCGCCGAGCTGCAACGTCTCCTGAGACCAGGCGATCCCATCCTCGTCGAACTGCATCGGCTACTCCCCGCACCACACCCTCTTGTAGCCCACCGGTCCCTCGATGATCACCACCTTGAAAGGCTCGTGATACACCTTGTACGCCATCACGTCCTTGGGCTCCACCTCTAGCTCCTTGCAGGCCACAAGCAAACCCTCCAGGTCCGCCTGCGACCCCCGAGCAGCCAGATCAGCAATTACCTCCGCCGACACTTCGACCAGACCGAAGTCCTCCGGAGCCGGCGCCCGCACCTCGCTTCGCTCGGCAGCTGGCCCCTCCCCAGCTTCGCTGCCGGCGGGCGCCTCCAAGGCTTCCTGCACCGGCACTGCCACCCTGTGCTTGGACTTCACGTGCCGCCGCAGACCAGACCGGCTCTGATACTCCCTGCCACACACACTGCACCTGTAGCTCATCGCAAACCTCCCTCCGTTTGGTGACAAACCCTGGATCCGGATCCGGAGCTCCTGTCACCAGGCCCACCTCCGATACTGCTCGCCTGCTACGTCTCGCGGCGGCTATTCGCACTAACGCGTTTAGTGCGAACAGTCCCTTCGGGCTGCGCCCTTCGGCATCCCCGCCGCTCGCCTCGACATAAAGGCTTTATGTCTAGCAGGCTCGCTCGCACCCTCTCCCTCACCATCATCGAAGGACGTAGGACAGGTTGCCAACCTGTCCCTTGGTGACACAAAACCCGCCGATCGGATCCCTGGCCACCCACCCTCTGTCACCATTGGCTCGCTCTCATCAGCCCTCCGCTCGGGGGCCGAATAATCAACAATAATCCAGGGACGGCCCCCTCGCTCCGGGCAGCCCGG
>CAZNMJ010000277.1:0-4558 GCA_964573815.1 uncultured Anaerolineales bacterium
CCTCCAACAGTGCGGCCCCTAGCTCCCCTTCCCCTAGTGAGACCCCAATCTTCTCTATCTCGCCCATGCGAGCCTCGCTGGGAGGATAGGGCTCGATCGCTCCAGGGCGCACCGTGGCCATCTGCGGGCGTTTCTCCGGACAGGCCTTGGTCACCATGAGCCCGCCTTCGTAGGTAGGCCGCGTGCCCAGCAGAATCCGCTCCGCCTGATCCAGTTCCAGCCCGGTGCAATCCGGGAGGAGACCCGTCTTCAGCTCTTGAGCCAGCCTGGGCGCCAGATCCTCGCCCATGTCCGTTGCTCCAAAGAGAACGATCTCGGGCTTCCTCTCATTGATGAGCTGCTCCAGTGCGTGAGCGTAGCCCTGGGTTGAATACTGAGCCAGGCCATCATCTTCCACCAGGTAGACCGTATCAGCCCCGCGCCAGATCAACTCCTCGGCCAGTTTCTGCACATCCTTCCCCAATAGCACAGCTGACGCCTCTACCCCCAACAGATCCGCCAAGTCCCTGGCTGCTCCTATGAGTTCGTAGCTCACGGGCGCAAGTTCGTCGCCATCAACCTCGCCTACTGCCCACACATGCATGTGTTCGGAGATTTCTTCTAGCGGAGTCAGCAGTTCATCCCACATAGAGCCTCCTGTAGGTTATGTCTATAATCGGCCAGTTTATGTCTATTCTTCCACGGTAGAGTGCCACCTGCAACACCCTGCCTAGCATGAGTGGTGTTGGAGCCTCGGCCGCACCAGAGTGTGTTGCCCACCTCTACAAAGCACTATTGCGCAGACACCGACTCTCACTGACCATGTCCAGACCGAATCCTCTCCATCACCTCCCCCACTGCAGTTACATCTTCGACGATGAAATCCGCATCCTCCGCAACGCGCTGATTCCCGACCAACACGGTCATCATGCCCAGTTCCTTGCCTGGTGCCAAGTTCCGCACCCGATCCTCCACCAAGAGACATTCTTCGGGGCGCGCCTTGAGCAAGGTCAGAGCTTTGCAATATGCCTCGGGATTGGGCTTGGGCACATACTCCAGCTCCCTGATATCGATGATCGTTTGGAAATGCCTGTCGATGGTCAGGGCCCGCAATACTCGCCGAGCGTGCTCAGCGGTCGCATTGGTGAAGATAGCCTTCTCCGCCTCCAGAGCCTCCAGCATCTCATCGAGACGACGATCGGGCTGCAGGAATTCCTCCACGGGCAGATCGTGGACGAAGAAGAAGTAGTCCTCGACATCCAGGTCGCGGTGATGAAGAAACAGCCCTCGGCCTGTTGTGCCGTACCGTTCGTAATACTTGCGGCGAAGCTGATGGACCGTTTCCGGATCTATCCCCAGACGCAAGGTCATATAGTCACTGATGCGTTGGCTCACCAACTCCATCAGTCCCGTGTCCTTGGGGTAGATGGTCTCATCTAGGTCAAAAAGCACATATCCTATGGTATTCTTGTCTTTCAACTCTGTCCTCGATTGTATTCGGTCTTGTCAGGCCATCCCCCGCTCGGCCCTCTCCTCTCGCAGCGAGAAATAGATGCCGATCAGGATTAGGCTAGCTCCCACGATTTTCACGCCAGTGGGCACCTCATGAAGGATGAAATACGCCAGCATCGTAGAGCCTACCGGTTCACCCAAGATTATCACCGCAACGACAGCGGCCGATACATGTCGCAGCGCCCAGTTGAAGGAGGAGTGCCCGATGATCTGTGGCACGATGGCCAGCAGAAGGAACATCAGATACGTGTAAGGCGAGTAGCCGGTGAGACTCTCCCCCGCAGCGAGAGCCAGCAGCAATGCGCCTAGTGCCGCCGTTGAATACACCACGGAGATATACGCCCAGAGAGACATCTTGGGCCTGAGCCGTCTTCCAGCCATGAAGTACCCAGCCGCCATGACCGCTCCCCCGACGGCCAGAAGATCTCCCCAGAGAGCTCTCCCGCCCAAAGCGAGATCGTCCCAGCCGATAAGCATGCCCCCGGCCACAGCCAGCATGATACCGCCAAACATCCGCCGGGTTATCTTGTCCTGCGTGAAGAGATGTGAGCCTATGCCCACGAATAGTGGGTGTGTAGTCACAAAGACCACCGAACTGGCCACGGTTGTGTAGTTCAGCGAGGCTATCCATAGCGCAAAATGCCAAGTGAGAAGAAAGCCGGACAACAATGCGAACAGCAGATCCTGTCTGTCAAGCGCTTTGACCTCCCTCCAGCGTCGGACGAATCCCAACGGGGCCACGATCAGCGACGCCAGCGTTAGACGATAGGCAGCGATAACGATGGATGGAGCATCTGCCAAGCGGATGAAAATGGCGGCGAATGACACCGCCACCACTCCGACCAGCAAGGCCACATATAGCCTCGCGCCGCCGCCGGTTGCCATCCCTGATCACAGATTGTCGTCGCCGAAGACGAGCTTTCCGTCGAAAACCGTAGCCACCACGCGCGTGTCCAGTATCTCCCTGGGAGGTATTTCGAAGACATCCTGCGATAGGACCACCATGTCCGCCAGCTTGCCGACCGATATTGAACCCTTCTCTTTTTCCTCGCTAGAGGCATAAGCCGCCCCCAGCGTGAAGCCGTGCACTGCCTCAGCCACAGAGAGTTGCTCCTGGGGATACCAGCCCCCTTCGGGCTCCCCGTCGGCCCGCTGCCGAGTAACCGCGGCGTGAATCCCCACCAAGGGATTGAACGGCTCGACGGGAGCGTCGGAACCGAAAGCCAGCCGAACGCCAGTGTTCAGCAAAGACTTCCACGCATAGCTCCAGCGCGCTCTCTCCCCCCAGTACTTGTCGGCCAGCGTCATGTCTGAAGTAGCATGGATCGGCTGCATGGAAGCTATGACATCCAATGCCTTGAATCGGGGGATGTCGGTGGGATGAAGCACCTGTACATGCTCGATACGATGACGCAAACCTGCTCCCGATCCCCGGCTACGCTGCTTCGCAAAGGCATCCAGCACTCGTCGGTTTGCTTTGTCGCCGATGGCATGGACGGAGCAAGCGATGCCGGCTGCTCCGGCTCGCTCCACGAGGTCTTCCAGTTCCTCCTGGCTGATGGCAGCGATGCCCAGATTCTCCGGCTGACCACTGAATGATTCAAGCATCTCGGCCGTCTGCGACCCAAGGGTGCCATCGGCGAACAACTTCAGAGTCCCTATCCGCAGGTATTCGTTGCCGAAGCCGCCCCTGAGACCGAGCTTGATCGCCTCATCCAAGCTATGGCGAGGAATGAGCATGAAGACGCGCAGCCCCAACTCCCCCCGGCCTAGCATCTCCTGATAGTCGCTCAGCGACTCGCTGCCGTCGCAATCATGGATGCCCGTCAAACCCTGTGCCTGTGCCTCGCGGGTCGCTCTGAGCAGAGCCTCCTGGCGCGTCTCCGGACCGGGCAAGGGCGCCACATCGTAGATCAGATCCATGGCCTCTTCCTTGAAGATGCCCGTGGGTTGGCCAGTATCGTCATCCCTCTCTATCACACCACCGGGAGGATCAGGGGTCTCGTCGTCAACGCCTGCCATACGCAGGGCCAAGGAGTTGACCCACACAAGATGGCCATCTTTCTTTTTCAGAGCCACCGGGTTCTCGGGAGCCACCCTATCCAAGTCCTCCTTGGAAGGCCATTCTGCATCTTGCCAATCGGCGGGGTTCCAACCCCACCCCAGCACCCACTCCCCAGGGTCCGTTTGCTCTACATGCCTCCTGACCCTGTTCAGCGTCGCTTCCAGCGTGTAGGCCCCATCCAGCAGCACTCTACTCGGACCGAGAGCATACCACAGGAAATGCAGGTGGGCGTCTATGAAGCCCGGGAGCACAGTCTTTCCACCAAGATCGATGACCCTCCACATGGGGCCCTGTGCCAGGTCGCGCAACTCGTCATCGTTTCCTACAGCGACGACCCGCGACCCTTGAATGGCCACGGCGTTGGCTCGAGGAACAGCTTTGTCCATAGTGCGTATGTTACCGTTCAACAGCAGTAGATGATCTGTCATTTCTCCCCGTTTTCTCCCCTTTGTATTGGCTACTCCGTTGAATCTGATTGAGCCGGATGTCTTCTAGGCAACTGGCGTCTGAGCTGTCGCCCATTCGAGCCTTGCTTCAGCGCACTTGGGTTGCTGCTACACGAGACCGCGGCTCGTCAACTCCCGAATCAGCCCCTTGGCGGCCTCCGCAGGCTCGCCACCGATGAGTCTGCCCACTTCCCGCTCGGGTCCGGCACCGGTGCCTCTCACCTCGGTCACCACGCTTTGAGCGACGTCTTCAGGGGTTAGGCCCAAATCCTCCGCCGTCCACAGCGTGACCGTATGCTCATCATAAGCAGCTATCGACCCTGGAAGGCTGGGGTAGCGAGGCTGGTTCGCTCCCTCGTAGACGGAAAGCAAGGCAGGCAGGGAAGCCTCCATCAACGCATAGCCACCAGAGAGGTTACGTCTGGCCTTCACCTTCCCCTCCTCCACCACAAGGTGGCTGGCCCTGGTGATCTGCGGTAGACCTAGCTGCTGCGCCAGACGTGGACCGAACTCGCCACTCCCATCTCCCGAAGCCTTGTACCCGGTCAAGATCAGA
>CAZNMJ010000278.1:0-4554 GCA_964573815.1 uncultured Anaerolineales bacterium
CTCCAGCGGAACCACCGGTTCCCAATCGAGAACCTCTCGCGCCTTCGTGATATCCGGCTGGCGCACCTGCGGATCGTCTTCGGGCAACGGCTGGAACACCACTCCCGCTGGGTTTCCGGTTGTCTCGTTGACCAGATTGGCGAAGTCCATGATACACATCTCGAGCGGGTTGCCCAGGTTGACCGGCTCCACCTCGTCGGAGAAGAGCAGCTTGTAGATGCCCTCGATCATGTCGGAGACGTAGCAGAAGGAGCGTGTCTGCAAGCCATCACCGTAGACTGTCAGAGCCTCGTGCCGCAGCGCCTGGGCGATGAAGTTGGGCACCACCCGCCCGTCTTCCAGGCGCATTCGAGGGCCGTAGGTATTGAAGATCCTGGCGATGCGGGTGTCCAGCCCGTGATACCGGTGGTAGGCCATGGTCATGGCTTCGGCGAATCTCTTGGCTTCGTCATACACCCCCCGGGGACCGATGGGATTCACGTTCCCCCAGTAATCCTCCGTCTGGGGATGCTCCAGCGGGTCTCCGTAGACCTCCGAAGTTGAGGCCAGCAGATAGAGGGCCTTCTTCGCTCGTGCCAATCCCAAGGTCTTGTGGGTCCCCAGTGCACCGACCTTCAACGTCTGTATGGGGAGCTGAAGATAGTCTATGGGACTGGCAGGCGAGGCGAAGTGGAGGATGGCATCCAGTTCACCTTCGACATACAGGTACTCGGTCACATCCTGCTTGATGAAGCGGAAGTGCTCGTTCCCTGCCAGATGCTCGACGTTGGCCACGGTGCCGGTGATCAGGTTGTCCATCACCACCACCTCATGCCCCTCGGCCAAGAACCTATCACAGAGGTGGGAACCCAAGAAGCCAGCCCCGCCGGTTATCAGAAGCCTCATTCCTCTCCCATCACCTCTTCTGACGTTTTCAATATGTTAGCCCAGGCAGCCCACGGTGTCAATATGGGGATGAGAAACGCGAATCACTGCTGGATCGCCCTACCACACTTGCACTTCGTACAGCCACGGCTGGTTCGTCATTCAGCAAAGGAGAGACGGCGGACGATGCCCAGCGTCAGGAAGAAGAAAAAGCCCAGATCCACCAGGAAGTAGGAGTTGTCGATCAGGCCGTGGGCCAGGAAGTCCACCATACTGGCCATCAGGCCCAGCATCAAGGCTTGCACCTCCGCACCTTTCAAAGAGCGATAGAGTCGAAGGCCCAGCCTGAAGAACGCCACCTCCAGCCAGATGAGAGCTCCCACACCCAGTACCCCCAGGCGCGTCCACCAGTCCAGCACGATATTGTGAGGATGAGAGAGGTCCGGCTCCTGCCATGCTTCGGGGAGCATGTAGCGCGGATACTGATAGAGGAAGTTGTCCAGTCCCACCCCAAAAAGAGGATGGTCACGGACCATCTTGAGCGCCGCTTCCCACAGCTTCAAGCGCAGAAAGGTGGTCCCGCCGCCGAAGTCGAAGAGTGATGTGATACGCTCCATCTTCGCCACGGGCAGCAGCGCCAGTATTGCCACAGCAACCGCCCCCACAGCCGCCGCGAGGGCGCGCCTTCCCTTCATGATCCCCAAAAAGAGCAATGCGGCGGGCAGCCCCAGCAACCAGGCGCCCCGCGAATGGGTGAGATACAGGCAGAGCAGGATCGGCACGCTGATCGACAGATACAGCCAGCGCCGCCATCGGACTGCCCCGAAGAAGACGAAAGCCAGGGACAGAGGCACCACCCGTCCCAGGAACAAACCCAGATTGTTGGGAGAACCGTACACAGAACGGATGCGACGGACGCCCTCGGCGGTGATGATCTCCCCGGTGAAGAAATACTGATAGAGACCGTACAACGAGAGGGCCAGCGCGGACAGCATCAATGCATCGACCAGACGAAGGGGTCCGTCCTCGTCACGAGGTGCTTCTCGTACCAACAGGTAGAAGATGATAGGCCCCACGATCACTGTCCGTAGTTCATAGAAGCTGACCCCGAAGTTCTCCGAGACGGTCAAGGAGAAGATGCTCACCATGAGGAAGAACAGTACGGCGAAGTCCAGGGACGAAGCAGTCCGGACCAGGTAGACCAGGAGATCCCAGAGGCCCAGTGCCAACAGTCGCAGGCTGAGGAGCGGATGGCGAGGGAATAGAGCCAGGGGATCTCCGCCCCCTTCGGCCCGTTGCGCCCCCCGCTCTACCGCTTCCCTTAGCAGCCAGGTGGCAAAGCACATGATAGTAAGCATCTCCACGGCGGAGACCGACTGACCGGCGATGATCTTGGGCCGCAGGAAGAAAGGTATGGAGAACACAGTGATGGCAAGAGCAAGGTCAAGCCTGAGATACACCAAAGAGATCAGACCCCCCAGTGCTGCCAGACTCACCACCGTCCACGGCGAGAAATGGTAGGCCCAGAGCAGAAAAGCCATGCTCAGTATCTGTTGCCACTCTTCTCGACGGAGATACCAACCGCCCAGCCCTCTCCACCACTCCAGCGATCTGGGCAACACCAACAGCCTGCTGAGGCGCCAGACGATGATCACCCCGGCCCCCGCCAGCAACATAAGCGACAGGTAGTACGGCACGAAACTCGTCTCCCGGATGACGACGAAACCCCTGATCCCTGCATCTGGGGGTGTTTCGCTGCCGACCACGAGGCGGGCCACGTGCTCCTCATCCGGCAGTCCCTTGGCCAAGGTGACCGTCCGCTCCCGGGAGCCCTCCAGGCGCAGGCTGCCCCCAGTCAACGCGGTGGCCGGCTGCCCGTCCATGGTCACTTCACTCAGGTGAAACGGCGGCTGTATCACCACATCGAGACGAGTGCCTTTGAACGGCAGGACGACTTCGTCCCCTTCGAGCGCTCCTGTCATGTACGCTCCCTCATGCAGCCACGAGCCTTGGTAACGAGCCGCCCACGTATCTGATGGATACCAACCCGTGTAGGCCGTAGGTCCGCGTTGCGCCAGGGCTTGAACCTGCTGATAGGTCAACCGGGGCGTGAAATCGTCGGTGACCAGAGCAAACCCCTGAATGGGATCATCTGGTTCAGCCACGGGGTGGAAGTGTTGTAAGGCCATCACGCCCATCCACGGCCACTCGTTCCTCGCCCGCTCGATGGCCTCCACGGTGCGCCCGGCCTGGATCTCTTCGCGGTCGCTGGTCCAGGGAGCCGGCCGCCCTGTCCAGTCAGGCGGCAAGGCGCACCACCCGAACTCCACCGCCCACACTGCCTTGTCGCCATCACCGTGGCTAAGCATCACGTCCCGCAGTAGCAAGGGACGAGAGAAGTTGGTTTCCAGGGGAGACAGTCGTCGATCTGTGGGCTCGTACCACATGCCATAGGGCTTGATGGCCAGGATGTCGAAGTACCCCTTGGCGCCCGCTTCATACATCTTCTGGAGGAACAGGATGTCGCTCATGTACCGTCCCCCTTCCTCTACGTTAGGGGACAGACCTGCGGTGAGGACGAGAGCCTCTGGATCCCCCTCCTTGACCGCGCCATAGGCTTCCTGCAACAGATGTGTGTATGCGGTGGGATCGATGTACCGCTCGCCCCAATGGGGATAGAGATTGGGCTGATCCCAGATCTCATAGTAATCGATCTCCTCGTGATAGCGAGCGGCGAAGGCCCTGGCGAATTGTGCGAAGTCGCCGAAATCGCGCGGCGGTGCCTGGGGTGTGCGGGCATCGAGGGGAGCGCGCGCCCACGAAGGTGATGTCTCCAACACGGCGATGATGGCCAGGTCGTGTTCCAAGGCAGCTGCCACGATAGCGTCCCACGTCTCCCAGTCGTACTCACCCTGTTCGGGCTCGATCTCGGCCCACGGGAAGCGCTGCCTGACCCACTGGAAACCGCCATCCTCGATCATCGTCAGTGCTCGATCCAGATCCTCAGCCTCGTACTGCTCCAGGGACGCGTTGACCCCCAGGGGATAGACCGCTGCCTGCGGGATATTGGGCGGTGTGCCGTACCAGATGCCCCGATGCTGATAGGAATGATCGGAGACTATCTCCCAGCCCAGGACCGCCAGGAAGCCCAGGCAGAACAGACAAAGGAGCACCCCACATGCTATGAGCACCCCTTCTCTTCCGCCAAATGACGATCTGATTCGTCCGAGTCTACCGTTCATGGTGACATCTTTCGGACCCTGGGCACGTCACTAGTCCCCGCGCAGACCTCAAACATCGTTTCAGCCAATCTTCCCTAAGGACGCGCGGGACGTCACCCCACCCGCGTCGGGTTCAAAGCCTGCCGCCACAAAGCCTCAGACATGCCACAAGCATTCTCAAGGAACCGGCTTTCAGCCGGTTTACCTCCCGTAGCGCTGGACTTCAGTCCGGCGCGGCTCCCCATCTTTCGGCCTTCCCTCTGCTCTACCCGCGTCGGGTTGAAAACCCGACGCCGCAAGACCCCCATGCCAAAGCATGCTCGAGAACCGGCCCATGGCCCGTTTCTGGCAATATGGCGTGTGACTACAGTCGGCGCCACCCACTTCCCCTACCTAGGGTCAGTCGTGGCTGTCTCTACCTCTTCCACTGTGGGTGGCTGCTGCCGGCATCGGCCGTCAATTGCCGCAG
>CAZNMJ010000279.1:0-4545 GCA_964573815.1 uncultured Anaerolineales bacterium
GTTGATGATGCGCTGCCCCTCCCTGAAGGCCGTGGGGAGGGCCCTGAAGGAATCTCCGAGTAACACAATATCAGCCACGCTACGGGCAGCCTGGGTGCCACTTTCCATGGCCACCCCTACCTGAGCTTGCTTCATGGAGAGGACATCGTTCACGCCGTCTCCGATCATGGCGACGTAGTGGTCCATCCCTCGAAAGAGGCGTACCAGCCTCTCCTTCTGCTGCGGTGTGATGCGCCCGAAGACGGTCGCTTGTTTGGCCAACTTCTCGACTTGAGCGTCGTTCAGGTCATCCAATTCCAACCCTGAGACAACTGGACGATCGTTCGAGAAACCCACTTGTCTGGACAGCGCCACGACGGTTGACGGATTGTCTCCAGAGATGACCTTGAGTTCTATGCCCAACTCAACAAACCGCCTCAAGGTCTCCTGCACCTCAGGACGCAGTTCGTCACTGAAGCTCAACAGGCTCAGCGGTAGCAGGCCAGAAGGCAAGACCGGCTCGCCCTTGTCATCGTACAGGGGTGCGTTGACGGGGCGATACGCGAATAGGAGTGCGCGGAGCCCCTGACTGGTCCAGTCAGCGATCTGTGAGTCCAGGCCTGCATCGAACTGAAGATACGAACGCAGCACCTCCGGCGCCCCGAGAACAAAAACCCCGCGCAGGCTGGCGTCGTCGAATTCCAGCGCACTCCACCTATGTTCAGATGAGAACGGTACCTCCTCCGCGACCGGGCGGGCCTGCCCTTCGAAGGCCTCCTTGATCGCTAGCGTGGTCCGGTTAGGGCTCGGTGTGCTGGCCGCATAGTCTCCCAAGACGCCCCTCAGCTCCGCTTCACCGCCAACTGCCGCTCCATCCACAGGGGACATCGCATGCAGCTTGATGCGGTTTGTGGTCAGAGTCCCCGTCTTGTCGAAACACAGTAGGTCAACGTTGCTGATGGATTCCACGGCGTTGGCCTCTTGGATCAAGGCCCCCTTGCCAGCTACCCTCACGATACCCATGGCGTAGGCCACGGTGGTCATGAAGAAGAGGCCTTGCGGGATCAGTGCCACGACGACCGCTGCCGCCCTCACACTCTCCACCAAGGGGATGGCACGCATGGCATGAGAGATGCCGAGCAATACGCCGAGAGGGGCCACCACCAGAATCAGGATCCGAATGATGTTGTCCACGTCTCGCTGCAGAGGCGTCTTGATCTGGCGAAAGGCTCTGGCGCCGGCCGTCAGCTGGTTCACGAGCGAGTCGTCACCCACTTGCTGTGCTTCGTAGGCCGCGGTGCCGCTCACGCAGAAGCTGCCAGAAAGGACGGTGTCACCGGGCCTCTTGCGGACGCGTTCCGACTCACCCGTGAGCAGCGACTCGTCGAGTTGCATCTCGCCGCCCGCGATAACCTGGCCATCGACGATGATTTGATCACCGGGTCGGGCGATCAGCACGTCGCCCACCACGACTTCGCTGGGATCGACTTCCCTCCGTTGTCCGCCTCGGATGACGCTCGCCTTAGGACGAGTCAGCAGCGCGATATGTTCGAGCTTGCGCTTGGCCCTTGCCTCCTGGACGACGCCAACTACGACGTTCAGGAGCACTAAGCCTGCTGTCACCACAGCGTCGTCCACATGCCCCATCAATACGAGAACAACGCTGATGGCGAAGAGGACCGTGTTGATGAAGGTGAAGGCGTTCTTGCGGAGGATCTGGAGGTACGTTCGGCCAGTCTGAAACCGGACGACATTCCCCTGTCCGCGCTCGCGTCGCGCGATGACTTCGCTCTCAGAGAGACCTTCTATCCCATACCATTCGCTAGGGCCAATGTTCACTCGGACTCTTCTTCCAACGAGAGGTTCTTAGAGTTGGTCTTACGGTGCTGGCGATTACTCAATCCACGCCGGCTTGGAGCCTCTCAACAGGTTGTGAGCTTACCTGGATCACGGCTCCACCCTCGGCAGGCGATCACACGGGCCGTTGAGGTTGAGTGTAGCTTCCTGCACCCATCCACTCACATGCGAGCCGGTGTTCCCCACGCCCAGATCTACTCTTGCCCAGGCATCCCTAGTCGTCCCCAGTACAGCAGCGTAGTCGCCGAGGGTCAGTGTGGCCAGCACCTCGGACGAGGTGTTAGGCTCAGTATAGACAGGAACTTCTTCCATAGGCATAGTGAAGCACAATCCCGGAGGAGGTCCCACCAGTTCCGGGAGCTCATCGCACGCCCCCTCCACACGGATGGCGCTGCTTTCGTGGACCCACCGGAGCCGGAAGATCCCGATGTTCGCTGCCTGCGCAACTCCGGGCTCAAAGCCCAGCCAGCCCTCGGCGGTTCTCCCTTCAACCCTGACTCTCAGCCCAGGATACATGGTGCCAAAGACCATAGCAGCCGAGCTTGGTCTCGCGTATGCCGTGACTTCACCCTCGGCCACTATCTCGCACGGCTGGGGCACGGGCCCGGGGCCAGTTTCCGTGGGGGTCGGGACTGGTGCAATTGTCGGTGATGGCTCAGCAGGCGTTGCCGTGGGCGCTGACGGCGTGACCATGGGTGTAGGACTTGGGGATAGAGGTGTAGTGACAGTGGGGGTCGGTGATGGCTCTTCTCGCTCCTGCAGTAGATCCGCCAACTGAGTAGCCTGGCGCGCAACCTCTGTCTCCAGGGCGCGGTCTGACTCCGAGAGAACCGTTACCGAGCAGCCATTGCATAAGAACGCCACCAACACCGTTGTGAGAAGCCCAACCCCAGCCATTCTCACGCCTCTGTGCTCCTCGGTGCACGAATCAGCACCAACTCTCATCTTGGGCATCACAGGTAGTACCGTGGATGACGATTGGCCACAGCCTCCAACAGGATTCGCACGTAGTTAGGATCCCCTCGAACCTGCCCTGAGAAGCCGGTATCGGGGAAATCATCCACTCCATGCGCTTGAACTAACTCCTTCGCTCGACCGACCATGGGCTCAACCATGCTGGCTAGTGATTCTACACTCTCAACAGAGGGCTGAAGCTGACGCAGTCTGTCGTGAAAGTCCTCGATCAGCTGAGAGTACTCCGAACCCTCGTCGAACTGCTCGCGGGGGAGACTGTATCCAGCCGCCACCAACTTCTCCCATACGCGAAAGATGTCGCCGATCTTCTCCGAGCCGCGAAGCCACCCCGCGCCATACAGTTCGGTCAGTGTAGCGTTGACCTCCTCGATCCGGCGATCGACGTCTGAGATCTCCTGGGGCGATGGTTTCTCCTTCGAGGCCTGAGGGATGAGCGTGGTCAGGTACTCCTGGAGCTTCTCAGTCAGACTTACGCCCGTTTGTGCCCGTACACCCTCCTCTATGTCCAGGAGCAGGGTGGCCAGGTTCCGAAGGCCACCTCTGGGCAGCCCAGCCGCCTCTTGGAGTTCTCTAGCGTCCCTGGCAAAAGAGAGCATCTTTCTCGAGAACCTCAGTACATCTCCGAAGCTGAGGCTTTCCTGCTCCCAAGTGCGCTTCCTCCTAGGCATCTCTCCGGCCCTCCTCGTCGGTCAATTCTCCTCGCAGCAATCCCCAATCCATCGACCCGGCGGATCAGTCCGCACATCTCCGCGCTGCAGGCTGAAGAGCTTGCACGTCAATCATCTTCAGCGTGGTGGCCGCTCCTGCAATGCGTCGCCGGGGCTTTCTGCATCCGTGCCGTTCGTTCATCTTATCACGCGGCGCCGAAAGGGGCAACCGCTGCTCGGAGCAGTGCTGCAGCCGAAGCCCCAGCGCTCGCGGGGAAGGATTCTGCGCAGGGGTACGATCCAGGACCATCGAGCAGTGGCGGCTTAAGGGATGAGAGCACGGCGGCTGGAGGACTGCCACGTTCCAGAGCGCAGCTTGTAGCGAAACTAGGGGTCACCGGATCAGGGTCGGTCAACGTATTGGCCGTCCCGTTGATCTCGTCCTTAAGGAACTCGATCTACTCGCGGCTGGTGGTCTGGTAGTAATCGACACTAGGGGGAGAGGGCTGCCTTTGAGTCTGCAGCCCTCTCGTCGCCCACGCTTGTATTCTAAGGCCCGACTCGGTACGGCCGCATCATCTCGTTGTCCTCGTGCTCGATGATGTGGCAGTGCCAGACGTAGAGGCCCGGGTAGTCGAACGTGGCCTGGACGCGGGTGATCTCGTCCGGATAGGCGATGACGGTATCCTTGAAGCCCGTCTCCCACGCCTCTGGAGGCCGGGCAGGCCCGCCACCCATCGGCTGCCGGTCGACCACTTGGAATTGCACCAGGTGGATGTGGATGGGGTGGGCGTCCTCCGTCAGGTTGTAGATCTCCCACGTTTCGGTGGCGCCAACGGCCGGATTCTCGCTGATGGCCTCCATCCATCGCATAGGTGTTGACGTACTGCTTGCCGGATCGTAGGTGCCCAGCAAGGCCGCCGTGGGGCCGAAAGGTACACCGTCCGTGCAGTCCAACACCACCGGTGTGGCCCATTGTTCGTCAGCGTCAATGAAGACGGCCTTGACGGTGGCGGACTCCTCCTCGTTGAGCGACACCGGCCGCGTGGGGGCAGCGGCATTGATGGGCGGTATCGGTGGCAGCACC
>CAZNMJ010000280.1:0-4530 GCA_964573815.1 uncultured Anaerolineales bacterium
GGTGTAGTCGGATTGCTCGTGTTCGCGGCGGTGGCGTCGCCCTGGCTTGCCCCCTACGACCCCGTGGAGATGGATCCCGGCAATGCCCTTCAGGCGCCAACTCGTCAGCATGTCATGGGCACCGACGAGTACGGCCGGGACCTTCTGAGTCGAGTCATCTTTGGTTCGCGTACCTCACTGGGGGTGGGGATTATTTCGGTGGGCATCGCCCTATCTCTCGGCACCGCGTTGGGACTGGTGTCGGGGTACTACCTGGGCCTGCTGGACACGGTCATCTCGCGGGCTATGGATCTCCTCTACGCCTTTCCGCCGCTCCTCTTGACGCTGCTCATCATCGCCATCATGGGGACAGGCATTGAGAAAGCGATGATAGCTCTAGGCATTATCTACACTCCGGCCTTTGCCCGGGTGTGCAGGGGCTCCGTCCTCACAGAGCGCGGCAAAGTGTACGTGGAGGCCGCTCGGATGGTCGGTGCCAGCAACTTCAGGATCATCCGCAGACACATTCTGCCCAACGTGTTGGGGCCGACCATCGTGAATGCCACGTTGTTCATGTCACACGCAATACTGATCGAGGCCGCGCTCAGTTACCTGGGGTTAGGGACACAGCCACCCATGCCCTCTTGGGGGATGATGCTCAAACAGGGAAGGGACGTGATGCGAACCTCACCCTGGCCTTCGGTCTGGCCTGGGCTGGCCATCATGATGGTAGTGATGGCATTCAATGTGTTTGGCGATGGGCTGCGGGATGCACTCGACCCCAAGCTGATAGGGAAGTAGCGTGACACCTCGGAAGTCGGTCTGGCAGGCGCCGCAAAGGGGCGGCGCCATCGCGGGCGTCGCTCGTCGGCAGGCCGTTGGGTGTCCAGGCGCCCCACGCCAGTCCGAGCATCCTGAGCGAGACAATTCGCCAGCGAACGGGCGTGTTGGGCACCGGGCAATGAAACCACAAGTGAGTCAGACGACCAAACGGCGTCTTTGGGCGACCGCTCTGGGAGATTGAGATTGAAAGGTAGCATGGAGACAGGAGAACTGCGACGTGCGCACCCGAGAGAGATCCGCCAGCTCATCAGAGAGGGAAAGTGCCGGGTACGGACTGCAGGGCTCGCTGAGGCATATGTGCAGGCAAACCTCGCAGTCGTGCCTGAGGAACTCGCTCTCCAGTTCTTCACTTTCTGCCACAGGAATCCTCGGCCGTGCCCCGTTCTTGAAGTCACTGAACCTGGAATGACGGACTTGACGTACCTGGCTCAAGGAGTAGATCTGCGAACAGATCTGGGGAAGTACAGGGTCTTCGAGCGAGGAGAGTGCATCGCCGAGGTGGACAACGTCGTTGACTATTGGCAAGACGACTTAGTCGCGTTTCTGCTGGGGTGCAGCTTGTCTTTCGACTGGGTCCTTGACAAGGCAGGGATAAGGGCCCGGTGGCTAGAAGCGGGATGCACAGGGTGTGCGTACGTTTCATCCATACTCTGCACCCGCGCGGGCATCTTCCACGGTCCTATGGTTGTGTCGATGCGTCCCATTCGCCGAGACCAGGTTGTACGAGCAGTTCAAATCACTTCTCGATACCCTGCGGTGCATGGGGCACCCGTACACATTGGTGATCCAGCGCAGATGGGGATACTCGACCTAGGCAAGCCGGACTACGGTGCACCAGGGCCGGAAACGCGTGTCGACGCCGACGAGGTGCCGGTATTCTGGGGATGCGGTGTAACACCGCAAGAGGTTGCATTGCACGGCAAGCCGAAGTTGATGATAACGCACCTTGCTGGGCATATGTTCATCAGCGATAGAAGAATCGAAGAATTGGCCGTGCTTTGAGCTGACCTCGCCCCATCTGGCGATTTCCTTGACGCTCTAGGTGCGAGCCAGGTCAGAGGCGATGCACGTGTACGTATTCCAGGTTGGCGCTTGGGCGTTTTCAGGCCAGCACTGAGGCGGGACAAATGCTGCCCGCTAGCGCGCCTCTTTTGCACATTAGGCTCGGTTTGCCAGAATCGCACATGTAAGTCTGAGAATCTGCGCTTGCTCGACTATCACATGCCTTCTGGAGAGGCCAACTTCCAAGGGTTGATTCGCTCCAAGTGGAATGGTGCACAAGGCGTATCTGGAAGTACCAGCGCAGGGAGAGGCGAGAGCATGTGAAAAGGATTACCGTGCGCACGGATTTGTGCAGTGGCTGCCGCGCCTGCATGGTGGCGTGCGTTGCCAGGCACGACGGACGTTTCGGCATCTCTGCGGCGCGCTTGCGCATCACAAAGGTCGAGCCCCAAGGCCTGGATGAGCCGCACGTCTGTCGTCTATGCGGACGGCCGCCTTGCGTGGCAAGCTGTCCCACTGAGGCCTTGTACAAGGACGAGAGCACGGGGGCTGTGCTCCTGTGGCCTGATGATTGCGACGGCTGCTCGGCCTGCGTAGATGCCTGCCCCTTCGGTATGGTGACCCTATACCAGGAGACCGGCCTCGCCCTCATTTGCGACCTGTGCGGAGGTGACCCCGCCTGCGCGAAGCGCTGCGCTACAGGGGCAATTGCATACGCTGAGGGGCGAGGGACCAACCGCTCAATGCGTGCCCACAACTCGTCTGGGATCTGATAGGGTTCCTCCATCCTGAAGATGCTCATGACCCCCTTACACTGGAATCATCATCTTTCCCATAGCCTGTAAGGAGTAAGACAATGTACAGCTACGGTGGCACCATCTTGCGCGTCAACCTGACCGATGGAACAATCCACCGCCACCGCACTGAGGAACATTTGGCCCGAGCCTTTCTTGGGGGCCGAGGCATCAACGTGAAACGCCTCTGGGACGAACTGCCGGCCCACACCGATGGGCTCTCGCTGAAGAACCTTCTGATATTCGGTGTCGGGCCCCTGGTGGGAACCCTCTTCCCTGGAGGCTCACGGTTCAACGTCACGGCCATGTCCCCCCAAACTGGGATTCTGGGCGACTCGAATGCCGGCGGCTTCTTCGGTCCCGAGCTCAAGTTCGCTGGGTACGACCAGGTGATTGTCCGAGGCCGGGCTCACCGTCCGGTCTACCTCTGGATCAAGGATGACGAGGTGGAGCTGCGGGAGGCGGGAGGGTTATGGGGTCAAGACGTTTGGGACACCACCTTGGCCATCCACCAGGAACTGGGTGACCCAGACGTACAGGTAGCCACCATCGGCCAGGGGGCCGAGAACGGGGTGCGCTTCGCAGGTGTCTTCGTCAACCTCAACCGACCGGCGGCGCGCACGGGTATGGGCACAGTCATGGCTTCCAAGAACCTCAAGGCTGTGGCGGTGCGCGGCAGGAAACTCATCTCTGTGGCCCACATGGCCCGCTTCAACGAGATGATCGAACGCCTGGATGAGGTGATCTACAATCACCGCGAATACGAGATTCGCTGCCGGCTTGGAACCACCAAACTCCTCAACGCCCTCAACATCATAGGCGTCCTGCCCACCCGGCATTTCCAGCGCGGTCGCTTCGAACACGCCGATGCGGTGAGCGGCGAGGCCATCGAGGAACTGCACAAGATCAAGAGCAAGGCCTGCTTCGGCTGTACCATCGCCTGTAGTCGCTTTCTGGTAGTGGACGATTCTCGCTTCCCGGGCCTGCGCCTGGAGGGTCCGGAGTACGAGCCCCTCGCCGGATTCACGGCCCGCGTGGGGAACGGCGATCTGGCTCTGGCCCTCAAATGCATTGACCTGGCCAACCGGTACGGCCTGGACGCCATCGCCTTGAGTGAGGTCATCTCCTGGGCCATGGAGTGCTACGAGCGTGGCCTTCTTTCCCCCGAAGAGGCCGATGGGCTCGACCTCACCTGGGGCAACGGCGAGACCATCCTGGCCTTGATTCACAACGTGGCCCATCGAGAGGGTTTTGGCGATGTCCTGGCTGACGGAGTCAAGAAGGCGGCACAACGCCTCGGGCGCGGCTCCGAGGCGCTTGCCATGGAGGGCAAGGGTCTGGAGGTCTTCCAGGCCGACCCACGGGGTGCCAAAGCCTACGGCCTGGGCAACGCCGTGGCCAGCCGCGGTGCTGATCACCTGCGCTCGGAACCGTGGTTTGAGTTCTCCAACGATCCCGAGGAGGGGAAACGCCGCTTCGGCATTCGGGAGACAGCTTTCCCCCTGGAGCACAAGGGCAAAGGGCTGGTCGTCAAGCACTTCGAAGAGATGGCGGCTATCGCGGATTCCCTGGGGGTGTGCAAGAACACCTACAACAACATGGAGGTGCTCTCATGGGACGAAACCGCGCAACTCCTCCGCGCCGCCACCGGTTGGGACATCACCGGCGAGGAAGTACAGCGGATAGGGGAGCGCATCGTGAACTTGGAACGGCTCTTCATCGCCCGAGAAGGCATCACGCGCAAAGATGACACACTGCCCAGGCGCTTTCTAGAGGAGCCATTACCCGAGGGAAGCGGCCCGAGTACCGGCTCCGTGTTGGAGCTTGAGCCCATGCTGGATGAATACTATCGCGCCCGGGGCTGGGACGTGGAGACCGGCTTGCCCACGAGAGAGAAGCTTAGAGAACTGCG
>CAZNMJ010000281.1:0-4524 GCA_964573815.1 uncultured Anaerolineales bacterium
CAGCTCCTGCTGCAGCTCCTCCAGGCGGCAGATGACCCGCTCCACGTTCTTCCTGTCTTCCAGCAGCAGAACGTACTCCTCCAGCGAGACATCACTGACAAACATCGTGAGAAGGGGTTGGAAAGCCAGGAGCGTCTGGCTGGCGACGAAGCTCAGGGGCTTGTGAGTCTCAAGAAGGGCGACGGCCGGGCTGGTCAAGCCCCAGCCATCTACCCGACGTGCCAAGTTGTCGATCAACTGATCGCGGCGACCGGCGTTCAGTTGCACCTCACTCGCCTCCTTGGGCTCTGCTTTGGTGTGGGGACCAGCGTCGACCAGGTTACCATCTGGACGACGCCAAGGCTCTAACAGGCCCAGGCCTTGTGCCGTGACGTGAGACCTGCTGACAGGCACTGCACACCACGTTTTGATGCATAAGTATATCACCCCTCGGTAGGCAAGACAAGGAGGCGAAGGCGGTGGAAAAGGTGCCGTGGCAGGGCATCGGGTTGGAGGCCCCATGCTACGAGTCAAGGGAACCACGCTCGAAGCATCATTCGCAACCGGCCTTGGCCGCTTTCCCAGTTCTCCGCGCGGGAATGAATTCCTGCGCCACTCAAAGCAGGCAACCGGCTTTCCCGGCCCGGTGTGTGGGGGCGCCTCTGATTGCGCACCAGCTTCTGCGAGCCTTCCTCGAGTTCCCCCCCTCTTTCTTAGACAATCCACAGCAGATGTGATAGAATCTCCTGGGTTCCACGACGGCGTTCGTCGGCCGCGGACCAGTGGCGGGAAGCTATGATGAAGAGGAGTTGAATCCCACTTCTGAGGAGGCATGGCCGTGTCTGCACTGACTGAACTCTATGAGGAGATCGCTAACTGCCAGCGTTGCGTCCTGTCCCAATCACGCACCAACAGTGTGCCCGGCGAGGGCCCAGAGGATGCGGAACTCGTATTCATCGGGGAAGGCCCTGGGTTCCACGAGGATCAGCAGGGCCGTCCCTTCGTCGGCCAAGCCGGCCAACTACTTGACCAGCTGCTGGAAAGCATCGGTTTGAGGAGAGAACAGGTCTACATCTGCAATGTGATCAAATGCCGAGCGCCACGCAATCGCGATCCTCTACCCGAGGAGATCGAGGCCTGTAGACCCTTCCTGGATAGGCAAGTCGAGCTCATCTCACCCCAGATGATCGTGACTTTGGGCCGATTCTCCATGGAGCGTTACTTCCCTGGCGCCAAGATCTCCCACATTCACGGCCAACCCCGCAGAATGGGAGGAATCATCTACTACCCGATGTACCATCCCGCTGCGGCTTTGCACCAGCGAAGATGGTTCCAATTGATCGAGGAGGACATGTCCAAGATCCCCCAGATCCTGGCCCAAGCGGATGGAATCGCTGAGATGGAACTTCCACAGGATGCGGAGCAGTTGAGCCTCTTCTAAAGCAATGCCGGCTAGGAAGACAGCGCCGAAGAGAAAACGTTCCATAGCAGTAAGAGGGACAGCCTTCGCCCTCCTCGGCTGCGCAGCGGTCACCGCACTCACTCTCGCGTCCCGCACCCGAGACCCCCTGACGGAAGCCTGGATCATGATCCTGCGCCGGTTGTTCGGCTGGGGCGTGTATGCCATCCCTTTGGCGCTGGGGGCGGCGGCCTTCTGGCTGCTCCTTCAAAGCTTGCGGCGTGAACGCCTTATGCCGTGGGGAAGGATGGCGGGAGCGATACTCATCCTCTTCACCTCGCTGACCGCCTTGCATCTTCTCTCCTTCCCTGAGGATGCCCGCCAACTGGCGGCGGAAGGTGGAGGGGGAGGCTACGCGGGATGGATCCTCAGCGAAGCCCTTACCGTGAGCATCGGCCGCATAGGAGCCTATGTCGCGCTAGTGGCGTCGGGCGCAGTAGCGATGATCTTGCTCTTCGGCGTCTCCATAGCCCAGATGGGCACCGGTTTACGACGAGCCTGGACGAACCTTAGGGACACCTATCGTGATCACCGGCCCTCTATCAAGATTGGCCCGCCCAGCAACGGCGAAGGCGTCCCCACACGCGTGGCTGAAAAGGTATCGGAATTGCTGAAGCCGTCGCCAACCGAACAGCAGGCCCTGCAAGAGACACACACCCTCTCTCCGCCACGCATCATGGCCGGTGGCAAGCAATGGCACCTCCCCGAGGTGGGAAGCATCCTGGAGGAGAACATCGAGCAGGAGTTCAGCGAGACCGAGATCAGGCGGAAGGTACGGATCATCGAAGATACCCTCCACAGCTTTGGCGTGCCCGCCAAGGTGGTGGAGGTCAATCAGGGGCCCACCGTCACCCAGTTCGGCGTGGAGCCGGGATATGTGGAAAGGAAGGGCCGAGACGGCAAGATAGCCCGGGCCAAGGTCAAGGTGAGCAAGATCGACGCCTTGGCCCAAGACCTGGCCCTCGCGCTCGCGGCCGCGCCCATACGCATCGAAGCCCCGGTGCCGGGCCGCTCCATCATCGGCATCGAGGTACCCAACGATGAGGTCACCTTGGTCTCTCTCCGAGGGGTGATGGAGGCAGACGAATTCCTGCGACAGACCTCCCGACTGAAAATTGCCCTGGGACGGGATGTGTCCGGTGTCCCTGTGGTCGCCGACCTGAGCAGGATGCCCCATCTCCTCATCGCTGGCGCGACCGGCTCCGGGAAGAGCGTCTGCATCAACTCCATCGTCACCTGCCTGCTGTTCAACAACACCCCGGACGACCTGAGACTGCTCATGATCGACCCCAAGATGGTGGAGTTGGTCAACTTCAACGGCATCCCGCACCTCCTGGCGCCGGTCGTGGTGGAGATCGAGGGCGTGGTGGGGACCCTGAAGTGGATCCTCCGGGAAATGGATCGCCGCTACAAGCTCTTCTCCAGAGCTACGGCGCGCAACATCGATCACTACAACCGGGAGTTGCTTTCACACGGGGAGAGAACCCTGCCACACATCGTGGTCGTGGTAGACGAACTGGCCGACCTGATGATGGCCGCCGCGGACGAGGTGGAAAGGTCGCTCTGTCGCCTGGCCCAGATGTCGAGGGCCACGGGGATACACCTCGTCATCGCCACCCAGCGCCCTTCGGTGGACGTGGTCACCGGATTGATCAAGGCCAACTTCCCCGCCCGCATCTCCTTCGCCGTCACCTCCCGCACGGATTCCCGTGTGGTGTTGGACGCCGGGGGAGCGGAGAAACTACTGGGAAAGGGTGACATGCTGTACATGGCGTCCGACTCCAGCACACCTGTGCGCCTGCAAGGGTGCTTCGTCTCCGACAAGGAGATCGAAAGGCTGGTACTATTCTGGAAGGGGCTGGAGGTTCACCCGGAGGGAAGGGCGGAGGAGTTGGTGCAGCAGCCCCTGTGGGCCGACATGGCCGAATCGGCCGAAGCGAAAGATGAGGCGGACGATGAACTGCTGGACGAGGCAATCCGTCTGGTACAGCGGGAGAAGCGCGCTTCCATCTCCTTCCTGCAACGCCGGCTGCGGATCGGGTACGTGAGGGCGGCGCGCCTCATCGATATCATGGAAGAGAAAGGAATCATAGGGCCGCCTCAGGGTGCCGGTGGTTCACGAAAGGTACTGGGAGTAGAAAAGGAGATTCCATGGCCGACAGCGTAGCAGCTCTGAGGGACAACAAGATGAAGATCTGGCTGGCCGAGGTGCGAGCGCCATTCTTCACCGCCACGGTGGTGCCCATCCTGCTGGGCGCGGTTATCGCCTGGGCCAGGACGGGGCCCTTTCACTGGGGGTATTTCCTGCTGACCATGCTCGGAGGGCTGCTGCTCCACACGGGTACGAACGTGGCCAACGACTACTTCGATCACAAGAGCGGCACCGACGACGTGAACGTGGAGTTCGTGCGCCCCTTCACAGGGGGCAGCCGTATGATCCAGGAAGGCCTCCTCACCCCCAAGGAGGTGATTAGCGGTGCCCTCGCTGCCTACGTGCTGGCCGCGATAATCGGCCTCTACCTGGCCTACGTGCGAGGCCCGATGATCATCGTCCTGGGGCTCATTGGTCTCTTGTCCGGCTTCTTCTACACCGCTCCGCCCATCAATCTGGTTAGCAGGGGGATAGGGGAGTTCTTCATCGGGCTCAACTTCGGCGTGCTGATGACGCTGGGCGCGTTCTACGTACAGACCGGCTACCTGCACTGGGAACCTGTCGTGGCTTCCATCCCTGTGGCTCTGCTTATTGCGGGCGTCTTGTACATCAACGAGTTTCAAGACGCCCCCGCCGACGGTTCCGTGGGCAAGGATCACCTGGTGGTCAGGTTCGGCAGGAGGCGGGCCGCTGTGGGCTACGCCATCCTCATGGCCCTCACCTATGCGTGGATTGCAGGAGCGGCCCTTCTTAGGATCACGTCGCCCTTTACCCTGATCGCCTTGGCCACGTTGCCGGTAGCCATTGGAGCCGTGAAGGTGGCGCGGGCTCATTACGACGAATACCTGAAGCTCGTGCCGGCCAACGCCGCCACCGTCTTCATTCACCTCCTGACGGGCCTGCTGCTCTCGGCCGCCTACCTTCTAGACGGCGC
>CAZNMJ010000282.1:0-4500 GCA_964573815.1 uncultured Anaerolineales bacterium
AGCGAGTTCCAGGACCGCCCGGTGCAGGTTGTAGCGCTTTTGCTCTTCCCTCAGCCCCAGTATTGCTTTCTGCCCTTCTTTGCTAGGCAACTGAGGGGCGATGGAACCCATACCCCAACAGGACGCAGTCCACCTCGTATCGGGCAGAGATTCAATATCTACCCAGCGCAACTCCTTTCCTGCTTCAATCTCAGGCACAAGGAGTTCCAGCCCCTTGCCAGGATCGCCGCCGCCACCCGTACCTAGGAGAGTACACCCGCGCACGAAGTCACAGCAATCCTCCACCGTTCGCAGTGTTCTTTTGCGCATACTCCCTCCTCATGACATCGCCCACGTGCCGCGGACCGGATCCATGTCGCTATAAAGCGGCGAGGAAGGCCTGGTAGGCATCATCGGAAGACAGGAAGTCGCTATAGGTGTCGCCCCCAGCTTTCAGAAGAAGAGCCAGCTGTGCCACCCGCTTGCCCACACTCGCCGCCGCGGCGACAGCCGCCTGGCTTGACGGGTTCGCGTCCTCCAGTAGCTTCTTCAGCGCGCCGCGGTCGCCATCACCATGCGTCCAGCCACCAGCACCGATGTAGGATTGCCACATGTCTCCACTGATAGGCACACAGCCCATTATCAGGGCGTGCTGGATGAGCGCGAGCATTGCTGCCTCCTGCCCAGAGAAAAGATGCGCTCCTTGGGCGATGACTCCCACCGCCTTAAGGTACTTCTGGTCTAGGCCTGGGAGAGAATTGCCGAGCCTATCCAGGAAGCAACGCAGCTGGCCCGGAACACTCATGTGATAGACAGGAACCGAATAGACGACGGCGTCCGCAGCCAACCACTTGTCCCGCAGTTGCTGGAAGTCATCCTGGTGACGGCACTCCCCGCGCTCGTGGCATGTGAAGCATGAATCGCACGGATTGTATGTCTTATTCGCTAGAGAGTACAGCTCGGCCTTCACTGGAACCGGCGTCGTCTCAACGGCGCTCTCCACAGCCCGCTCCAACAGGAACCAGCTATTGCCTTTCGTACGAGGGCTACCACAAACACCTAGAAACCTAATCTCTCTCATCCTAGACCTCCTCCTTTCCGAGGAAGAGAGGCATGGCAAGAAACCCAATGGCTATCCTGCACCTCAATCAGTGGCGGCCTCTCCTGGCGGCATTCTTCTGTCATGGCTGGGCAACGGGGGTGAAAAGCACATCCCGAGGGGCGCGCGGCGGGGTCGGGCACGGAGCCCGTGAGAATGATTCTTCGCCGTCCCGAGTCAGGATGGGGTTCGGGGGTCGCGGAGAAAAGGGCCAGGGTGTAGGGATGGCGAGCCTGGTTGAATACTGCCGCTGATGAGGCCATTTCCACGATTTCCCCCAGGTACATGACAGCCGTACGATCGCTCACGTGCTGTACTACTGCAAGATCGTGCGAGATAAGGAGGTAGGTCAGTTGGTTTTCACGCTGCAACTCTTTCAACAAGTTGATGACCTTAGCCTGCACGGACACATCCAAGGCGGAGGTGGGTTCGTCCAACACCAAGAACTTTGGCTCTAGGGCAAGAGCACGGGCGATGGCCACGCGCTGTGCCTGACCACCGCTCAGACCGTGGGGGAAGCGAGCCAGATGAACGTCCGCCATCCCCACTAGATCCAGCAACTCCTTGACTCGATTCGTGAGGGCCTGCCCGCGAAGATCCGTGTGGGCTCGCAAAGGCTCGGCAACCAAGTCATGCACCTTCATGCGCGGATCTAGTGACGAGAGGGGATTTTGGAAGATCATCTGCATCTTCCGTCGATAGGCGCGCAAGACTGCGCGCTCAAGGTGCACGAGATCGACCCCTTCGAATAGGATCTCCCCGGAGGTTGGCCGTTCCAAGCGCATCAATACCCGGCCAACAGTCGTCTTCCCACAGCCTGACTCGCCCACCAGGCCCAGTGTCTCGTGAGGGAGAATGTCGAGATTGATGTCATTCACGGCTCGTACCAGACGCGAGGGCCCTCCGAGCATTCCACCACCGCTGCGGAAGTCAACCGTAAGGTTGCGGATACTGATGAGGGGGGCAACCTCACCCACGATTACCTTCCTCCGCAAGATAGCAGGCCACATAGTGTTGGGAGAAGCTTTCGAACATTGGAGGTTGACTCCTCCTGCATCTCTCCATTGCCTGCGAGCAACGAGGCGCGAAGGCACAGCCAGGCAGCAGTTCCAATCCACTGGGTACGGTGCCAGGGATCCCTGGCAACGACCGACCCTGGCCATCAGGTCTCGGAAGCGCCGCCAACAGGCCTCTTGTGTACGGATGAAGGGGCCTGTGGTAAAGATCGCGCACTGTGCCTTCTTCCACGACCTGCCCCGCGTAGAGAACCGCCACACGACCACAAGTCTCAGCAACTATGCCCAGGTTATGAGTTATAAGAATGATAGTGATGTCCCTCGTGCGTTGTAGCGACGACAGGAGATCTAGAATCTGAGCTTGAATCGTAACATCTAGAGCGGTGGTAGGTTCGTCAGCGATCAACAGCTCAGGGTCTGCGGCTAAGGCCATGCCTATCACGGCTCGCTGCTGCATGCCACCCGACAACTGATGAGGGTAGCAGCTGAAGATTCCCTCTGGATCCGGTAGGCCAACGTCAGACATCAATTGCAGTGCACGTCGTCGAGCCTCTAACCTGCTCACGTCCAGGTGGCGCTCTATGACCATGAGGATTTGGTGGCCAATGGTGAAGACGGGGTTAAGAGAAGCGCTTGGATCCTGGAAGATCATAGTGATTTGCCTGCCGCGGAGCTTCCTCAACTCTACTTCACCCTTGGTTAGCAGGTCCTCGCCCTCGAATAAGACGCGTCCGGCAGTGACCTCCCCGGGCGGGGGCACCATGCCGAGGATTGAGAGCCCAGTAACCGACTTTCCGCAGCCCGTCTCCCCCACGAGCCCCAGAACCTGGGCTCGCTTGAGAGCAAAGGATACGCCCCGTAGGGCGTAGACTGTCCCTTCCTCAGTACGGAACCGGACGTGCAGATTCTCCACAGCCAGCAGGGTATCGTTCATGACCACTGCCTGCGGGCCCGCGCATGAGGGTCGAACCAGTCCCGCAGCGCGTCGCCCACCAGATTGAAAGCCAATACAAGCAAGAAGATCGATAGCCCAGGAAAAGTGGAGACCCACCATTGATTCATGAAGAACATCCGGCCTTCGGATACCATCCTCCCCCAATCGGGAACCGGTGGCCTCACTCCTAGACCTAGGAAACTCAGGCCTGCTCCCGCCAGTATGGCAATGCCGATGTCCAACGTCGCCTGGACAAGCACGGGGGTCACCGTATGAGGGAGTACGTGACGCAGGACGATGGATGGTTGGCTCACTCCCATGCACCGGGCGGCATCTACAAAAGAACGCTGGCGAAGACTCAGAGCCTGCGCTCGCACCACGCGGGCATACCAGGGCCACCATGTCAAGCCAATCGCCAACATGGCGTACGTGAAGCTACGGCCCAGGGCCGCGGCAATGGCGATGGCCAGAAGCAAGGGCGGGAAAGCCAAGAATATGTCAGTCAGACGCATGATTGCTTCATCGAGCCATCCGCCGGCGTATCCAGAGATGGCTCCAAGTGGAACCCCAATGAGCACAGCCACCAGCACTACCATGAAGCCCATAGGTACAGTGACTCTGCTCCCGAAGAGGACACGCGCCAGGAGATCACGTCCCATTTGATCCGTTCCAAAAGGGTGTTCCGCACTTGGGGGCAGCAACTTGTTGGGCATGTTGGGATTCCCGCGGCCTTCCTCTGGATACGGAGTAAGCCACGGGGCGAAGATCATCACCACCAAGGAGGCCACGACGACAGTCGCCCCAAGTGCGGTCGACGGGTCTCGGGTAACAAACCGCAACGCCCTCGTTCCTGAAAAGCGCTTGCTCAATGGCTTTCCCAGCCAACGCTCAGAAAGAGCTCTCATGTTTCGGCCCTCTTCAACCTCAGATTCATGAGTACATCCGGCCTGGAGTTCAGCTGGGAAGAGTCATCCCAATTGTACTCGGGGGTCAATGACCGCCTCGATTAGATCTAGTGCTAGGTTGACCATCACATAGAAAACTGTCACTACCAAGGTCACGGCCACCACCACGGGAAAGTCAACCATCAGTATGGCATCTGCTACGTATTTGCCGATTCCCGGCCAGTTGAATACCGTCTCCACCAGAAAAGCGCCCGTGATCGACCAGGCAAACGATAGTCCTATCACAGTCAGGGTTGGCATGATAGCGTTCTTGAGCGCCAGTCGAAAGAGAATCGTGCGCTCCGAGATGCCCACGGCTCGCGCTGCTTTGATGTACCCCTCTGAAAGGACCTCGATCATGGTTGCGCGGGTCATGCGCGCTCCCAGACTGACAGAATACATGGCCAACACAAAGGCGGGCAGTATCAGGTGAGATATGGCACTGCGAAAGCCAATCCAGTTCCCTGTGACCGCCGCATCGATGACATGAAAGCCAGTAAGCGTCTGGATTGGGTGTTGCAGAGCCAC
>CAZNMJ010000283.1:0-4484 GCA_964573815.1 uncultured Anaerolineales bacterium
GTCAAATAGACTGCGTACTCATAGCCTGCTATCTCCGTCGTGGATGGCGCCAGAGCCGAGATCACCAGTACCGCCCCCTTCACCTCGTCTCCCAAACCCTCTATGACGAGCCTGCCCTCTTGAGTATCACTCAACTCTATCTCACGTACGACCGTTTCAGGCCCGAATTCGACCACCTGCACGATCCACTCCTGAGGCAGTATGTTATTGGAGCGAATGAATCCCTGCGTCTCCCAGCCACCGGCGGTCTCAGCATCATAGATGTATCCCAACTCCGGAATAGAGATGTCATCGACACAGAGGCCTGGATCGTTGTAAGCATCATCTGTGATGTACTCGAAGCGGATCATCACCTCCTGGCCCACGTAACGGCCAAGATCAATCTCCTCCTTCACCCAATTGGGCTCGTCCTGTTCTCCACTAGTACCGGTATACGCGTGGCCGTAATTGTTGCCATAGGGATTCGTGTCGGTGGTGTACTTCCCTTGGAGTATGTCCCAGTTCTGGCCACCATCGGTAGACACCTCAACGTACGCGTAGTCGTAATCATCCTCAATGTCATACCACGTCCAGAACTCCAACGTGGCCTCCTCAAGCTCGGTCAGGTCGAACTCCCTCGTGAGCGTCATGTTGCTCACATCCCCTCTGTTGGACCACCATTCGTACTGGCCGCTGTGAGGATCGTTGTCCACGACCTTGACCTGCGTTGAACCAGCGAACTCTATCGCCAAATCCCCGCGGCCGCCCTCCAGCTCGATGTAGTCAGCTGCGTACTGGTGGACGGTACTGGAACGACTATCGGGATAATGGCGATGCCCGTGATCAGCGGCCATGGTGTTGAAGAGATCCATTCGATGATATCCGTAGCGGCCGTCTCCGAAATCTGGATCATTGAGGTAGTTGGCTATGAGCCAGTCCTTGAAGATATCTTCGGACCCAATATCGAGGCCATTGGCGGCCAGAACCTCATCAAACCCTGCCATGCCATCCGCTTCGGTAGCGGTGAGCTCCCTCACCAGATCTGCGCCGAATCGCTCTGTGAAGTAGTACATGAAGAGGTGCGACGCGTTATAGTACCGACCAGCGTCTTCTATCTCGTCCGCCCAGGCAGTGAGCTGCGTGTCAGGTTGATTCGGGAACTCCGTAATCCAAGGCTCGTACCCGTTGAGCGTCTCAGCAGTCTGGGCGCAACCCTCGTTGACCCAGGTATCTTCATTGGGGTCTATGTACCAGTGAATCATGTGCTGAAACTCGTGGGCCACCGTGCCATTGTAGTACATGTCACCCGGTAGCACGTAGGTAGCGTTGATATAGAGCATCTCCTTCTCGTTGCTGAAGGGATTCACGACGCTCGGATATTCGTCATTGCTCGAGTAGTAGCCGCCTACGCTAGGGAGATTCGCGTTGAGTATGTGAATGTGTGCGTCATTGTCCACGCCAGGGCTCCACTCCGAGCCGAAATACGTTCGGTTCGTGGGATAGATCTGGTCCTCAAACTCGTGGGCCGCGGCTTCTATGCCCTCTTGATCCAGTCGCAGACCGTCTTCCACCCACATGTAGACGTGTGGAGCGGCATAGCGCAGAGTGGCCTCGATTGTGAGATACGTATCCGAAAGCTCCTCATCGTTGATCCAGAAAGTCTCCCTGTCCCCTATCTCATAGAGGGGAGGTGAATCATTCACCACGCGCGTCACGGGACCCGTATGCTTCAATCGTTCGGTCAGCGAATATGGATCGCGCGCCGGTATTGTCGTCTGGCGGATCACGTCGGCCGTCGAAAGGCTCTCCTCGCTGACCGGGGTACGCACCACCGTTGGTGTGATCAGCACGGGCTGGACTGGCTCCACGGGTGTCGGCAAGGCGGCAACGAAGTCCCTGGCAACCAGCACCGATACCAGAAAGAGGTTGGCAGCCAGACACATACAGATACACACGCACAGGATCGCCAGAACTATGACGAACTTCCGCAAGGGCTGTCTCCTTCTCTGGCCTTAGCTGCGTTGAACTATGACGGGGACTTCACAAGGAGGGGGGTAGTTGCCGTCATTCTTGACGACGGTGAGCTTCAGTGTGATGGGCCCAGACAGTTCCCCTGTGTTCCACAACACCAAAATCCCGTTCTCCACCGGCGAGTACTTGATATCATCTATCACATGAAACTCGCTGGAGTTATGGCCGAGGGAGAATTCGACCTTGTAGAAATGGAAGGACTCGGTGGTCGCTTTCCCGCTAATCTCTACCATTCCATGCACCATCTGATTGACCCCGGGGTAGGTGATCCTGGAGCCCGGATCTGGACAGGATGCGGGCCTGACCTCGGGCGTGGGGGTCTCCTCCGGTGTCGGCGTCCAAGGCGGGGTCGGACGCACTAGGGGACCTCTGGTCGCGGTGGCAGTAGGACTTGGCGGCACGGGAGTGACGGTGTGGGTAGGAAGAACCACCGGCCCTTCTGGGGTGCTGCTGCTAGCCACAATGCTGAGAGACGGGGCCAGAAACACATCCACGAAGGCAACGAGGCTGATAATCACCAGGAGGCCGAGAATGGTGAAGGTAGCCCGGTAGGCCTTGCCGGTAGCCACTTCCTTCTCGATGGTGAACAGCGACGCCCCTCTCTCCTTCCTGGCCAGATAGATGACCCTGAGGTAGACCAGGATCGTCAACGCGCATGCTATGTATATCCAGATGGCGAAGCTATCGATCAGCTCAATGAGTACAGTCATGGATGTGTCCGCGCCAGCCTGTTATTGTAGCACGATTCCCACACGCTGTCAAAAAGGGAACGAAGGAGACCTATTCTTCGTTCCCCTCTTCCTCTCCGCCCCGGCGCCACACCGCCTACATCCGGCTAACGATTCCTTTGATCAAGCGGCTGATCTTGGGCACCGCTTTCGCGCCCGCCTCCAATACTTCCTGATGTAGTCCCTCCTGGCCCGTGGACTGAGCCTCGCTAGAGGCGCCTTCACCAGGTATTACATTGCTGATGTGGGACAGTCCCAGTACCCGGATGCCCTCATGCCTCGCTACGATCACCTCAGGAATGGTAGACATACCTACAGCATCGGCCCCGATGAGTCTGAGGAACTTGACGTCTGCTGGAGTCTCGAAAGTGGGCCCTGCAGACATCACGTACGTGCCCTGTCGCAGTTCGATCCCCAACTCGTCGGCGACCGACAGAGCTAGATCCCGCAGCCCTAGGTCATATGCGGTCGACATATCCACAAACCGAGGACCAAGCCGAGGATCATTCGGACCATGGAGCGGATTGAACCCAGCCATGCCCACGAGATTGATGTGGTCGGTGATAAGCATCAAGTCGCCCGCTTTCATGTCCTCACACAAGCCGCCAGCAGCGTTGGTGACGATCATGACCTCGGCGCCCAGCTTGTGCATGACGCGGACAGGAAAAGTGATGTGCTGAAGGGATGGTCCCTCATAGAAATGGACGCGTCCGCGCATCACCGCCACTTCCTTTCCCGCCAGTTGCCCGACCACAAGTTCGCCTGTGTGGCCTTCAACACTGGTCGATGGGAAATGAGGAATCTCTTCGTACCCTAGCGACCGCGGTGCCTCCACATCATCCGCCGCAGTTCCAAGACCCGAGCCAGTAATGATCATCACGCTCGGGCTACAGGCTGTTTGTGAGCGAATATGGGAAGCGCTCTCCTCTATCTCCTGCCAACCGAAGGATCGTTCGTCCACCACCAAACCTCTCACTAGATCACAGCTTCGCCAGCAGAGTCCGCTTCTTGTCCTGGAACTCCTCGTTGGTGATAATCCCCCTCTTCCGGAGTTCGTCCAGTTCCGCAATAAGCTCGGGTATGTCGCCCGCCGAGGGGGCTTCCTCGGACAGAACTCGTGTCGCCTTGGCCTCGAAGACGTCGAGCTCGCTTAGAGCCTCTTTCTGGTTGAGCATCTCAGTCTTGAATCTCACCGGGCGATCCATCCGTCGGAAAAGGTTCACTCCTATCTCGCTAGCAGTGAGTATTTTCACATCCCCGTAGTTCAGCAGCCTTCCCAGGGCTGATTGCTCCAAGACTACATCGTTGACCTTCTCCAAAGAGGAATCAATCGAATGCTTGTTGATAATGCCCTCTAGCTGAATCACTCTTCGATTGGTGATCACATACTGTTCATTCCACCAGTTCAAGAGGATGACCATGATCCTCCACAAAGGGAAGACCACGGCGAGGATCAGCACCAAAGCCACACCAGCCACTGTCAGTGCTAGACCCGATGCAATCAGTATGATGAGCAGCGACACTGCAATCCACAGCACCAGCCTGGGCACGACGACCAGCCAATGCTGCCTGGCTTTGAAGACTATCTTCTCTTTCCTGCCAAGCAATCCTTCCAGGTATCCCATGGCACCCTGTCCCTTTCAACTCACCTTCGAGGAACTCTACGCGCCCCGAAAGATACCTCTACGTCGCCCGTGGGTGCGATTCATCGTACACCTTTCTCAGACGTTCGCTACTGACGTGAGT
>CAZNMJ010000284.1:0-4467 GCA_964573815.1 uncultured Anaerolineales bacterium
AATCGCTTCGGCGTGGTCATGGGTGAATCTGTCTTTGCATTTGTCGGAGACAAGTCAAGAGCAGTCAACGAATGCGTCCGGGTGACCAAGCCAGGAGGGTTTTTCGGGACTACAGAGGCCACTTGGATAGAGACGCCGCCATCAGGATTGGCCGATTCGTTATCCCGCATCTTCGGGCCCGACTTCGCCGTTCTGGATGAGGAAGGATGGAGGGAATTGCTGGATGGCTCAGGGCTAAGAGACGTCGTCGCAACGTCGCGTGGTATTACTGTGCGCGGTGAAGCAGTCAACAGGCTCAGGCGCGTCGGTTTCAAACAGATCGCCATCATATGGTTCAGGGCACTGGCGTTAACCCTCCGTCGAGAGGATCGGGGTGTGGTCAGAGAGGCGCTTGCCGACCCCAGGGAGCTTATCGAGTACTGGGGGTATGGAGTCTACGTCGGCAGGAAGTTGGGAGCTGAAAGAAGGTTATTGCCTACTTCAGTTCCCAAATAGAGCTGCGTCGCATCGCCCAGCGTGAAGGTCAATGGAGGCTAGGGCCGACCGTCACTTCCTCTCGCGCCTCCACATATAGACGGCACAGGTCGTCCTGAATCTTCTGGATCGTGATCGCCAGCTTGGCGTCTCCGCCGAAAGACAGCCTCCCGGTCATGGCGGCGCGCATGGCATTGATCCGGCCGGTGAACATCCCGTCCAGCACGTCGGCCTTGGTCTCCAAACGGACCTCGGCGGGAGAGGGGGGCGGCCCCAGCCCGCAGGTCACCTGGCCACGCTGAAAGTGGATGTAGAACTCCAACTCCGGCTCGTGGAGCACGTAGTGGGTGGTCATCTCCCGTTCCCGGCCGAACTCTTGCAGGGCCGGGTCATCGGACGCCCGAGCGAGGAAACGGCGTAGTACCTCTTCCACCTCGCTGTCGCTCAGCGCGACTGCGGCCTCCGTCGCCGATGGTTTTCCACGCAGTTGGTCCCACAAGCGGCTGAGCAAGCTTCCTTGTGGGGACGGGGCCAGAGTAACCTCGCTGGCAGGTTCCTGAGGGGGCATCTCCTCCCGGCCAACGTACGCCGGTTGCGAGGCGGGGAAGCCCTTGAGGGCCTGCCGCAGCTCCTGCTCCATTTGCCGCAAGGGTAGGGAGCGGGCAGCCTCTCTCAGTGTCTCCAGGGTGGGACATCCGGCCGCTTGCTCTGCGGCCCACTCCTGGGCGAACTGGCCGCTGCGGATCTCCTCGAGACCCTCCAGCATCTTGGTGCGCAGCTCGGGCAATATGAAGCGCATGCCCCGCGACATCGAGCCGTACTGGCTCGTACGAGAGTGCAGGGCACTCTGCTCGACCAGGCCCAGCTCGGCGATCTTGCCCAGGGTGTAGGACAGCTCCCCCGACATGTACAGTTCCAGAAGTACCGCTTCCGCAGGATACCCTTCGTCCAGCAACAGGTTGACGGCGGTCGTCAACACGTGGCCAAAGGCAGGGCCGAAGCATTGTTCTGTGAAGAGGTCAAGCTCCGCTTCCTGAGCAAAGGTCACCTGGACAACGCCAGCCTGGGTGGAACCGATGCCTCTGGCCAGAGCCAGGGCGATCGCCCTGGCCTGCCCCGAGTAGTCCTGTGCGACGCCGATAAAGGACGGGAACCCACCTCCTGCCAGGTACAGGTCGCGCACGCCCGCACCGATCATGCGCGGTGCAACCAGCACGACGTCCACAAAGCGCGGAGGGACGATGAAGTCAAACGCGATGTTGTAGCCCGAGGCAAATACCAGAACATTCCCTTCGTCCAAGTGGGCGGCGATCTCCGTCTCGAACACCTCCGGTGCGACCTCGTCGGGGATGAGCAGCATCAGGATGTGGGCTTGGGCCACAGACTCCTCTATGGGAAGCACGTCGAAACCGTCCTCACGGGCCTGGCCGGCGTACTCGTCGTCCCGGTTGCCGACCAGAACGTCCTGGCCGCTGTCCCGCAGGTTCAACGCCTGAGCGCGACCCTGGTTGCCATAGCCGATCACTGCGATTCGCCTGCCCTCGAGCAGTGTCAAGTCCGCGTCTTGGTCGTGATACACTCTCACCCTCCAACTCCTTTCAGATTGAAGAGAACCCGTCGGAAGAATCCGTCAGCCATCCTGCGTCCTCCGGTGCAGCGCCAGATGTGTGGAGGAACTTACCCCGTCAGCGGTGCGCCCATCTTTGCACATCGTAGAGCAGCTTGCCGTGTTCATCGTAGAAGGCGAACTCAGCCAGGGCAGGTTCCGATTCCCTGGGTGGCCGGATGGTGATCTCCAGGAAGCCTCCAGAGGACTCTTCCTGGCTGTACAGTTGAGAGACCAGGCCATCAGGGTCGGTTGACATATCATCACCAGGGTGCGGCCCAAGACGAGCATTTCCGTCCACGAGGGCGCCAACGGAGAACTCCTCGAATCCCGAGGAATGCATGGAATGATACTGCCAGTGTTTGTCCCCGCAGACAAGATAAAGGTTCTTTTCGGGGAACTCATTCTCCGTGAGCCAGGCAAAGAAGGCCTCTCCTTCGTCCTTGAACCCATATGTATTGGTGTGGTTGTCGCGCTTGTGCTTGTCGTCCCCTTGGCCCAGGGCGCGGCCCCCGAAGTAGGGAGCCAGGAGCCCACCCTGACCGCCCTTCATGCTGTCGTCGGGTCCCACTAGCGCAGTGGGGGAGATGAGGATCTTGAACGTGGCATCACTTTCCAGGAGAGTGCTCTGCAGCCACGCTCTCTGTTCTGCCCCCCAGATAGTCTTGTCTGGACCGGGGGGCGTTGTGTTCGCATCCCGGTGGTCCCGGACCTCCAGCAGCCATATCTGCAGCAGATCGTTGATCCGGTGGGTGCGATAGGTGAGGCGCTCCTCTTCTCCTGGAGCCACCACGGGCACTTGCTCCAGGAAGATCTCGGCGCCCAGCTCGGCGGACGGTTCGAATTCTCCGTAGGGGTCTGCGTCGTCGTATCGGAAGTCGTGGTCGTCCTTCTCCCAGTAGGCGGGAATGCGCTGGAATAGCTCGGCGAAGCGTGGCGTGGCAAACTGTCTGTGCCACTTGGCTCGCATACTCTCACGCGTCGCGGCGCGTCTGATGAAGGGAGAGTCGTAGTAAACGTTGTCGCCTGTGCTGACAAAGAAGTCGGGTTGGTGCGAGGCGATGGCTGACAGGGCCGGAAAGCCCAGCCTCAGGTCGTCGAAGGCAAGGTTCTTCAACGCCAGGGCCCGGAAGGCAAATCTGTTCATCCCAGTCACTACCACGAAGCTCACCTCGCGGGCGACCCCTTTCCCGTCCAGGGTCCTGAACGTCCCGGTGGGCCCGGCCTCCAGCGAGTCTACGTCCGGTCCCGACAGCAAACGGTAGTAGTATCGCGTGCCAGGTTCGAGTCCGGTGATCTGCGTCTTGACGATGTAGTCGCCCTCGGGAGACGCAACCATCCGTCGGGTGCGGAACGCATCTCGAAAGTCTTCGTTGGTCGACAGAGCAAAGGCACCGAGCCCGACGCGGCCCTCGACATCGCTGACGCGGACCTGCCCGTGGAGGGTTAGCCGGGCCTGCAGGATGACCGAGTCCTCTGTCACCTCGCCTGCCATCTCCCCTTGCCAGTGGGCGGTCGGTTCGGGGACGTCGACGGGCGTGTAGTCCAGTACGTCTGGCGGCGCCTCTCGTACCGTGCCGTCGCTCTGAGGGCTGCAACTCGAGCCGACGACGAGTGTCAGGAAAAGGATGGCCAACTTTGCCTCTCTCTTCATCGAACCTTGATGCGTCATCTGAATAGCCATCTCACCGGGAAGCCACAATGGGGAAGGTCACGCCGCCCTGGTGAAAAACGGCCACGTCTGGGTCCCCTTTGCCGACCGGGCGGGCGGCATCGTCAAAGAGGCGTTCCTGGTCATCGTATAGGACCGGAGGAAATCGGCCTTGGGAAGCCTGCTTCAAGCGAGGTGAAAACACGAGAACATGGTAGTCCTTGAGCATTTGCAGGGCGAAGTTTACCAGGAAGCGAGTCTCCACCGGCACCGCGCCGGGCAAATGCCTCGCCAGGAAGGCGATGCCCCTGCTGCCCAGGACTTTGACAAGGGCCCGTGCCGGGCCAAGCGGAGGTGTAACCCTGGGCAGGCCGACGTTGCGGAGCCCTTCCTCGCATCTGAGAAAGCCGATGATCACGCCGCCAGGCTTGCAGACTCCAGCTACGTTGAGCACACCTTTGCCGGCCTGGCGGAGGTCCTGGTCCATGGGGTAGGCGCTGGATATCACTACGTCCACCTTATGGGGTAGCTCGACTCCGTAGATGCCCCGAGACGTCTCTACCCCAGCCCGGTGGGCCGCAACGGCGTCGCCACAGAGCACGGCCACGGGTTCTAGCGCTGGATCGAGAACGACGTTGACGATGAAGGTGGGACCGCCGACCATGCGACTCGCCTCTTCGATATCCAGGCGCATGGGGTTTTCCTGTGGAAGAGTACCAATCATGTTGTAGCGGTC
>CAZNMJ010000285.1:0-4456 GCA_964573815.1 uncultured Anaerolineales bacterium
GGAGAGATCAGCCATTGTGCCGCACACGCATCGGCTATCCCGGCCGCCCGTGATTTGTGCATTGTCGCCCCATGCCGTACAATGCCCAAGGACGAACACCTGACCATCGAGCAGGTCTCAACTACGCCACAACTCAGCGAACAATGCAGATAGCCCTTGTCCCCGTCGGCGATGTGGATAGCTCAATAGTCAGCAGCCTCGGCGAGGCCCTGAGTGAGGAGTTCGCCGCTTCCTTTTTCGTGGCAGAGCCTCTCCCGGATCCAGCCTACGCCTACAACCTGCGACGGGAGCAATATCTCTCCACGTCGATCCTGCGTCGACTGGGAGAGCTTGACTTGCCCAAGGCCGATCGCATGTTGGGAGTGGTGGATCTGGACCTCTATGTCCCTGAGCTGAACTTCGTCTTTGGACAGGCCAGCATAAAGGGGAAAGAGGCCATCATCGCTCTCCCGCGCCTGCGTCAGAGCTTCTATGGCCTGCCAGAAGATCCCGACCTTTTACATCAGCGAGTGGTCAAGGAGGCGGTGCACGAGCTGGGACATACTCTGGGCCTCGGCCATTGCCCTGACAATGGCTGCGTGATGCACTTCTCCAACTCCCTGCGAGACACCGACTTCAAAGGCAAGAGCTTCTGTGCCAGTTGCCGGGCCCAACTTGGTGACTGAGGCGAGTCCCAAGCATAGAACGCTCTGCCTGGCACATGGTCTAGACCGGTCCCAGTTGGTTCAGATGGAGTCAAGCAATCTGGCCACCCGCGCCATCTCGGATGACAGGGGCGGAGGGCGCACTTTTGGCGATGAGTGCATTCGAACATCCCAGGAGGGGAGACGTATATGGCAGGCGGATACATGGGGAAGATACTCAACGTTGACCTTTCGAGCGGATCATTAGCTGAGGAGCCTCTGGACGAGACCCTCTACCGACAGTATGTTGGGGGATACGGAGTGGGAGCTCGCCTGCTCTACGATCGCATCCCGGCCAACGTCGACCCGCTAGGCCCGGAGAACGTCCTGGGCTTCATGACCGGGCCTTTGACGGGCACCCCGGCCCTCATAGGGTCCAGGTTCGTCGTCATGGGCAAGTCACCCAAGACCCACACCTGGGGCGACGCCAACTGCGGTGGCTATTTCGGCCCCCATTTGAAGTTTGCTGGCTACGACGGCGTCCTCGTCAGCGGGATCGCAGACCGACCGGTCTACCTGCTGATCAATGACGGAGAGGCTGAGCTTCGCGACGCAGCCCATCTCTGGGGCCAGAACGTGGCCGAGTTGGAGAAGACACTCAAGACTGAGCATGGAAAGGATATCCAGATTGCCTCCATCGGCTGCGCAGGCGAGAAGCGATCAGCGCTGGCGTGCGTTATGAACGACGAAGGTCGGGCTGCGGGGCGGAGCGGGCTAGGGGCTGTGATGGGCGCCAAGAAGCTGAAGGCCATCGTGGTGAAAGGTAAGCTGAAGGTGCCAGTGGCCGACCAGCAGGCCCTCAAGGCGCTGCGAAGAGAGTATCTCGACCAGCCGGGTGGCTTCTACGAGTCCCTGCGCGACTACGGGACCTGTGCCGGGACAGCCAGCGCAGCAAAAAGCGGCGACTCCCCTGTCAGGAACTGGGGCGGTGCAGGGCCTGTGGACTTCCCCCGTGAGAGAGCTGAGAAGATCAGCGACGATTCCGTCATCGCCTTGCAACGCAAGAGATACGGCTGCTGGGGCTGTCCCATCTCTTGTGGCGGTCGGGTGAGAGTGAGCAAGGGTAAGTATGCTTTGTCTGCGATGGAGGATTCCACCGGCCACAAGCCGGAGTATGAGACCCTGTGGGCCTTCGGCACGAACCTGCTGAACGACAATCTGAAGTCCATAGTCAAGGCCAACGAGATCTGCAACGAGTACGGGCTGGACACCATATCCGTCGGCGCCACAATCGCCTTCGCCATCGAGTCTTACGAGCAGGGAATCATCTCTCAGAAAGAAGCCGATGGCCTGAACTTGACCTGGGGCAATGACGAGGCCATCGTCGCGCTTGCGGAGAAGATAGGGAGGCGCGAAGGGTTCGGCGATGTACTGGCCGACGGGGTCAAGGTCGCCGCTGATGAGATTGGCCGGGGCACTGAACGATACGCCCTCCACGTTTCCGGAGAGGAGTTGCCGGGCCACGATCCGAGGTTCACGCCGGCCTTGGCCACCACGTACCTGCTCGACGCCACGCCAGGTCGCCACACTCAGGGCGGCGCCTGGCCACCGCCGGGTATCAAGGTGCGGGGCACCAAGATGAAGTACGTGTACGAAGGCCAGGCGGAGGATCACTACAAGATAATGACCTCTATGCACGTCGTGAACGCCGCCGGGCTATGCATGTTCGGTTACTTCGTCTATCACATCGATCTGATCCCCAAACAGCTGACTGCGGCCACCGGTTGGGATTACACCCTGGATGACATCTGGGACATCGGAGCGCGGATCCACACCATACGGCACGCCTTTAATCTGCGAGAGGGGCATAACCCGCTCACTCGCAACGTCCCAGGGCGCATGGTGGGGAAACCACCCTTGGAGGAAGGAAGGCTGACGGGAATCACCGTAGACTACGAGACCATGCGCAGGGAATTGCTGGAATTACTGGGCTGGGACACCCAGACGACCATCCCCAGCGAGGACGCCCTGCGCCGGCTGGACATGGAATTCCTGTTGGCGGACGCAGCCAGGTTCGAAGTGCCGGCGGTCTAGTCGAGCTAGGAGAGCAAGATCCCGCAGATGGACACAAAAGAACTCTGCTGCTGATCGGCTGGGCATTGCGCATACCCGGTGACTACACCCCTCGTATCCCCTAGGAGGCGCAGGGCCAGGTAAATGGGCGGCAGGCCGCAAATGCGCCACCGATCCCCCTCCGCCTTCACCTGCTGGAAGAACCCTTCCTCGTCGCCAGCGCAGATGGAGGCCATCAATGCCTCGTCGGCCGTCTTCAGCCGACCTCGGTCGAGGATGTCAATGGCGTATCGGTCGCCGAAGGCGGGCCCGACGTGAGCCAGGTCGCCCGCTGCGACGACTATGGTCTTCTGCGAGGAGATGGCCTCCTTGATGACCTCGAGGGCGTCTGAGATCTGGGGGTCACCGCTGGGGCTCTCCTCGCCTTCCATGAATCTGTCAAAGGAGCCGCACAGCACAGGGAGTAGCTGGCACTCGGAGTCTCCCAGGAAGTAGTGCAACCAGACCACCGCCAGCTCGATGGAATGCTCACCGCGATGATGCAGCTCATCGCCGAACACCACGTCAGTTCCCAATTCCCGGGCCACCTTGTCTACCAAGTGGTTCGCCGTGGGGAGTGCACCCCACGGTGTGGCGTATCTCTGATGAGTCAGCGTGAGTATCGCGTCCCCGCCCATGTGATCCGTGCCGAGGACGATGGCCAGTTCAGCATTCCTCATCGTCTCGGCCGCATGCCGCCAGACCTGAGCGTAGACCATCCCTCCCCTGTCGTAGTCGATGTGCGGGCTGATCAGGCCCCGCGGTTCGGCCTCCTCCATCTCGTCCCCCGCTTCCCTCTGATCGACGCTCTCAAGATACGAGTTCAAGGTGTCCTCCAGTCCCTCGGGATCGCCGGGATAGCTCTCACCCGCCATGACAGGAGGTCGAAGCGTCGCCGTGCGAAAGTCCTGAAGCGCTTTCGCGCGCGCCTCGGCAAAGCGCTCGTTGTCCAGCAACAAGGCCTCATCGAGCTGGGCGAGAATACGCTCCAGGGTGGTGGAAGCCAGTTGGACTCCGGCTCTAACCATGAGGGATGCCCGCAGGCCAGCTTCGTCGCGGGTTCCATCGCACAACTCCAGCAAGGGGGCAAGGGAGAGAGGGACAAAGATGGCCTGATCGCTCAGCCGCAGCGGGTCGCGTAGAAGGATGCCTTGCTGGCCACCCTGCTGAACCACATGGGCCTCGAGATCTCTCAGTTTGGGTTTCAGGGGCCACCTCCTCGTCTGGTCGTAGTGAGAAACGCCGCCAGTATCATAACACAACTTGCCATGGGAGCCAATACCCGCTTGACGAGGATATGCAAAAGCCGCCGTAGCAGCGCGTCGGGCTGGAAACCCGACGGTAGCAGCGAAGGGAAACATGCTGGAAGCATGTTTCGTAACCGGCCAAGGCCGGTTTTCCACTTCGTAGCGCAGGACTTCAGTCCGGCGCGCCTTCTAAGTCGAGGTTATCATATCACACGCTCATCAAGTTCGCGTGGGAATGAATTCCCGCACTAAGGTCAGGAAGCTCAGCCCCGCGGGAATGAATTCCCGCGCTAAGGTCAGAAAGTCCCTGCGGGACTCGAAACTCAACCCACGGTCCATCATCGCCCGGGGCTTACAGATCCACCGCGCCCCCAGTCCCTTTGGGACATAATGGTTTGAGCCAGGGAATGGAATTCCCTGGCGGCCTTCTTCGGTCCGCTGAGCCGCGCGGGAATGAATTCCCGCCCTAAGGTC
>CAZNMJ010000286.1:0-4374 GCA_964573815.1 uncultured Anaerolineales bacterium
GCTGTGCCATACCGCGTGCATGGACGGGGGCTGGCAGGCTATCGAGATGGAGAGCCGGGAGGTGTACCCGCGGGTGTTGGCGGACAAGTGCGACGGCTGCTCCCTTTGCACGCACGTGTGCCCGGTGGAGGGGTGCATCACCATGATGCCTCTCTAGAAGCCGGGCCTTCGGGCGCGTCAGAGAGGGCGTCGCTGGGGACCTTGGGTCCCACAGCTTGCTTCTACTTGAGTTTCTCTTGGAACACCCACCAGGCTTCGTAGATGACCTTGAGCGCGGCAAAGGATGTGATGTCCGAGTGATCCAGAGGTGGGGCCACTTCGACGACATCTAAAGCCCGTATAGGCAGCCTCTGAAAGACCATCCGCACTAGTTCGAGTAGATCGCGTGTGCTAAGCCCGCCCCCTTGCGGTGTGCCGGTGCCAGGGGCATAGGCTGGGTCCAGGCCATCGATGTCCAGCGTGAAATACACAGCTGGCAGATCCTGCAATCTCCCCACCACTTCTTCCGCCACCGCCTCTATCCCCCGTTGGTGGCACTGGCGGGCCGTGTAGTACGGAATCTCTGGATGGGTCTTCAGAAAATCCCACTCCTCCTGGCAGACGGAACGCAACCCGACGAAGACCAGGTGCTGAGGGTCCAAGCCCGGCAGTTCCAGCGCTCGACGTTCTGTGCACGCGTGCGACCATCGGTGTCCTTCGTAGGTGTCAAACACGTCCGGGTGGGAGTCGAAGTGCACGACACCGAAATGCCCGTCCACACGGCGGCCGAAGGCCTGCATCAATGGAATGGTCACCGAGTGGTCACCGCCGAGGAACAAGGCCAGCGGGTGATGGAAGACGTCCGCTGCGCGCCGTTCCACATCCTGGAAGTAGCGAGACCACTCGAGATCCTCAGGCACATCACCGTAGTCTCGCACGCGAAGGGTCAGAGGTTGCCCCTCCTCCGCGCAAGGCGCCAGGTGAGGGGTCAGCTCCCGAAGCTTGGCCGGGCCGAAGGCCGTGCCGCGCCGATAGCTCACCGCTCCGTCGAAGGGGACTCCCAGAACACCCGCTTCGGCAGCTGGGTCGTCACTGATCAAGCCGCTCGAGAGATCCCGATGGGGCGGAGCAGCCGAACTAGCCGCAGTCATCATCCATCACCTTTCGCGTAGCAGTACCCGGCCTATTGCGGATCAACTGAGGCCACCACGCGCTACTCCTCCACCTTCTCGTGAATCTCGATGTCCCGCTTGCGCAACTCCGCAAAGAAGATGCCGGGATCCAGGGCCGTCTCCGGCGGCACCACACCTTTCACCTGGAGGTCGCCTCGTGCCATCATCTGGGCGCCGATGCTTAACGGAATGGCGATGTTCTTGTAGTAGGCCGCAGGGCCCCCCCATTCTTCCTGAGGTGGGTGCCGATTCCACAGCGATACTTTGACTTCGCGACCCTCCCTCTTGCCGAAGACGTCGACCACGAGACCATAGGCCCACAGCGGATTCTCTTTACTCTCTGGCAACTGGATGAGGAGTTCCATCATCATTTCTAGCGGAGTGGTCTCGACACCCTTGACTGTGATAGGCTCCTCGCTGTAGAGGCCGGATTCCAACATGGCCTTCATCAGCCGCATGATATGGGGCGAGAAGCAGCCGTGCACTGAGACTGCCTTCGCTCCGAGACTCTGCGGCATGGTCCGCGTCTCCGGATGTGGAATATAGCACACCTCCTGCTCGCCGATCGGGCCGGGGAAGTCCACCATCCTCAGACCCTCGAACGGCCCGACCCAATGGAACTCCCCATCTTTGTAGTACAGCCGCGACTCCTCCTCCGGGTGGAATTCCCAAACGGTGGTGATGAGCAAACCGGGCGCAGGAGCCAGACAGCGGAAGGCAGCAAAGTTGATCTGGATCTCGTCCACCTCATCCAGCAGGTCGGCACCCCGACGTGCCATGACGTTGGTGATGCCCGGGGTGGCGCCCACGCCGGGAATGAAGGCAAGGCCCTTCTGCTTCGCAGCGGCATCGTAATCCCACTGATCCTCCTCCGTGGAGACGTCTAGTCCGTTGACGCCGGCCTCGATGCAAGCCCTGATGACCGCCATGTCATACTTCCAGGGCAGGCCGTTCAAGATCACGTCGAAGTCGGTGAAGGTTCTGACCAGCTCATCATAGTCCTCTGCATCCACCTTCAGAACCTTGAGCCGGCGATCACCGATTTCAGCAGCTAGCCTCTCCGCAGCTGCAGCGTTGTAGTCGCCAATGACGATCTCGTCGAAATCCGAGAATTCGGCAAGATCGCGAGTGGCATGTTGGCAGACGGCGCCAGCGCCGCCCAGGGATAGGACTTTCATGGTTCCTCCTTAAATGATATTTGGTGACTAGTCCGAGACGGCGCCTCCCACGCGCGGCCAAGCGTGCCTCGGCGGTCTGGCGAGTGCGGTCACCGCGATGGCGCCGGTGGAAATGGTCAAGCCTATGATGAAGAGGGCCTGGATAGGCCCAAGAACGGTGACCAACCATCCACCCAGGAGCGTCATGCACACCTCGGCCAAGGAGACGACTGCGTGGGAGAGGCTGTACACTCGGCCCCGCACCTTGTCCGGTGTGAGCTCTGCCCACAAGGCCTCGTCCATCAGCCAATTGGCGGCCCAGCCCAACCCACTGACAAACCAAAGGCCCAGCAGGAGAAGCAACCCCGGTTGTACCAGCAAGAACATATAGGCCAGCCCAGCCAGCACCACGCCTCCCACGAGCAGACGCTGGCGGGACAATAGCCTTGAGTAGCGCCCCAAGACATAGACCCCGAGGCCTATGCTCATGGCGTCAACCCCTCGCAATAGACCATACTCCCGTCCGCCGAGACCCAAAGTGTCGGTCACATAGACGATGGCGGCCACAGCGGGGGCCGCCCATCCCAGGGAAGAGATGCAGTTCAGCAGTACCAGATAGCGCAGCACGGAGCTCCCTAGGAGGGATCGAATTCCTTCCACCATCTCGTTGCGGACCGCGTGGAGCCTCAGTGGCTCTCGGACCTCCGCCCTCGGACCAGGTGCTGCCGCTGCCCTCATAGAGAGTGAGGCGGCGCCCACGAAGCAGCCCGCAGCCAGAAAGAACACCGGTTTTGAGCCCACGAGGCTGGCCAGCCAACCTCCCGCGATAGGACCGAGGACGTTGGCAGCGTTGTAGGCGACGATGTCCAGCGAGGACCCACGCACGAACAGCTCCTGCCCTGTGACCGATGGCAGTGCCACGGCCCACACAAGGCTGGCCACGGGAGCCAACAGACTGGTGAGAAAGATAAGCACATACACCTGTGCCAGGCTGGTGGTGAAGGGCAGCAAACCCACAATGACAGCCTGAACTGAGAAGGCGGCTACTAACATCCCCTTGCGCTCCAGGCGGTCGGCGAGCACCCCCGCCAGCGGCCCGATCACCACCAAGGGCAGCAGCTCCAAGGCGACAGCAAAGGAGACCTGTTGCGCGGATCCGGTCAACTCGTACACGTACAGAGCCACCACCACATAGATGATCGATTGGCCCAAGTGGGATAGAGTCTGTCCCAGCCACAGGGCGCGAAAGCTGCGGTTGGCCAGGACATCCCGGTAGGAATCGCCTCGAAGCAAGTTGCCTTCCCATCTGTTTGGTTGTCCCTGCCCATGCGTGCACGGTGTACGACATCAGCAGAGCAGCGAGTCCTGCGACTCGCGACACGACCGTGCTAGCTGCCCTTGGCAGCCTTCACGGCATCCTCAAAGTAGCTCAACGTGTCCTCGACATCGCCCTCGGAGAGGGCTGCACAGAGGAACCACGGTTCACGCCCGTCAGGATCGGGCATGGCGCCCCTATGAACCAGGGCCATCATAATACTCTCATATAAGTCGTTGTCCGACTTTGCCCAGGAGCGATAATCTGTGGGCTCCTCCTCGCCGAAAACTATGCCGAACATGGCCGGAACCCCAAGCATGTGATGAGGCACGCCAGAGTCAGTCAGGATTCCACTGATACCGGCCATCAGGGATTTGCCGCGCGCTTCGATTACCTTGAGCGCTTCGCCCCGGGCGATGATCTCCAAGGTGGCATCGGCTGCCGCGGTCCCTACCACATTTCCGCAATACGTGCCACCGTGGGCCGTTCGGCCCGGCCCGACGCTGTCCATGACCTCCTTCTTGCCTGCTATGGCCGCGACGGGGAAGCCGTTACCCATAGCCTTGGCATAGGTTACCAGATCGGCCAACACCCCGAAGAGCTCTTGTGCGCCTCCGGGGGCAATGCGGAATCCGGTCTTCACCTCGTCGGAGATCATGACAATGCCATATTCGTTACACAGTTTCCGGATATGCTCAAGCCAGCCAGGCTGGGGCATGATGCCCCCCATGTTACCCATGATGGGCTCGAC
>CAZNMJ010000287.1:0-4364 GCA_964573815.1 uncultured Anaerolineales bacterium
CCGACCGCCACGAAGCAAATGAGGCTGTAGACAGCCCAGAATTCTCTTTGCGCACGGATCATATCGAACGCGTGCTCCGGTGCCGTCCAGAGAATCGTCATCATGGCTGCGACCCCCGTTCCCAAGGTGAGCACGCCCACGAACATCTTGTCCAGATAGAACCTCAATTCGTTGTAGACGAACTCTGCCGCTTCCTTCCGTAGCGCACTCACACGAGGAACTAGCACCATATCCTGGAAAAGGATGCCTCCCGTCGCCGTTGACGCCAGAATCAGAGCCCATGTTGGATGGAAGATTGCGAGTCCATATCGGAGAATGGGCACGAGCTGTGGAAGAAACAACGAGCACCAGCAAATCCCATGCAGCAAGTAGTGTCCGCCCTCAGGGTGGTACGCCCTCAACATGATAAGGTACGCTGCGACGGTGACGAGGGCCGAGAAAGCCAGAATGGGGGTGCATGGCATTGACGCCTCGCCTGGTGAAAAGCCACCAACTCAGGATTACGAGTGTTGCCTGCGTTGAAACGCAGATTGTGGAGAGAAGAAGATATGCTGCCAACAGTCCTCTTGTCTTTGCCCGGCTCTGCTTCATCATCGCGTTTGGACTCGTGCAGGAAAGGCGCGAGCGTCACCCGACCACGCAACGTAGGCACACTCGCTGGTCACCAATACAGGCCCCAAGCCCTCCGCGAGGTCAAGGATATGGGTGCGACCACGGACGTCAGAGCGTGCCGAGCGGGCGGGACGCATTGAAACTGGGGCAGCTCTTGCGCTCAGGTTGGGTGCAGTTGCGCCTTCCACCCCCAGTCATTCTCCTATAGCAAACCAGGCAATGCCTGCCCACGCGGATTCGAGGCCCGAGGAAATCCTCTAGATCATTCCGAAGTGCCTCAAGGCCTGCCTTATCGGCTCAATCTTCTCAGGCGGGCAAGGATTCACCCTTTCATCAGGGTCAAGCCGATTCGGCGCCTGTGTCTCGGCTCGGGTCCGCATAGTCCCTTCACATGAGCTATCCAGCAGCTCTTGGGCGCAAACCCATGCGAGTCGCGCACGTAGGCTCGAATGTGCTCGTGTGTCGCCATCTGTGGCTTCCGCACATCTCCAATACACTCAAGGCATACCGCTCGACAGGTTGCATTATATCAACGCTGATTACATAGGTCAATTGCTGTCCCTCCGAAGCCTAGGCTACAATCCTCCCGACGGCGGGAGGATTTCGTGGTGATTGACAAGCTACGCACTGTCCTTGCCAAGTTCATATTCCGAGACCTCACCCGCCCCCGTCAACTCGTGATTCGGGCCTGGCTCTGGCTGGCAGCCGAGACCGACGCCCTCGACGAGCAGCGCCGTTGCCTGGAAGCAGTGCTTGAGTTGAACTCCGATAGCCAAGCCGCCCGTGCGGGGTTGGCGCGCCTGCATCAGCGACAGATCAAGGAGCCTGACCACGTCGAGTGCCGACAACGGTTGTCAATGCTGGAATCCTCCTGAGGCTCCGCTGTTGATCAGGACTTCCTGACGGCGTCTGGTAGGTGCGCCGTCTCCCAACCCCGGGGCCTCTTGACGTCATGTGAAAGTCACATTGCGCCGAACATAGCGGAGTGCGTATCGAAGAGAGCGCATCTGTGATGATCGGTGTGGTTTGTGGCACTTTTCGACAAAGGCTTTGCCTCACCCAAGGCCTACTCAGGATGCTTGGATATCTGGCCCTGCAAAGTTGGGATGTACTCCACTCAGGGACTTCCCTTGACAATCCTACGGCTGTGTTGTACTGTAATGCACTAAGTTCTCTCCCATATCGACAAAGGGGGCTTGCGACGACGCCTAGCTTTGAGGCGCCGGGCAGATTCAGGTTCGTACCCCACGCACCTATGGTCAACGGCTGGATGGCCAAAGGATCAGCGTCTGATCGACATGATAGGAGGTAGGGTTATGAGACTGTCGCTTACCCGTTCTGCAATGGTGCTTCTCATAGGTCTGCTGTTGGTCGCGTGTGCCCCATCGTCCACGCAGGGCCCAACCACCTGGCTGGATCAGCCGCTCGATGCGGCGAAGCTGCCTTTGGGGCCACAGGAGGTCACGGCCCATGCCTCTGACGTCGACGGCGTGGCCAGCTTCGAATTCTTTGTTGACGGCACTCTTCTGATCCAGGCGCCGGCAGGGGGAGGCATGCTGGCTGATACCACAGTGGGGTGGAACCCGAGCGGGTCGGGTGTATACACCATCAGCGCCAGGGCCACGGACAGCCAGGGCAACACTGGCCCCGAGTCCACAGCTGTCGTCACCGTGGGCGACCTGGGGGGATCCCCCACGCCCTCGCCTACAGCGCGGCCCACAGAGGAAATCGTGACGCCAGAAACGCCGTCTCCTTCGCCCACGTCCTCACCAGTCCCTACTGGGACGCCGGTCCCGCCGACGGCGACGCCGGTGCCGCCCACAGCCACGCCGGTACCGCCCACCGTCACTCCTACCACTCCACCTCCTCCGACCATCGTCTCTTTCCAATCGAATCCGGTCCAAGTCCAGGAGGGGGAATGCACCACGCTGAGTTGGGCGGTGGAGGGCTTCATCAGGGAGGTGTGGCTAGACGGAGAGGGTGTGGGCGACCATGATTCGCGGGATGGGGTGTGCCCCAGCGAGACCACGACCTATACCTTGCGGGCGAGGGGCCCGGGAGGTGAGGTGAGCGCAAGCCTGACCGTCTCCGTGATCACCGATACCGAGGGGCCTAGCATCGGCAATGTTGGACAGTCAGCCAACTCTGTCTACTGCTTGACCGCGCCTATGGAGATAGAGATCAGCGCTAGGGTCCGTGACCCATCCGGTGTTAGGTCGGTAGAATTGTTCTGTACCTGGTCTGGCGCCGGTGGTGAGGAATGGTGCGGAGTCTTTTCAAGGAACGGGAACAACTGGACCGTGACCTACATCCCGCTCGAGCACGCTATTTGCGATGGGACGATGGAGTACCGCATAAGAGCCACGGACGATTCCGCTCGAGGCAACGTGTCCTGGTGGGGTACCGGCTCCTTCTATATCGCCGACTACTGAACGGGATGGTGTGGTGCGGACCGTAAGCGTCTGGGACAGCTGCGTAGGGTAAAGGAGGATCGCTATGAACAAGCGTCGCGGCTGCGGGATACCGATCGCTGTCACGCTCTCTGTGCTTGCCGCTCTGGCCTGCGTTGTGCTGGGCGTCTTCGCTGTTCGCTACATTCAGCAGCAGGCGCGGGAGCAGAATGAGCCGCCGAGCGTGACCATCACCTACCCGGCTTCCGGGACATCAACCCTGGCGGGGAGTTACCTCCCCGTTTCGGCCACCGCCTTCGGCGGGATCCCCATAACGCGGGTCGAACTGTGGGTTGATGGTGAGCTGATGGGCACGGAGGAGAGCCGCGATCCGGAGGGCGTCTCGCCCTTCTACGTCTCTTTCGACCTGAATGTTCCCCAGGGTCTGCACACGCTTTGGGTGCGCGCGGTGGACGCCACGGGCCTCATGGGGGATAGCTGGCCGGTGAACGTCGGGGGTGTGGAGCGGCCGGGGCCTGACGAGCCTGCTCTCCTGGTGACTGTGGAGGAGGGCGAGACGCTGGACGACATCGCGGCCGCTCACGATGTCGACCCAGAAACCGTGCGGCAGCTGAACCCTGACCTGGTCGATCAAGAGCCGCCCGAAGGCAGCGAGGTGGTGCTGCCTCCTCCGCGGTCCGAGGCAGAACGGGGCCCTGAGGGCCCACCCGTCGGACCGACGCTGCCCACCGGTGAAGATCAGCCACCGGAAGGTGGTCCCCTGCCCCTGCCAACTGGGGCCCGCCTGGGCGTCATCAGGGCCGCAGCGCCCATCTCGATCGACTCTCTGCTGGGCATACTGACGGCAGCTGCACCGCCTGCTGCGCCCACCGATCTCCAGGTCGAGGTGACGGGCTGCCACATACGCCTGCTCTGGAACGACAACGCCGACAACGAGGAGCGGTACGAGGTGAAGTACAAGTGGGCGCTCAGTCACGATGCGCGTGTCATCGCCGAGCTAGAGCCCTTCGAGGACGGAAAGCTGGTCTACTTCGAATTCCCCGCGCCGAGCGAGGGAGCTTTTATGTTCTGGGTGGAGGCGGTCAACTTCAGGGGAGCGCAGCGCAGCAACATCGTTGGGCCGGTGTTCGTGGAGGGGGATTGCCCTCGGACCCTGGCCACGCACTTGCAGGTAGAGGCCCTGGATATGTCCGTGCCCGCCGGCTATGATGAAGTCTATTGTTACCTGTCCTTTGAGGGCGCCCCTCATGTCCGTGTGCCCGACGCCGGCGGCGGCTTCTTCAACGACTTCGTACAGTCGGCGTTGTGGGGGGACAGCTTCCCTCTGTCGCCTAGCGGTGA
>CAZNMJ010000288.1:0-4317 GCA_964573815.1 uncultured Anaerolineales bacterium
AATGCAGATCGCTTGACTATCGCGGTGGTGGAGTATGGGGCGGAACAGCCCATGGCCGTGGTCACCGGTGCGCCCAATATCCGCGTAGGCGACGAGGGCCAGAGGGTGCCTTTCGCCACCACGGGTGCGCGACTGATCGACGGGCATGCCGAAGAACTGAGATACATGACCCTGAAGCCGACCAAGATCCGGGGCGTTCGCTCCGAGGGTATGGTGTGCTCCGAGAAGGAGCTGGGCATCTCCGACGATCATGAGGGGATCATGATTCTGGAGGATGATGCGCCCATCGGTGTGCCCTTGCAGGACTACATGGGCGACACAGTTGTAGAGCTGGACCTCACTCCAAATCTGGCCCGTTGCTTCTCCATCGTCGGTGTGGCCCGGGAGGTGGCTGCTCTGACCCAGCAGGAGGTGAGACTTGGCGATTGGCCCCAGTTGGCGGAAAAGGCGGGAACTGCGTCTACGCCCTGGGTGGAGCTGGAGATCGCCGACCCAGAGTTGTGTCCTCGCTACTCGGCCGCCCTTGTAAGGGACGTGCAGATAGGCCCTTCGCCTCCTTGGATGCAGCGGCGCCTGACCTTGGCGGGGCTGAGGCCCATCAACAACATCGTGGATATCACCAACTACGTGATGTTGGAGTGGGGCCAACCGCTGCACGCCTTCGACTACGACCTGCTACGCGACAGAGATGGCAAGACACCTCCATCGGCTTTGCCAATTATCATTGTTCGGCGGGCCCGCCCGGGCGAGAGAATGGTGACCCTGGATGGAGTCATGCGCAGCTTGACCGAAGATACTCTGCTCATAACTGACGGCGGTGGGCCTGTCGCTATCGCGGGAGTCATGGGTGGACTGGAAAGTGAGGTCACGGACGGGACCACGAACATCCTCATCGAATCGGCCAACTTCAACTACATCAGCGTCCGCAGAACGTCGCAGGCATTGAAGCTCCCGAGCGAGGCTGCCTCACGCTTTGGGCGTGGCGTGCCTCCCCAGCTGACGATGACCGCCGTGGAGCGTTCGGCGAGACTGATGGAGGAACTGGCTGGCGGCACTGTTGAGGAGGGCTACGCGGACGCTTATCCTCTCAAACCTGAGACCAAGGTTGTGGACTTGACTCCTCAAGAGGTCGAGCGGATCCTCGGCATTGCCTTGGAGGCTGAGCAGATAGTGAATATCCTGGAATCGTTGGAGTTCGACTGCCAGGTGGAAGAGGAGGTCATTCATGCCATCGTGCCCCACTACCGCCTGGACGTTAGCATCCCTGCCGATCTCATTGAAGAGGTCGCTCGTGTCTATGGCTACGACAGGCTACCCACCACACTGATGAAAGACGAGTTGCCCCCCCAGCAGCGGGATTACTCCCTGGAGGGGGAAGAACGGATCAGAGACATCCTCGTCGGGTGCGGACTCACAGAGGCCATAAGCTATTCCTTGAGCAATCTGGAGGCCTTCGCCAAGCTGGACCCGGGCGGGGCGGAACCCAGCCCCGCAGACTACATTAGAATCTCGAACCCCCTCACCACGGAGCGGGAGTACATGCGCCGCACGCTGATGTCCAGTCTGCTGGAGACCGTGAGGGATAACCTGCGCTACACAGAAGGAGTGGCTCTCTTCGAGATCGGACGGGTCTACCTGCCTCAACGGGAAGACCAACTGCCCGACGAGCCTCGACGTCTGGGCATAGCGATGACGGGTCCTCGCACCCTACGTTCCTGGCTCATTGACGAGCCGGGTTACGAGGATTTCTACGATCTGAAGGGCGTGGTGGAGACGCTCCTGGATCGCCTAGGTTTGACCGAGAGGAGTTTCACTCCCCTGGAACACCCCACGTTCCGCCCGGGAGGTTGTGCGACTTTGAAGGTGGCGGATGTGGAGGTAGGGGTGTTCGGCGAAGTGGATCCCAAGGTACGGGAAAGCTTCGACCTTCCGGCTCAGCCCGTCACTCTGCTGGAGTTGGACCTGGAGGAGCTTCTGGCACAAGTGGAGCCTGTCCGCTATCTCCAGCCCGTCTCGCGCTTCCCTGCCATCAGCCAGGACATGTCGCTGATTGTGGATGAAGATGTGTCTGCGCAACAGGTGGAGGATCTCATCCGGCTCGCGGGGGGAGAACTTCTGGAGGAGGTGACCCTGTTCGACGTCTATCGGGGCGAGCCGATACCTCCTGGCAAGAAGAGCCTGGCCTACTCGTTGACCTACCGGCATGCTGAGAGGACTCTCACCGACAGGGAGGTGGCGAAGGTCCATACCAGAATTGCTGGACGATTGGAGAAGGAAATCGGAGCCAAGCTGCGGGAATAGAATCTCTCTCCTGTGGCGGGCGTCCGATGCCGGCGTTCGTGTTGGGGCTGTTTGAGGGCGCGAGCAGTGTCGTCCGTCACTGCATCTCGAGGGCCCGTACAGGGGTTCAAGGGCGCTTGCGACCGAGCGACACCGCGCGAACTCCGCCTACAGATCCAGGTCGTAGATACGCCAGGTCTTATAGAGACGAAGGCCCACAGCCTCGACCAACCTGACGATGTCCTCGTTGTCCTCCAGCATCATGGAGGTCTCAAGCCAATTGAACCCCAGGCGTAGGGCCGAAGTGAGGATCTCGTGGAAGAGGACTGCATCGACGCCCATCTGTCTGAAGGCTGGGCGGATTCCCAGGAACATGCCCCGCAGCCTTCGGATGCGGCGGCGCTGCAGTAGTACGCGCAGCATGCGCACGAGGTCGGTGTCGAGAGGCCACCGCCAGCGAGGACGCAAAGGCACATAGAGGTCAGGGAGGCCGCCGGCGACCGCCGCTGGCTCCCCCTTCACAAAGGCAAACCGAAGCAGCTCCGGAACTAGCACTGGTCGCAGACTCTCGGCCAGGGCATGCGTTTCCGCATCGGTCAAGGGCAGGAACCCCCAGTTGTCACTCCAGGCCTCGTTGTAGATCTTCACCAGCAACTGAATCTCCTCGTCTAGGCGCTTGAGATCCGCTGCGCGCGTTGTGATGCCGTAGCGTGAGCGAACACGATCCGAGACGCGGGTCAGGCGCGAAGCGACCTCCGATTTGAGTTCGTCCCCCACGTGGGCGTGATAGTCTTTGGCCTTGTGGAATCCATACCGCTCTAGCAACTGGCCGTAGTAGGGTGGGTTGTGGGTCAGTTCGACCGTGGGCGGGTAGTCGAAGCCTGAGATCAGTACGCCTTGTCGCTCGTGGGTGGCATTAGAGTACTCTCCGGGTCCTCGCAACACCTTCATTCCTCGCTCTATGACCCAGCTGCGAGCTGCGTCCAGGAGGGGACGGGCGACATCGAAGTCGTTCACAGTGTCGAAGAAGCCGAAGAAGCCGATCTGTGTATGGTGATAATCGTTGAACCGATGGTTGATGGCTGCGGAGATGCGCCCCACCAGTTCCCGGCCCCGCCTGGCAAGGAAGTGGGTCAGCTCAGCGTGTCGGTGATACGGGTGGTGAGGTGTCAGCAACCCTGGTAGCCCCAGCAGTCTGCTGCCCAGGTACTCAGAGCGGAGGGGAGGCGTCCAGCTAGGATCACCTCTGTGGATGCGCCAGGGCACTTCGACGAAGTCGTGCAGGCGGCCGTCGCCTAAGGGAATCTCCTCGATGAGAAGCTCGGTCATCGTCGATACCTCCCTACGTTGGTGGACATAGGTTGTGTCAGGGTATAGAACCCCTGCGTCGACGCAGGGGTACGCACCCCACTACGCCTTGGCCGCCCATAGCCCCTCAATAACGCTTCACAGTCAGCGGCAGGAAGGTCTGACGAGTCCCGTTCATGAGGAAATGATAGGCCCTGACCTGGCCGATCACAGGGCTGCTGCCCGTCCCGGTATTGATGGAGGTGGCCTCCTGCCCATCCACGGCAAAGGCAAAGAGCAGGTGCGTCCCAGGCAACAAGGCCGGGGTTTGTCCGCTGCCGGTGGCGCCGGCGGGGCTGGCCCTGAGCCAGGGGCCGGTGGCAGTATCGACCTGATAGTAGATGTGGCGGATGGGGGGAGTGACAGGGCTAAAGGTGCTGCTGGCGCTGAAGCTGAAGGTGGGCCGGGGCAGGACGGTTTCATGGCCCAGGAGCGGCGTGATGCTCGTCGTCAGGGGACTGGCCTGAGTGCGGGCGGGGGTAATCACGGTCACGTTATTGCTATTATAGTTGGGGACGTAGATCTTGTTGGTCACCGGGTTGACCGCCACGGAGTAGGGATTTGTGCCGGCGTCCACGGTGACGGTGCTGTTGTCGGTGCCGTCGATGACCGTCACGTTGTGGCTAGTATGGTTGGCGACGTAGATTTTGTTGGTCACGGGGTTGACCGCCACGGGGCAGGGGTTCGCCC